>NZ_CP162100.1:981733-1308977 GCF_040869035.1 Vibrio sp. NTOU-M3
CTGTAATGAGGTTTTCGCACATGAGTGCGAAGTTGAATTCACTTACACACCGTTTTACAGTGAAAAAAGTGAAGAAGATGCACCGGAAGAGTACGATTTGGTAGATCTGAACGAGTACGGTGAGGTTGACCTAATACAGTTAGTTGAAGACGAGTTCATTCTAAACTTACCTCAAGTTGCAATGCATGATGAGGCGGACTGTAGCGTTAATTCAGATAGCATGGTGTTTGGCGAACTTCCAGAAGAAGTAGTGGAAGAGAAACCGAATCCATTCGATGTTTTAAAAAGCTTAAAGAAGTAATTCTATAAGCCATTAACACAGGAGTAGGGTCCATGGCCGTACAAAAAAACCGTAAGACACGTTCTAAGCGTGGTATGCGTCGTTCACACGATGCCCTAACTACAGCAGCACTTTCTGTTGACGCAACTTCAGGTGAAACTCACCTACGTCACAACATGACTGCTGAAGGTTACTACCGCGGCAAGAAGGTTATCAACAAGTAAGGTTGACCCTTTGCAAAATATAACCGTTGCACTTGATGCAATGGGCGGGGATTTCGGTCCTCGCGTCACAGTGCCTGCCGCCGTGCAGGTACTGTCACATTTCCCAGAGCTAAAAGTGACCCTAATTGGTGATCGAGACGCGATCACAACTCAGCTTTCTTTGCTTGGTTATCAGCCAGATTCACGCCTGCGTATTGAACACTGTGACCGAGTGATTTCCAATTCAGAAAAACCATCGTTTGCTTTAAGAAATAGTGCCGGAAGCTCCATGGCTCTGGCGATCGATCATGTTTCCAATGGGCAAGCAGGAGCCTGTGTAAGTGGTGGAAATACAGGCGCCTTAATGGCACT
Source organism: Vibrio sp. NTOU-M3 (assembly GCF_040869035.1). Taxonomy (NCBI): domain Bacteria; kingdom Pseudomonadati; phylum Pseudomonadota; class Gammaproteobacteria; order Vibrionales; family Vibrionaceae; genus Vibrio; species Vibrio sp. NTOU-M3. The sequence goes on from NZ_CP162100.1 coordinate 982,589, forward strand.
CTCTCGCTTTAAGCTCAAATTATTGCCTGGGATCGAACGGCCAGCATTAGTTTCCGCGTTACCTACCCTAAAAGGTGGGAAAACTTGGATGCTGGATCTCGGTGCGAATGTTTCCAGTGATGCGGATTCTTTATTTCAATTTGCGGTTATGGGAAGCGCATTGGCTGAGCAATATCTTCAACGTCCTCCTCGAATTGCAATATTAAACATTGGCGCTGAAGAAATTAAAGGCAATGACTTGGTTAAGCGATGCGCTGAAATGCTATCACAAACTCAGTCTGTGAATTATGTTGGCTACATTGAAGGTAATCAGCTACTACAAGATGTTGCAGATGTGGTTGTTTGTGATGGATTTGTAGGTAATGTTTGCCTTAAAGCTTGTGAGGGCACAGCCCAGCTTTTTATTGATAAGCTAAAAGCGTATATGATGGCTTCCTCAATAAAGGGTTGGATTGCAAGAAAATTATTTTCTGGCTTATTTAATGAACTAAAAACATTGAACCCCGACCAGTATAACGGCGCAAGTTTGCTAGGATTGCGCGGCATTGTCATAAAAAGCCATGGAAGTGCTGATGTAGCGGCTGTTGTCAACGCAATTGGCGAAGCGCTACACGAGGTCAAACGACAAGTACCAGGCCGTATTAGCGATCGTTTGGAAGCGGTTTTACTCGAGAGGCATTATTAGTCTTCATGTATAGCAAAATTTTAGGTACTGGCAGCTACCTGCCATCTCAGGTGCGTACAAACGCAGATCTCGAGAAAATGGTAGATACAAGCGATGAGTGGATCGTAACCCGAACAGGTATCAGAGAACGTCGAATTTCTGCTGAAAACGAATCTGTTGCAGATATGGGCTATTACGCTGCTAAGAATGCTATCGAAATGGCTGGCATTGACAAAAATGATATTGATTTGATCATTGTAGCGACAACGAGCGGTAGCCACACGTTTCCATCTTCAGCATGTCAGGTTCAAGATAAGCTAGGCATCAAAGGTTGTCCTGCATTTGATTTGGCAGCTGCGTGTTCTGGCTTTATTTACGCTCTATCGGTAGCTGACCAACACATTAAATCAGGCATGTGTAAAAACGTACTGGTGATAGGTGCTGACGCATTATCAAAAACGTGTGATCCTACCGATCGTTCTACTATCATTTTGTTCGGTGATGCTGCGGGGGCAGTGGTTGTTGGTCAAAGTAAAGAGCCGGGCATCTTATCAACACACATCTATGCTGATGGCCAGTTTGGCGAATTACTGAGTCTTCCTGTACCAGAGCGTGGTAAAGATGCTGACAAATGGCTGCACATGGCGGGTAACGAAGTATTCAAAGTGGCAGTAACTCAGTTATCTAAGCTAGTGAAAGATACACTTGCTGCAAACGATATGCACAAGTCTGAGCTAGATTGGTTAGTGCCGCACCAAGCGAACTACCGCATTATTTCGGCGACAGCGAAGAAACTTTCGATGTCACTAGACCAAGTCGTGATTACACTTGATAAACACGGCAACACGTCTGCAGCAACGGTACCTACAGCGTTGGATGAAGCGGTTCGTGATGGTCGAATTAAGCGTGGCCAAACGCTACTTCTTGAAGCCTTTGGTGGCGGATTTACTTGGGGCTCAGCCCTAGTGAAGTTTTAAATTTCACAAAAATTCAAAATTTAAGATGCACTAAGGTGCATCTTATTTCTTTTTACTTTGCTTAAAGGAAAATAACATGAGCAAGTTTGCTATCGTATTTCCAGGTCAAGGCTCTCAAGCTGTTGGTATGCTTGCTGACCTAGGCGAACAATATGACGTAGTAAAACAAACATTTGCAGAAGCATCTGACGCACTAGGTTACAACCTATGGGCGCTTGTTCAAAATGGACCTGCAGAAGATCTCAACCAAACTTTCCGTACTCAGCCTGCATTGTTAGCTTCATCGGTTGCTATCTGGCGCGTGTGGCAAGAGCTTGGTCTTGAGCAACCAGCAAATCTAGCGGGTCACAGCCTAGGTGAGTATTCAGCACTGGTATGTGCTGGCGTGATTGACTTTAAAGAAGCAATCAAACTGGTTGAGCTACGTGGTCAACTTATGCAAGAAGCAGTACCAGCAGGTACTGGTGCAATGTATGCGATCATCGGTCTAGATGATGAAGCGATTGCAAAAGCTTGTGAAGAAGCAGCGCAAGGTGACGTAGTTTCACCAGTAAACTTCAACTCGCCTGGTCAAGTTGTTATCGCAGGTAGCAAAGACGCAGTAGAGCGTGCGGGTGCACTATGTAAAGAAGCGGGTGCAAAACGTGCACTTCCTCTTCCTGTTTCAGTGCCTTCACACTGTGCACTAATGAAACCAGCAGCAGAGAAGCTAGCGGTTGCGCTAGAGTCTATCGAATTCAATGCACCACAACTTCCGGTTATCAACAACGTTGATGTGGCAGCAGAAACGGATCCTGCAAAAATCAAAGACGCACTTGTTCGTCAACTTCACAGCCCAGTTCGTTGGACTGAGAGCGTGCAACTAATGAGCGAGCAAGGTGTAGAAAATCTTCTTGAGCTTGGTCCTGGCAAAGTACTGGCAGGTCTGACTAAACGTATCGTGAAAACACTAAGTGCAGCAGCTGTTAACGACGTAGCATCGCTAGAAGCCGCTAAGTAATTCGTTCACGATAAGAAAAGGAAAACACAACATGATGAATCTAGAAGGTAAGATTGCTCTAGTGACAGGCGCAAGCCGTGGCATTGGTCGTGCGATTGCTGAACTTCTTGTTGAGCGTGGTGCAACGGTAATCGGTACTGCGACTTCTGAAGGCGGCGCAGCGGCGATCAGCGAGTACTTAGGTGAAAACGGTAAAGGCCTAGCACTTAACGTAACTGACGTTGAGTCTATCGAAGCAACACTAAAAACCATCAACGATGAGTTCGGTGCAATCGATATTCTTGTTAACAACGCAGGTATCACGCGCGATAACCTATTGATGCGTATGAAAGATGATGAGTGGAATGACATCATCAATACGAACCTAACGCCAATTTACCGTATGTCTAAAGCGGTTCTACGTGGCATGATGAAAAAACGCGCAGGTCGCATCATCAACGTAGGTTCTGTTGTTGGTACCATGGGTAACGCGGGTCAAACAAACTACGCTGCTGCGAAAGCAGGCGTAATTGGTTTCACTAAATCAATGGCTCGTGAAGTAGCTTCTCGTGGCGTAACGGTTAACACTGTTGCTCCAGGTTTCATCGAAACTGACATGACTAAGGCGCTAAATGATGACCAACGTGCAGCAACGTTGTCGAACGTGCCTGCAGGTCGTCTTGGTGATCCACGTGAAATTGCATCAGCAGTGGTTTTCCTTGCTTCACCTGAAGCGGCTTACATCACTGGTGAAACTTTGCACGTAAATGGTGGCATGTACATGGTTTAATGTCTAATCTGAACAAAATGAGCTGTTTGCTGTCTTATAAAACGGCTTCTAACTTGTGAGATTAGATGTAAACCTGCACAACAGTTGTGCATGATATAAGTCAAAAATGTATTGAATTTCGGTTAAAATCGCTAAAATTGTGGTTTGACCAGCAAGGACCCCCTTGCAACTTTCAATAGTTCGAATAAACTACGGAATCATCGCATTAGGCGAAATCTGTAAAGGAAAAGAAAAAATGAGCAACATCGAAGAACGCGTAAAGAAAATCATTGTTGAACAGCTAGGTGTAGACGAAGCAGAAGTTAAAAACGAAGCTTCTTTCGTTGACGATCTAGGTGCTGATTCTCTAGACACTGTTGAACTAGTAATGGCTCTAGAAGAAGAATTCGACACTGAGATTCCAGACGAAGAAGCTGAGAAGATCACTACTGTTCAAGCTGCAATCGACTACGTGAACAGCGCTCAGTAATATCTCCCCCTAGGCGGCCTTCTGGCCGCCTGTGTTTTTAAACTCTTCTATCTCTCTCGTAGAATCACTTCAATCCCGGAGAATAAAATCGTGTCCAAGCGTCGTGTTGTTGTCACTGGCATGGGTATGTTGTCACCGGTAGGCAACACTGTAGAATTATCTTGGAAAGCCCTGCTAGAAGGTCAAAGTGGTATCGTTAATATCGAACATTTTGATACTGAAAACTTTTCTACTCGCTTTGCAGGCCTTGTAAAAGACTTCGATTGCACTGAGTACATGTCTAAAAAAGATGCTCGTAAAATGGATCTTTTTATCCAATACGGTATCGCCGCGGGTATCCAAGCCCTAGATGACTCTGGCTTACAAATCAATGAAGAAAATGCGGCTCGCGTAGGCGTTGCTATCGGCTCAGGTATTGGCGGTCTAGACTTGATCGAAACTGGCCACACTGCGTTGGTAGGCAAAGGCCCACGTAAGGTTAGCCCATTCTTCGTTCCATCAACCATCGTTAATATGGTTGCGGGTAACTTATCTATTATGCGCGGTCTACGTGGTCCAAATATTGCGATCTCGACGGCGTGTACAACTGGCCTTCATAATATTGGTCACGCAGCACGTATGATTGCATACGGCGATGCGGAAGCTATGGTTGCTGGTGGTGCAGAAAAAGCATCTACTCCACTAGGCATGGCTGGCTTTGGTGCAGCGAAAGCACTTTCTACTCGTAACGATGAACCTCAGAAAGCTTCTCGTCCTTGGGATAAAGACCGTGATGGTTTCGTTCTTGGTGACGGTGCCGGAATCATGGTTCTAGAAGAATACGAACACGCAAAAGCTCGTGGCGCTAAGATTTATGCTGAAGTTGTTGGTTTCGGTATGTCTGGTGATGCTTATCATATGACCTCTCCAAGTGAAGATGGGTCTGGTGGTGCGCTTGCTATGGAAGCAGCGATGCGAGATGCAGGTATTACCGGTACTCAGGTTGGCTATGTAAATGCGCATGGCACATCGACACCAGCAGGTGATGTTGCAGAAATAAAAGGTGTCCGTCGTGCCTTGGGTGAAGAGGGAGCTAAACAAGTTAAAGTCTCTTCAACTAAGTCAATGACAGGCCATTTGTTGGGTGCGGCAGGTTCTGTGGAAGCTATCATTACAGTGATGTCATTAGTGGATCAGATTGTACCTCCAACAATTAACCTCGATAACCGCGATGAAGGTTTGGATGATATCGATCTTGTTCCACACACTGCAAAAGCAGTAGAAATGGAATACGCGATCTGTAACTCATTTGGTTTCGGTGGTACAAACGGTTCTCTTGTATTCAAAAAGATTTAAAGAGAAATCAACCGAATTGTGGTAAAACGGCTTAATGCTTTGGCATTAAGCCGTTTTGTTTTGTTTGGAAGTAAATATGTATTGGATAAATGGAATGAAGACCGAAAACCATATGGTTAAAGATCGGTCTTTTCAATACGGTGATGGATGCTTTACGACGCTGCTTACTCGCAAAGGTGAGCCTACTCTTTGGCCATGTCATGTTAATCGTATGAATGCATGCTTGGAGAGACTTTCGATTCCACTTCCTGATTGGCAACAAATTGAAAGTTGGGTACGCCAAGCAGCACTGAGCGATGATAAAGCTGGAATCAAAATTCATATTAGTCGTGGTGAAGGTGGGCGAGGTTACAGCCCCCAAGGCGTCATTAATCCCACCGTCACGATCAGCACTTTCCCTTACCCTGAACTCTACGCTGATTATCGTCATCAAGGGATGATTTTAGGTGTTTGTGAACAGCGTTTGGGATTAAATCCAATGTTAGCAGGGCATAAACACAATAACCGATTGGAACAGGTTTTATTAAAAGCAGAAATGGATAATCAAGGTTATGTCGATGGCGTGGTGTTAGACATCAATGAACATGTCATTGAAACCACTATGGCTAACCTTTTTTGGACTAAAAATGACGTGTTATTTACGCCAGACTTAACGAATTCTGGTGTAGTAGGCGTGATGCGAGCTCAGGTCTTAGAGTTCGCGCAAGCAAATCACTGGGAGTTGCTTATTGGGCATTTTTCTCTCAGTGATATAGAGAATGCTGATGAAGTGTTTATCACTAATTCAATTCTAGGTGTAGTGCCGATTAAAAACATTAAACAGAAGTGCTACCCAATTGGAAAAATAACAAAAATGATTCAGGAGAACATATCCTGTGATTAAAAAAATCACTGTACTGACTATTGCCGCTGTTTTGCTACTTGTAAGCGGATATTTTTATGTGACTAAGCAAGTGAACTTATTTGTTAATCAGCCATTAAATCTTGCTGGAGAACAAATAGTAACGATTAAACCGGGCACAAGTTTCAATCGACTGTTGGCCCAACTGTCAAATGATCAGCTCATTGAAATTAATGATTTATCCCCTCTTTCCCGTCGATTTTATCCTGAATTAACTGGTGTCAAAGCCGGTACTTATTTAATAAAGGGGCCAACCACATTAAGAGATGTTCTTATTCAATTTAGTGAAGGAAAAGAACATCAATTTTCTCTTACCTTTGTTGAAGGCTCAACGTTTAAAGAGTGGCGAGATGCACTGGCGAGTGCGCCTTATCTGCAGCATACAATTGACAAGCTGAGTGAGAAAGAAATCGCTGCCCTTCTTGGACTGGATGTAGATAAGCTTGAGGGAATGTTTCTTGCTGAAACTTATCATTACACCAATGGTATGTCAGATGTTCAGATCCTGAAACGAGCCAACACTCAGCTGGCTCAAGAGCTTGATTCGAAATGGGAAAAGAGACAGAAAAATCTACCATTAAATAATCAGTATGACGCACTCATTCTGGCCTCCATTATTGAAAAAGAAACGGCCATTGCTTCGGAAAGGCAACGGGTGGCCTCGGTATTTGTGAATCGATTGAATAAACGAATGAGACTTCAAACGGATCCTACGGTCATTTATGGCATGGGAGATAAGTACGATGGTAATATTCGTAAACGAGATTTACGTACACCAACGCCCTACAATACTTATGTGATATTTGGATTACCACCTACGCCGATCGCAATGCCGGGTCGAGCATCCATTGCTGCTGCATTAGATCCTGAAGATAGTAACTATCTCTATTTTGTTGCGAGTGGGGATGGTGGTCATGTATTTTCCAAAACATTGGCAGAACACAATCGTGCCGTTAGGGCGTACTTGAGAAAATTAAGAAGTAAGAAATGAAGCAAGCGAAGTTCATAGTCATTGAAGGTTTAGAAGGTGCTGGGAAAAGCACGGCAATTGAAGCAGTATTGAATTGTTTAAATCGAGCGGGCATTAAAGATATTCAGCATACGCGAGAGCCGGGTGGTACAGATTTAGCAGAGCAACTACGAACCTTGATTAAACAAGAGCACGAAGGTGAAGTACTCCAAGACATGACAGAGTTACTTCTTCTTTATGCTGCTCGAGTTCAGTTGGTTGAAAATGTTATCAAGCCTGCCTTAAATAAAGGGGTATGGGTTGTCGGTGATCGCCATGATATGTCTTCTCAAGCTTATCAAGGTGGTGGCAGACAACTTGATCGTCATGTGATGACTGTTCTGAAACAAACCACATTGGGTGAGTTTAAACCTGATTTGACGATTTATCTTGATATCGATCCTCGTGTTGGCCTAGAAAGGGCTCGTGGACGTGGTGAGCTTGATCGTATTGAGAAGATGGATATGAGTTTCTTTGATAGGACTCGTGAGCGTTATTTGGAGCTTGCTGCGCAAGATCAAAGTGTTGTCATTGTTAATGCGGAGCAATCAATCGAACAAGTAGCCACTGATATTACATCAACACTGAACCAGTGGCTGGATTGTCAGGCATGAGCACGCTAGCGCCTTGGTTAGAAGAGGTTTGGCGGCAATGGCAAACTAACCTCGCAGCGTCCCGCTTTTCGAATGCAACACTACTGAGTGCAGAAAAAGGTATGGGCACAGAGCCTTTGGTTAGTCGTTTTGCTCAAGCATTGATGTGTTCGAATGATGAGCAAGACGCGTGTGGGTTTTGCCATAGTTGCCAGTTAATGCAATCAAATAGTCACCCTGACTATCATTATATTGCACCTGAAAAGTCAGGTAAGTCGATTACGGTTGATCAAGTTCGTCAATATAACAGGGTCGCACAAGAATCCTCTCAATTATCAGGCTTCCGTTTGTTTGTTATTGAGCCTGCAGAAGCGATGAATGAATCGGCGGCTAATGCGTTGTTAAAAACCTTAGAGTCTCCAGCAGAAAACTGCTTTTTCTTGCTGATCACAACGCAAGTCAACGAACTACTTTCCACCATAAAAAGTCGTTGTCAGCAGTGGCATATTGCTAACCCAGAGCCACAACTCCTTACGGCATGGTTAACTAGTCATGTTTCTAAGCCGATCCCAGAATATGCGGCACATATTCATGGTAATTCGCCTTTGAGTACGCGTGAATTTGTGGAAAAAGGCTTAGATGCTGAATATAAAAAAATCGAACAACTTTTTTTATCTTTTCTTTCTGGTACTGAAGACGGGGTTAATCTTGCGAAGCTACTAGCTAGTCATGAAGACAGCTTATTGTGGTTATGGTTCTTGCTTTCAGATGCACAGAAGAGAAGTTTCAGTATTACGGAACCCTTTTTTACTCCCGGTAGTGAAACGTTAGCAAGTTTATTGAGCTACGATACGTTATATAAACACACAACAAGCTTAGGTCGATTGCGTGAGCAACTCGCTCATCATACTGGCTTGAATAAAGAGCTGCTGATATTAAACTGGCTATTCGAATTTAATGGGGAAGTATGTTTGTAGATTCGCACTGTCATCTGGATAAACTAGATTACCAAAATCTTCATTCGGGGATAGAAGATGTTGTATCAAAAGCAAAGGCAGCTAACGTAAATCAACTGTTGTCTGTTGGGGTAACGTTAGACTCTTTTCCTAATATGATGGAAATGATCAGCCCTTTTGAGGAAATATATGCGTCTTGTGGTGTTCATCCACTAGATGTCGAAAGTGATTTTGCGCTTGACCGGCTACATGAGTATGCGCGTCATCCTAAAGTGGTGGCGATTGGGGAAACCGGCCTTGACTATCATTATCAGCCTGAAACGGCAGAGCTACAGAAGCTACGGTTTTCACAACAAGTTGAGCTTGCTGTGGACTTGAATAAGCCACTGATAATCCACACAAGGGATGCACGTAAGGACACGTTAGATATCTTAACGAAGGGGCAGGCTGATCAATGTGGTGGCGTTATCCACTGCTTTACTGAAGACCTGCCTTTTGCCAAAGCAGCGATGGAACTCGGCTTTTATATCTCAATCTCTGGCATTGTGACATTTAGACAAGCGACAGAGCTAAAAGAAGTGGTTAAAGAGCTTCCTTTAGAGCGGCTGCTTATTGAAACTGACTCTCCTTACCTCGCTCCCGTACCGCATCGTGGTAAACAAAATCAGCCCGCCTATGTGGTTGAGGTCGCGGCATACATTGCACAATTAAAAGGGTTAGCCCTCTATGAGGTTGCGCATAAAACAACCGAAAACTTCAAAGATCTTTTTTTGAGAAATAAAACATAGATTGTATAAAAAAGGAGCCAAAGCTCCTTTTTTTGTAACTAATCTCACGTTTGAACGTTTGCTTAATCGTGTTTACCCAAATTGTTGAACTTGAGAGCTCAAAAAGTCCAAAATGTAATTTTGTTACATAAAATAACAACCGTACCTATTTTATTTACCCATTAAAATTAATCTCATATCTTTATAAGTTTATAAATATTAGATAGTTAGCTTGTTTGCAATGCATTTCATGACTGTCTCGTTATTGTGATCTATCTATAAATTTGAAACTAATTTTCGTAACTCACTAGCATGGAGATTGGCTCACCAGATATATTTAGATGCAGAAAATAAACTGTTACAAATAGTTACATTTTCTGGGGTGCTAACATTATGGCTACGGGGGTGTGCCGTTAGAACCCAATAACACATATAATTTTTCAGGAGCATGAACATGTTTAAGAACCTTTTTGCTAACCTGCAAAAAGTTGGTAAGGCTCTGATGCTTCCAGTATCAGTTCTTCCAGTTGCGGGTATTTTGTTGGGTGTTGGCGCCGCCAACTTTTCTTGGTTGCCAGAAGTTGTTTCACATTTAATGGAGCAAGCGGGTGGTTCCGTTTTCGGTCAAATGGCTTTGCTGTTTGCCGTTGGTGTTGCACTAGGTTTCACGAATAATGATGGTGTATCTGGTCTATCTGCGATTGTCGGTTACGGCATTATGACCGCTACGTTAAGCGTTATGGCTGACGTAATGGGTGTAGATAAGATCGATACAGGTGTACTAGGTGGTATCCTAGCTGGTGGTGTTGCTGCATGGGCATTTAACCGATTCTTCAAAATTCAATTGCCGGAATACCTTGGTTTCTTCGCAGGTAAACGTGCAGTGCCAATTATCACTGGTTTTGTTTCTATCGCACTTGGTGTTGTATTGTCATTCATTTGGCCACCAATTGGATCTTTAATCGCTTCATTCTCAGATTGGGCAGCACACCAAAACCCTGTTACAGCATTTGGTATCTACGGTATCATCGAACGTTCTTTGATTCCTTTTGGTTTGCACCACATTTGGAACGTACCATTTTTCTACGAAGCTGGTACTTGTGTAAATGGTAGTGGCGAGGAAGTTCATGGCATCATGACATGTTTCCTAACTGCTGATGATGCATCACGTGCTGCAGGTAATGGTTTCGGCCAATTAGCGGGTGGTTACCTATTTAAAATGTTCGGTCTTCCTGCTGCTGCTTTTGCTATTGCACATTCAGCTAAACCAGAAAACCGTGCGAAAGTAATGGGTATCATGGCGTCAGCTGCGCTAACTTCTTTCTTGACTGGTATTACTGAACCAATCGAGTTTTCATTCTTATTCATTGCTCCAGTTCTATATGCAATTCATGCGATTCTAGCTGGTTTAGCTTATGTGTTGACAAATTCACTTGGTATTATCCACGGTCATACATTCTCGAACGGATTTATTGATTTTGTTGTTCAGTCTCCTCGAGCAGAAAATATACCTCTGTTAATTGGTCTTGGTGTTGCGTACGCAGGTGTTTACTATGTTGTATTCCGTGCAGTAATCAAAGCGCTTGATCTTAAAACTCCAGGTCGTGAAGACGAGTCAGACGATGAAGCGACTGCAACGGGCTCTGAGCTAGCTGCTGAACTTGTTGCTGCATTTGGTGGTAAAGAGAACATCACTAACTTAGATGCATGTATCACGCGCTTACGCGTATCTGTTGCTGATACTGAAATCGTTGATCAAGACAAGCTGAAAAAGCTTGGTGCAGCAGGTGTTGTTGTTGTTTCTGGTGGTGTTCAGGCTATCTTTGGTACCAAGTCTGATAACCTTAAGACAGAAATGGACGAGTGGATCCGTCACCACGGTTAATCCCCATACGTAAATAAAAAGGAGGCTATTTAGCCTCCTTTTTTTGATCTTTAGAAACCAGCCTTAACACCGGCCTAACTTTTGTCTGACATCCATTTCCTATGCGTTGAGTATAAAAAGAACAGTGTTTTTTATTCGAAAATAAACATCTCAATAGAGGAATGTGTATGAGAAAGGTTTTAGCGATGGCTTTTATTGTCGCTTGTGGAACTGCAGTCGCTGCAGAACAAGAAGCAACAAGTCTGTCTGTTGGCATGGCAGTGGATCAACAGTTAAGTGTGGTGGCTGAATTAAATGAGCAATATCGCTTCATACTAGGTAATGAAGGTGCGGCATTTGACTATATTATTGCCCGAGGCCATTTTGAGGAGCATCAACCTTTGAGCTGGTATGTGGGTGCTGGTGGTTGGGCTGAATGGAAAAATGATTTCGGGATGAGAGTGCCACTTGGCTTGAGTTATCAAATTGGTAAAGGGTGGGATGCTTATGCGCAGGTTCAGCCTGAGCTGAACTTGTATAAAGGGCCTGAGTTACAAATAGGTGGTGCGTTAGGTATTAAGTACAGCTTTTAGGTAACAAAAAGCCGACATTCATAATGTCGGCTTTTTATCAGTTGAAAGGTGATTAACTACTGCTTATTCATCGCGCGTTTGATGCAAATTGCAGCTCCGCCCCAAGTAATGCCTAAGCCTAGAACCATCATAATGATTGCACCTGTTGTCATGAGCGAGCCTCCCCACGGTTAGTCGCGTTAATAATGATAGCGTAAACAAAAAGCGCTCCAATGACAGCCCAACCCAATGTTAGATCGTAGCCACCGTAGCCTTCAGTGAATAAGGTTTGTAGTTTCGTTGCTAGGATCACCGCAAGCATGACAGGTGTGATAAAGCGCAAGCAGACGTCAAACCAAACACCGATAGAGAAATCAGAAGTACTGTTTACATAGTTGCGGACTTCAGGAACTTTGTTGAGTAGCCATGCCATTAGAATGATCTCGATTAGGCCACCTAGCATGATACCGACATTATTAGCAAAGTGGTCAACAAGATCGAGTAGCAGTAGGCCACCGTTTGTTGCAAAAGCCATTGATACGACTAAGCCGACACCTACCACGATATTTGCTGCTTTCTTACGGCTCCAGTTCAGTTTATCCATTAGAGCTGAAGTCACCGCTTCCATAATAGAGATATGCGAACTTAGGCCAGCAACAACAAGTGCAAAGAAGAACAGTGGGCCAAGGATAAATGGTGCAGGGAGCAAGTTAATTGCGGCTGGTAGGGTTACAAATGCTAAACCAACGCCAGCAGAAACCACTTCAGTCAACGGTTTACCTTGCTCTTGTGCCATGTAGCCAAGAACTGAGAAGATCATAATACCAGCAAGGATAGAGAAGCCACAGTTGATAAGTACGGTCATGAAAGCATTGTTGGTAATATCTGACTTCTCAGGCAAGTAGCTCGAGTAGGCAAGCATGATTGCGAAACCAATACTTAACGTGAAGAAAATCTGACCATAGGCTGCGGCCCATACTTTCACATCCCATATCTTGCTAAAGTCTGGCTCAAACATATAGTTCACACCATCAAGAGCACCTGGTAGGAATACCATGCGTCCAATTAGTAATAGAACCATAACAAATAAGATCGGCATCATGATTTTTGATGCGCGCTCAATACCAGCCTTAACACCCGTATGGATAGCGACATATGTAATCGCCCAAGCTATGAGCATTGCAGCTGCGATCTTCCACTGAATACTGCCTAGATTGGTTGGTGAGTTATCACCTAAACCAAGGTATTCGCTAAAGAAAAATGCGTTTGTGTCGGTTCCCCAACTTTGGGTAAATGACATCCCAAAGTATGAAATGGCCCAGCCGATAACCGCAACATAGTAAACGGCAATCACTGCGGCTACACCAACCTGGAACCAGCCTAGCCACTCAAATTTAGAATGGATTCGACCAAGAGTTGCAGGTGCGCTCCCTCGATATTTTTGACCCATACTGAATTCGAGGATCATAAAAGGAATACCTGCGGTGAGCATGGCAAAAAGGTAAGGAATAAAAAAGGCGCCGCCACCATTCTCGTAGGCCATATAAGGGAAACGCCAAATGTTTCCTAAGCCGATTGCTGACCCTACAGCTGCTAAAATAAATCCAGCACGGGATCCCCATTGTTCTCGCTTCATATTTAGACTCCTATAACAACTCCCTGAGGAATGAAGCTTTCTTGATATACGTTATGGTCGATATTGAGCTCGAATAAATGCTCTATCTTCCGTGATTGAACCAATTTTTGGTTTATTGTTTTGTATGTATCAAGAAAAATTAGAATATTATTCTTTATTGTTCGATGTGTGTTTGCGAAAACTGAAATAATCAGCTGCGCATGTTTTACAGACTAACCACTAATGTTAGTTAACGCAATAGAATATAAATGTTAACTTATGGTGTTCTGGTGGTATTAAGTTTGTTTAAAATGGATTCTGGTGGTATTGCTGGGAGGGTGTTGAACATTTGATTTTGCAATAGTTCTATCTTTGGTCTGTATTTTAGTTTTTTATTCTGTTGTGAATAAATAGAGTGTATGACTGAAAAACATACACTCTGGCTTGGTATTTTGCTGAATTGTTAAAATTATCAACTAATTAACAATTAGAAGGTAAAAGTAACCCCAATGTTTGCGGAAACTTGATTCATCCATTCTGTTTTAAATCGAATGACACACGGTCCTTCAGAGGATGGGATATGGCAAACACCGCTGGTATCGTTATCAACTGCGGTCCCCAACCAGCGTAGCTGTGAGTTGAGGGCAAGATTGTCAGTAATCGCATATTCAAAGCCACCATATACACTGGCAGAGAAGCCGTACTTGTCATCAACCCAATCTGCATCGATATAAGAACCACCTAACCCCAACCCCAGATATCCAGAAAATTGGTTTTCAAGCGGATAATAAATAGCGCTCTGGAACAACAAGTAGTGGATGGTCGAGCTCGCATTAACCTCTTCGACGTCACTACTTTGCGCAGAATAAAACATACCGACGCGGCCATTATCTAAGTCGGTTTCAACCGAAAGCGCATAGTTCTCAGACGGTTTGATATCAAACTCTGCTCCATCTTGATTTTCAACACTACCACCTGCGGTGTAACCCACCCATGGCGTTAGATAGATGTCTGCTTGTACTACAGGAGTAAAAGCAAAAGACGTCATCAGTAACGCAGCTAACGTTGTTCGTTGCATTTTCATATCCTTTGAAATTAGGTAAACGATTAAAACTTTTAAAAACACTCACTTATTGTGATGTTAACGCCATAATTAAGCACAAAAAAAGAACAATAATTGAAGACGCTTCACAGTGATGTTATTACTTTGTTAAAGGTAAGGAGGTCTCTATGGAACATGATCTAAAATTCGCTCTTGTTGTTACCGTCACTGTCTTTACTGTGTTGATTGCATTTGGTCTAGTGGCAATCACGCACTAGTGCGGTAATTCAGATGCCCAACAGCGGTATCATTTCTAACGCTGCAACATTAGTCGATGTTACTCGACTATCGAAATACACCGGAGGCAAAAATACTTTAGTGGCCCAAGGTGGCGGTCAGCGAGGTATTTTTACATCCGGTGTGTTGGATGCCTTCCTATTATCAAATTTTGATCCTTTTCATGAGTTTTATGGCACATCTGCAGGTGCGTTGAATGTCTGCGCATTCTTGTGCCGACAACAAGGAATAGGGCGTGCGTTCATTAAAGATCTCACTACAGATCCAGATTTCTTCTCTTTATTTGGTTACATACGGCGAAAGCAGTTTCTAGGGCTAGATTGGGCTTTAGATAAGATTTGCCATTATCCATATCAGCTGGATATTGATATGGGTCAGCTCGCCTTAGGAGAAAGAAGAGCTTTCGCTGCCGTTACTGATACAACAACACTTGCTGACCATTACTTACCAATGTTGAATGAAGATTGGTATAAGGTTCTGATCGCAACATGCGCAATCCCAAGGCTCTATGACAAACAAGTAGAACTTGCTGGAAATTGGTACGTGGATGGGGGCGTCTCTGCTTCCATTCCGGTACAAGAAGCGTGGAGAAAAAACGCCCGTTGTATCATTGTGATCCGTACAGAAGGAGAAGATTTAGAAACTTCGCATAAGAACATTGCTGTTGAAACGAAAGAGGTGGAATGGTTTGAAGAGTCTTTCCAGCTTATTCACCAACAGTTTCAATCGAAATTGGCAGAATGGAAATCTGATTGGAATGAGTTTTTTACCCAACAAATTATTCGTTCTAAAGAACAAAAGAAAGATCAGCTACATCTAGAGTCTTTAAATGGCGGCCGGTGGCTATTCGGAGCGGATGATATATACAGACTAAGTCATTTGCTAGGAGATAAGTTCGACTCAGGACTTGCGGACATGCTGATGGTCCATTATCAAACATATTCTCTTACACAGGAATTTCTTGAAAACCCACCTGATGATTGCTTTGTCGTGCAAATCAAACCCTCATCTCCACTTAAATCATCATCGCTATTGAGTGAGCAAGAAGATCTCGAGCATGATTATCAATTAGGACTAGAAGCCGGTTTTCGTTTTGTGGATGTGTTTAGCCAATGTCATCATTCCTCGTTTGTTATCAAGCAACCGATACGTACAGTAAACGCAAATTAGCTATCTAATTGTAAAATTGTCATTTTTATCATTCAGTATCGCGAGTCAGTTAACAAAACTCTGTTCGGGGGAGGGTTATTAATACATGTCTCATTTTGATACTTTGTTTAGAATTCATATCGTGTTATTTGCTTATTTAATAGAGATAAGTGGGTAAATATGACCTTAAAGCTCCAGACATTATTTTTTTCTGTGCTACTAAGTATCGCAATAAGCGGAACATTGTTTTTCACTGTCAGAACCATACTCGATGGCGTTATTAACGAGCTTTTATGGAAATACGGCGAAGTGGCTACCCATTACGATATCGATCGTACGCTATCCCCTATACTGCAAGAGATTCACTTAGTTCAGGAGCTGTCACAGCATCCAAATATCATTAGCTGGACACAAAAGCATGATGATGAAATCTATCGCTTCGTTGCTGAGCAGACACTGGAGCGATATCGTTGGCGATTTGAAGCAAAAAACTTTTTTATTGCTGTGAACGCCGACGCTTCATTTCATTTCAATAGTGTTGCCTCCGTAAGGGGGCAATCATTTTTTCGTTACTTCCTTTCAAAGAATCGACCACAAGATAATTGGTATTTTCATCATAAGAATAGTGAAAGCCCATTGGCACTCAATATGGCTGAAGATAGTCACCTAGGGATCACTAAATTATGGGTTTATCAATCTATTATCAAAGATGGGGAGTTCTTAGGCATTGTCGGGACGGGGTTAGATGTCGAGCCTTTTGTTGAGACATTAACACAATACCAAAACCCTGAACTTACAACAGTTTTCATTGATCAAAGCTTTAAAGTGCAGCTTCATAGTAAATCTGGCGTAATACAAAGCATTCCTACCGAAAAGCATAATATGACGGACTTCTTCGATGACCCGAAAAGCTACCTTGCGGTGCAGTCGTTAATGGGAAAGCAAAAGAGGGGTGAAGAAGCAAGCTCCATTATGATTGAAGGAGAGGATGGAAAATCCATGATTTCTATCCACTATATTGATGCGCTTGGCTGGTATGAAGTCACGTTTGTAAATCTAGAAGGAATTGTTCCTGCGAAGACAATAGATGTGCTCATATACGTTACGCTGGCATTGACTGTGGTACTTGCGTCGCTGATTTATATGCTTTGCCTTAAAAAGTTTGTGTTACCTATCGAAGCCGCTAAACGGCAGTTACAACGCATAAGCCCATGCCATGAGCATGGCCCTTGCAGTGAGCTTTGGTATTTGCAAACCAACATTGAACAGGTGGGTAAAGAGCTGATACAAGCCAGAGGTTCAATTGAGCAACTGGTGTCGGTTAGAACCTCAACGTTATATCAGATGGCGATGCTTGATCCCACGACTGGACTACTGAACCAGAAAGGGATGGAGCGAGAGTTGTCAAATGAATTGGCCAGAGCAAAAAGAGAAGATTATTGTTTTGGCTTATTGTGGTTGGATGTTGAAAAGCAAGGCCTAGATTCGAGTGTTGAGCAAGAAGACAGCATTCTTCATACGGCGGCGAAAGGTATTAAAACGGCGGTACGAGAATATGATTCCGCCTGTCGTTGGCATGATGGCGAATTTCTGGTTTTAATTCGTTCAACCGAAGCAAATTCGTTAGATGCTATTGCTTCTAGACTAAATCATTATATTGATGAGTGTGTTATTGCCGAGCCTTCATTATTTGAAGATTATACCTTATCCATTGGCGCCATTATGATTGAACCCGAGCTGACATTAAAACAAGCGTTAGCAAAAGCTGACGGAGCACTTTACCTTGCCAAAAATAAGGGAATAGGAAACACACATATCATTAATGACAAATGCCTTGATGCGTCCGCAACTACTTAGTTTTTATCACTACCAATTAAATCTCATATAGATCCTGTCATATCCGGTGAGTATATCTGTGTCAGCAATTGTTTTGTGAGCTGAATCAGGCATATAAAAGTAACCAGATGAACATTTCGCGTATGTCGTATTTTAAATTGTAATCTGCAACGAAATGGTTACTTTATAGTAAACCTTTTGCGCATTGTTATGCTGTCGGTTTGCTGCCGAAGTATGGTGACTTGCAATAACATGGACTCGTGATTTGGCGTAAAAGGGGAAAGGTATCTCGATATGTAGATATCAATAAGCCAAACAATAAAAGGAGAGATAGTAATGGCTGGCGTTTTAGGCATGATTCTGGCTGGTGGAGAGGGCTCTCGTTTACGTCCCCTGACGGAGAGTCGCAGTAAACCCTCGGTTCCCTTTGGTGGAAGCTATCGTTTAATCGATTTTGCACTAAACAATTTTGTTAATGCAGATCTCATGAGAGTTTATGTACTCACCCAATTTAAATCGCAATCTTTATTCCACCACCTTAAGAAAGGGTGGAATATCAATGGTATTACCGACCGTTTTATTGACCCTATTCCAGCTCAAATGCGCACAGGTAAACGATGGTATGAAGGTACCGCGGACGCCATTTATCAAAACCTTGGTTTTATGGAGTTGGCAGAACCTGATCAGGTGTGTATTTTTGGTTCCGATCATATTTATAAGATGGACATCAAACAGATGCTTGAGTTTCATAAGCAAAAACAAGCGTCTCTAACAGTTTCGGCGTTAAGAGTGCCACTCGAAGAAGCGTCTCAATTTGGAGTGATTGAAGTCGATGAAGAGGGGAAAATGATTGGCTTCGCCGAAAAGCCTGAATCACCGAAAGCCATTCCAGGAGATCCTGCACATTCTCTCGTCTCAATGGGGAATTACATCTTTGAAGCACAAGCTTTGTTTAGTGAGTTAATTGAGGATGCGGATAACCCTGAATCTTCCCACGACTTTGGCAAAGATATCATCCCTAAAATGTATCCTCGTGGCGACGTCTTTGTATATGACTTTAGTAACAACCAAATTCCAGGTGAAAAAGATAACGTCTATTGGCGTGATGTAGGCACCATTGACGCCTACTGGCAAGCGCATATGGATTTACTGGAAAAAGACGCGCCATTTTCACTGTATAACCGTAAGTGGCCAATGCACACCTATCACCCACCTCTACCACCGGCTACTTTTTCTGACTCTGTTAATGGTCGGGTACAAATCATTGACAGTTTGGTGTGTAATGGGAGCTATATCCGCGGCTCTCGTATCGAAAAATCAGTGCTAGGCTTTCGAACAAATGTTGCTTCTGCTTGCGATATTAGTGAAAGTATCCTGCTCGGTGATGTAAAAATTGGCGAAGGTTGCGTTTTACGTCGTGTGATTATTGATAAGGATGTGGATATTGCACCTGGTACTGAGATTGGCGTGAACTTGCAGCAAGATCGTAAGCTTTATCATGTATCAGAAGAAGGCATTGTCGTTATCCCTAAAGGAGCAAGAATTGGCTACTGATACATTCTCTATTTTGTTTGTTGCATCAGAAGTTGAAGGCTTGATTAAGAGTGGTGGTTTGGCCGATGTGGCCAAAGCACTGCCAGAAGCACTTTCTAAGCTTGATCAAAATATTCGTATTGCTTTACCTGCGTATGGGCAAATTACTGGTATTAAGCAATGTAAAGTCTTGCTTGATACGCGACTCGATACTTGGCCTCATACTCAGTATAAAGTGCGGCAAACAGAAGTCGCTGGTGTCATGGTGTATGCAGTAGAGTGTCCGGAGTATTTTGACCGCCAAGAAATGTATGCGGAACAAAACCAAGCGTATAAGGACAATGGAGAGCGTTTTGCTTTTTTTAGCGCTGCTTGTTTAGATATGCTTCCTAAGCTCGACTTTTTACCAAATATTATCCATGTCAACGACTGGCATACCGGACTGATCCCATATTTATTAAAGCATCGTTATTACTCGACGCCTTTTTATTCCTCTATCAAAACGATCCTTTCCGTTCACAATGCTGTATTTAAAGGGCAGTTTCCTTTCGAAGAGGTTCAGTGTATTCCTGAATTCCACACACGATTTGCACCGGAAGCACAGGTGAGTAGCTCACACATTTCCATGCTTAAAGCCGGTGTGATGTGTGCCGATAAAGTGAATGCGGTAAGCCCACGCTATGCCGAAGAACTCAAAACGGATCTGGGAAGCCATGGGATGGGGGAAGAGTTTCTCTCTAGAGCAGAAGATTTAGTCGGCATTCTAAACGGGTGTGATTATTCTGCTTGGGATCCGCGGCATGACCCTATTATCCCGGTAAATTACCATGGTGATTTGAAGAGTATGCTCCAAGGGAAGAAGGCGTGTAAGCGTGCCTTACAGCAACGGGTTAATTTACCTGAAAAAGACGTTGCGGTTTATGGCATGGTTTGCCGATTGACTCATCAAAAAGGCGTGCATTATTTTATGCCCGTTTTAAAAGAGTTTTTACGTAATAATTTACAACTTGTGGTTGTAGGGACTGGTGATCCTGTATTTGCTTATCAGCTTGAACATATTGCAGAAGAGTTTTCGGATAACTTTGTTTTTGTAAATGCGTACGACAATGAGCTTGCTCATTTGGTGGAGGCGGGAGCCGATTTCTTCATTATGCCTTCAGAATTCGAGCCTTGTGGTTTGAATCAAATGTACAGTATGGCTTATGGCACGTTACCTATCGTTCGCTCCGTCGGCGGGCTAAAAGATAGCGTCACGGACTACGATGAAGATAATACTAAGGCAACCGGATTCGTTTTTCATAAGCCTGAACCTGAGGCTTTATTAGCCAAACTTCAACGAACATTTTTACTCTATTTACAATCGCCACAAGAAATTCAACGAACTCAATGCTTTGCCATGCAACAAGACTTTTGCTGGAATAATGCTGCAAATGAGTACTTGAAGTTATATCAATCGACTCAGAATTGAGAAAATGAAAGGCGCATTGGCGCCTTTTGACATTTTGTTACGCCCTTTCCCGAACAATTGTAAGGAATTGACTTAAGCTGAATATATTCAGTCATGTTCTGTGATATTCTTCGAAACTCGAATTTGTTAAACCTAAATTATTCGAAAAGATATGTCAGATAGTTTGCTATTTCATAAAACGTTTCTTCATCCAACTAGCTCTGAATGGGTTGTCTTTGTCCATGGAGCAGGGGGGAGTTCGTCTATCTGGTATAAACAGATCAAAGCATATAAAGCTCACTTCAATCTTTTATTGGTTGACTTACGAGGGCATGGAAAATCTAACGAGTTGCTTAAAGGGTTGATGTCTAATCAATACACGTTTAAAGCCGTGACAATGGATATTCTCCGCGTTCTTGATCACTTAAAGATACAATCCGCTCATTTTGTTGGTATGTCTTTGGGAACCATCATTGTTCGAAACTTGGCAGAGCTTGCCACTGACAGGGTACAGTCGATGGTGTTAGGGGGGGCGGTCACACGACTGAATACTCGATCTCAAGTGTTGGTTAAGTTAGGGAACCTATTTAAACACATCGTGCCTTATATGTGGCTATACAGCTTATTTGCTTATATCGTCATGCCACAAAGAACTCAGAAAGAGTCACGCCATTTATTTATCCGGGAAGCCAAGAAATTATGCCAAAAGGAATTTAAACGCTGGTTTATTCTGACGGCTGAAGTGAACCCGCTTATGCGTTACTTTAAAGATAGAGAGCTTCCCATCCCGACGTTATATCTGATGGGAGAACGGGATTATATGTTTATTCAACCCGTAAAAGAGATGGTTGCGGTGCATCAAGAAAGCCATTTACTCGAGATTCCCGATTGTGGTCATGTATGTAATGTGGAGCGCTCTGACGAATTTAACAATCACTCCATTGCCTTTATTCAAAAGCAAATTGTAGCTCAGTGACTTTCCGGTAACGCTCCACAGTTCCAACATAAACCAAATTGTGATTCATTCTCCTCCCCGCACAGATGGCAATACCAGCTAGGTGCATTGCTGTTTCTCTGCGCTTCGTACTCCTCAATAATTGATAGAGCTAAAGTGTGTTTGGATGGGGCAAGTAACCATATATAGGCATTGGTCTCTGGTGATATAGGTAATTCGCCTTGCAAGCTAAAGATACCTTCTCCTCTAACCTCACAAGAGACATTCTGAGTTTTTAAAAGCTCACACAGAATGTGAGCTTCGGTTGGATTTTTGGCAATGTAGATTTTCACTACGCTTTTCCATTCTCCGCTGAAGGTGAGACGCGAACTTTCGCCATGATCCATTTAGCAATGACTGGGAACAAGCCAAGCAGAGCAAAAGAAACCAAGACTGATGGAGAAACAATACCAGATAGGCTTTCAATTTGCGCAAGCTGTGTACCTGCATTAAGGTAGACTGCCGTTCCTGGGAGCATGCCAAGTTGGCTTACCAAATAAAATCGCAACGTTGTGATTGGTGTTAACCCCATTAGTAGGTTTATGAGGAAAAAAGGAAAAACTGGAATTAAACGTAGAGAGAATAGATAGAATGCCCCGTCTTTTTCAACCCCATTGTTAATTGCAGTCAACTTATCACCAAACTTACTTTGCACCCACTCTCGTAATAAGAAGCGGCTACTTAAAAAGGCGAGCGTCGCACCGATCGTGCTGGCAAATGAGACAAGCAGTAAACTAGTCCAAAACCCAAATAAAGCGGCGCCAAGCAATGTCACCACTGCCGCTCCAGGAATAGAAAAGGCAGTGATGGCAACATAGGCAAAGAAATAGGTTGTTGCTGCAATGAAGAAATTGTTTTCAATAAAGTTTGCTAGTTCAAGCTGCTGAGCTTTTGCGTTTTCGAGTGTGAGATGTTGGCCGAAATTCATTGCCAGAAATATGATGGTCACAACCAGTAATACACCAAGAATGAGTTTTTTATTCATACAGATAGCTCCCACGACCAATTGGCTCAATTAACAAAAAAAGATACATAAAAAAGTAACGATAGCATTTAGTTTTAAATGGTAGTACTAAGCTATTAGAACAGGGAGAGGGGCAAAAAATTTCAAATAATAAAAAACCAGCGACGAGCGCTGGTTTTTAT
The DNA here is from genome assembly GCF_040869035.1 of Vibrio sp. NTOU-M3. Classification (NCBI taxonomy): domain Bacteria; kingdom Pseudomonadati; phylum Pseudomonadota; class Gammaproteobacteria; order Vibrionales; family Vibrionaceae; genus Vibrio; species Vibrio sp. NTOU-M3. Next base: position 1,005,524 of record NZ_CP162100.1, read on the forward strand.
TGGTCAATATAGAGTTACTTCAAGCTACTCATTAACTCTTCACGCCGGTTTTGAGGGATCACCGACCAATGAGTGCCTTTAATTGCTCCTTCCAAAGCCCACAGCAGTTCAATGCTGACATCTGAGGAATGAGTCTGCTGAATCGCTTTAAACGCTTCTACTGCGCCTTTCTCTTCCAAATTCTCGACTGAATCAATACCTGCTTTTTTGAGCATGCGCTCTGTAGCAAGTCTTAGGTTAGGAAGATCTTTTAAGCGTTCAGGCTTAGCCTTCGCTTGAGTTGTTTTCTCTTGTTTTGCAACGACTAGCGCTTTTTGAGCTAGAGAGATAATTCGTTCTTTATCGTCATACCATGCTTCTGGCATAGCGAAGTATTTAGTGACAACCGGGAAGCCGCGTTTTTTATAAACATAAGGCTCTAACCCTTGAGATTTAAACATTTCCGCGGACTGCTCGTCTGCTCTGATGTGTAATTTATCGTTTACCACCAATGCGAACATAGTGCTGTCTGCGAAAACTCCAAAGCCACCAAACATTGAACGAGATTTTATGCGCCCTAGTTGTTCAAAGAGTCGCATTGAGTCTTTTAGTACTGGTTTATCCATGCTGTAAATTCTCGGTGTATAGTTATACGCCACCAATGCAGGTCCGAGAGATTAGCAAAATAATGCAGATGTATTGTCAGTAAGGAGTTAACAGTTTGCATTTTTGCCATCGGCAACCCCGCTACCTTGCAGTTTCCTGTGTAGGCCGGAGGCTTTGCGTCCCATCCTTTCGGATTGGTTTGCCCTGTGCGTGGCTTAATTTATTCCACTAAAGAATAAATAATATTTGAGGTAAGTATCACACTCTGATGGTCTAAATGTGATCTTAATTCAGATATTTACTTGTTTGTTGTGTTTGGTTGGCAGAAAAAGCCGATACCGAACAGTACAAAGTTACTAGCTATTGATTTTTTTAACAGTATTTCGCTCGACAATTTCGGGATGCATCTCAAAAACACGTTTTTCATGTTCTTTGTCTTTGATTCGTTCCAGTAATATTTCGAACGCGTTTTTACCAACACGGCGCTTTGGTTGGTGAACGGTTGTGAGTGGTGGCGAGAAATACTCTGCAAGTTCAATATTGTCATAGCCAATAACAGACATATCTTCAGGAATGCGGATTCCTTTCTGTTGAAGGCGGCTCATTAAGCCCAAAGCCATGGTGTCATTAAAGCAGAATATTGCAGTTGGTTTCTTGTCCATGGCGAAAATTTTATCCGCAGCCAATACCGCAGTGTCACACTCAAAGTTACCTTCAAGGATCCAGTCTTCATTGACGGCTAAATTGGCTTCTTTCATCGCGCGTTTGTAGCCTAGAATACGTTCTTGACAGGCAGCTTTTTCAAAATGGCCACTGAGACAAGCAATATCTGTGTGCCCGTGGTTAATCAGATATTTCGTGGCAAGGTAGCCACCTTCTTCAGAATTGTCGATGATCTTATCAGCTAGCGAGCTTTCTGGGCCCCAATCCATCACTACTTTTGGGATGTCAGCGTGACGATCGAGCATTTCACTCAGTTCTTCTGTTAGGTCAGAACACATCACCAAGATGCCATCTACGCGCTTTTCCGCAAGCATACGAATGTAATCTCGTTGTTTTTCGTAAATACCACCTGTATTACACAGGATAAGTGTATAACCTTGGCGATAGCAGTAACTTTCTACGCCATCAATCACTTCTGAGAAAAACAGGTTTGTAGATTGGGTAACAAGCATACCGATCGTGCGAGTCGTGTTGCATTTTAAGCTACGAGCAACCGCACTCGGAGCGTAGTTTAGCTCCTTGACGGCTTCCATCACTTTTTCTTGAGTCGCTTCAGCAACAAATCGAGTTTTGTTGATCACATGAGAAACGGTGGTGGTAGATACGCCAGCAAGGCGAGCTACATCTTTTATAGTGGCCATAGGTTTGTCCTGTCGATGACTGCCACAAATCTCTATTCTGATTTTAGAATAATTTGGCAGAAAGTATCAGAAACACAAAAACCGCTTTTAAAGAGCGGTTTGTATTTTACATTATTCGTTTTTATCGTTTGCGGTCTCGATTTTAGACCGCCAAATTCTCACTGGCAAATAAAAATAGCAATTAAGCTCGTGCTTAAATCACAATTTAACTAACCATAAAGCTGACTTGATTAGTTACCGGCTAAATAAGCGCAATCTAACTCAAGAAATGCAATGGTTAGTTGGCTAATCGCCGCGTAAAAACCAAATTCGTCTAAAGACTGACACTTATCACTAAATTGAGGTGTCCAATTTAGAATGTGTTTCTTAATAAATTGCTCTTGTTCTGCAAGTGCTTCTTCCATGTGGCGTTCTTGTTCAAGCTCATTAGAACGAATGATCAGGTTGCCGAGAAAGTCGAGTTCAATAGCAATATGGTCAGCAGGTTCATTTAGGTTTTTATCGATAGCAATGCCGTGCTGCTCCATGATGGTTTGCATTTCTTTAGCTGGCTCATCATTTAAAAGACCAGATTTACCCACGTACATAGATGCATATGGTAGGGCGGAATCCTTATCCGACTTCAAGAAAATGTCACAAAAGTCTGCCGCTAATTCTAACTGCGCATCTTCGCGATCCATTAAGCGGTTTAGAGCGTCAATCAACTTGTCTGACGCGGTTTTTAAGCTTTCGTTTTCGCCTAATCCAGTCAAAAAAGCGCGAATTTCTGGTGAATGATATTGTTCAATATCTGTTTCTGTTAGCTCTCTAGCAAACACACTTGATAGCCACCAGTATATTTCTGCTCGCTTTTCATTAAACGCCTTGATTTCTTGCATTATGCGCGACTCCTAGTATCGGTATATAGTTAGTTTAACGAATAAAAATGAATAGCGGTAATATGTGTTGTGACAAATAAAGCCCAATTATTCGAAAATATGAACCGTTGGTCGACATTTGTTCTGAATCAAGAAAAAATCACCTTTCTTGATTTTAGAATGATAAAAGCTAGATATGTTACGAATTATGAATAGAATATAACGGCAAATAATTCCATATACAATATGAGTAGTGTAGATGAGCTATCACGTACTAGTAGTTGAAGATGATGCGGTCACTCGCAGTAAACTGGCAGGCTACTTTCAGAATGAAGGTTACTCTGTCAGCGAGGCTGATAGCGGTGAAAAAATGCGCGAGATGCTACAGGCCAATGAAATTGACCTAGTTATGTTAGACATTAATCTTCCCGGAGAAGATGGTCTGATGCTAACTCGTGAGCTTCGCAGTCAGTCTGATATTGGGATTATCCTGGTGACAGGACGCACGGATAGCATTGATAAAATCGTTGGCCTCGAAATGGGTGCAGACGACTACGTAACAAAACCTTTTGAGCTGCGTGAGCTATTGGTTCGAGTTAAGAACCTATTATGGCGTATATCTAATGCTCGAAATGGCTCAGAGCGAGATGACGCGAAGAAGCAAGATGAAAATGTGGTGCGTTTTGGAGAGTGGACGTTTGATATTCAGCGTCGAGCTCTGAGCCGAAATGGCGAACCCGTCAAATTAACCAAAGCAGAATACGAATTACTCGTCGCACTGTCTTCGTACCCTAACCAAGTCCTTAGTCGTGAACGTATATTGAATATGATCAGTCACCGTGTCGATGCACCAAATGACCGTACGATTGATGTTCTGATCCGTCGTATGCGTGCGAAGATGGAGTTTGATCCGAAGAACCCACAAATTTTCGTTACCGTTCATGGTGAAGGTTACATGTTTGCTGGTGATTAATACCAAGGTATGAATCAAATAATATAAAAAGCCGAAGCATTTGCTTCGGCTTTTTGTTTTTTAATCTATCGATTAAACGTTACTTTGAGAAGATTCCAGCGCTTTTTCTTCGTAATCAGAAGCCCAATCGCGAAGTGTTTGCCAAATAGTTCCAAGCGTTTCATGCCAATAGCGCTCTGTTTGCTCTAAATAACGTGCTTTAGGCGCATATTTTTCCCAAAACTGATAGACATTACTTTGTGCTAGATAGTTAGTTGGAGCAGGGTAAGGCGTTAGGCCCGCGGAGTGAAATTCATTCAAAGCGCGATTCATATGGCTAGCTGAAGTGACAACAACCAGCTTTTTGCGTTGAACAAAGGCTGCAGCTTGTCTTGCTTCCTCCCAGGTATCTTTTGCCGTTTCCAGTAAGATAATATCAGATTTGGATACACCTAAGGCTAAGGCTACTTTTGCCATCATGCGAGCATTACTAACTTCTGAGCCGCCAGCATAGCCAGACAAGATCAATTTTGCGCCAGGGTACATACGTAAAATACGGATTCCCTCGCTCAAACGCATTAACCCAGCGCGACTGAGTTCAGACGTGGGCGGGATTTTATCGTCCACCACATGACCACTGCCTAGTACCATGACGTAGTCGATCGATTCATCGACAGGGAAAAATGCAGAATATTGGCGCTCCAAAGGCATAAGAAGGCGTGAAGACACAGGTTGGAATGCGATCAAAAAGAGCCCAATGAATGAAAATAATACAATGAAACACCCAGTTTTCTGTTTACGTGTAAACATGATCAGCATTAAGCCAGCGAAACCGATGAAAAGCATCGCAGGTAATGGCATGAGCAAGGATGAAACCATTTTTTTCAGCTCAAACATACTTAAATAGTCCGAAAAAACATCAATTGATTATAAATTTAAGAGAAAGCCTCTTTATTCCTGCTTTCCTTGTGACAGAATAGCAGCACGATTAGTTATGATACCCCAAGCTGCTGTGACTGAAGATCGCAATTTCGACGATATTGCCCACAAATTTGCAAAAAATATTTACGGTTCAGGGAAAGGTGAGGTGCGCCAAGTGATTGTTTGGCAAGATCTTCAGCAAATTCTCTCTGAACTTAACGCTGAGAATAGCTCAATTTCCGTATTAGATGCGGGAGGTGGCTTGGCACAAATGTCGCAAAAGCTTGCTAAGCTCGGACATCAAATCACGTTATGTGATCTATCTTTTGAAATGCTGCAGCTTGCCAAGCAAGATATTGCAAAAAATGGCTTGCTTGAGCAGTATCGCCTGATTCATTCGCCAGTCCAATCGATCTCCGAACATATGGAAGAACCGGTTGAACTTGTGATGTTCCACGCCGTGATGGAGTGGTTAGCTGACCCGCATACGGCGTTGCAAAAAGTTTTAGAGCAGGTTAAGCCCGGTGGTATTGCATCAGTGATGTTCTATAACCACCATGGCTTAGTCTATAAAAATGTAGTGTGTGGCAACCTACCGCATGTGCTTGATGGCATGCCACACCGGAAACGATTTAAATTACAGCCACAGAAAGGCTTAATTCCAGCCGATGTTTATCAATGGATTGAAGATGCTGGTTTTGAAATTTGTGGTAAATCTGGGATCCGCTGTTTTGCTGACTATATAGGAAATATGGAGTATATGGGGGATTACCAGTTTGAAGATGTACTGGCACTCGAACAAAAATTATGTCGACAAGAGCCATACCTCTCATTGGGTCGATACATTCATGTATGGGCCAAAAAAGAAAAATAAGCAGGAATAACAATGAGTGAGATGACTCAAAACGCTGCTGAACAACCCATCGATGAATTAGTTGGCTGGGTTAAACAGCATGACTTCTCATTGAGCCTAACCACTGAACGGCTGGCATTTCTAATTGCCATTGCTGTTTTGAGCAACGAAAGGTTTGATGAGGAGCTGGGTGAAGGGGAGTTACACGACGCCTTTACCATTGTCACTCGACTATTTGAGGACACCGGGGAAGCTTCTGCATTTCGTGCGAATAACGCCATTAACGAAATGGTGAAACAACGTCTTATCAGTCGCTTCACCAGTGAAGTGACCGATGGTGCGAGTATCTATCGATTGTCACCGCTGGCAATTGGGATTACTGACTACTATGTGCGCCATCGCGAGTTTTCAAAACTCAAGCTGTCGATTCAGTTGTCAATGGTGGCAGATGAAATGGCGAAAGCCATTGAAGCCGCACAAAAAGGCGGCACACCGGGGCATTGGAAGAAAAACGTTTATGGCGTACTAAAGTATTCTGTTGGTGAGATCTTTGATCAAATAGACCTTAACCAACGCGTCATGGACGAGCAACAGCGCTCAGTTAAAGAGCAAATTGCAGAACTGCTAAATAAAGACTGGCGCGATGCCATCAACAACTGTGAAGCACTGTTAACCGAAACGTCCACGACGCTTCGTGAACTGCAAGATACGCTTCAAGCAGCAGGGGATGAACTACAAACTCAAATCCTAGACATACAGGAAATTGTATACGGTGATGATGAGTTAGAGTTCATTGAAGAAACCCTGTTTGGCTTGCAGATGAAGCTCGACAGAATCACCAGTTGGGGTCAACAAGCGATTGATTTGTGGATTGGTTACGACCGCCACGTGCATAAGTTTATCCGTACTGCAATTGATATGGATAAAAACCGCGCGTTCAGCTCTCGTTTGCGTCAGTCTGTCAAAGACTACTTCGATATGCCTTGGTATCTGACTTACGCAGATGCTGAGCGTCTCACCGATCTCCGTGATGAAGCTCTTGTGCTTCGTGACGACGAAGTGACGGGCCATATTCCTCTTGAAGTTGAATATGAAGAGTTCCAACAGGTCAATGATGAGTTGTCAGAACGTATTGGCGATATGCTGCGTGTTCACAAAGAGCAGGGCACGCCAATCGATCTTGGTCTGGTATTGCGTGATTATCTTGCGCAGCACCCACGCACTCATCACTTCGATTTAGCACGTATCGTGATTGATCAAGCGGTTCGACTGGGTTACTCCGAGTCAGATTACAACGCTATCCAGCCAGATTGGCAGGCGATCAACGAATATGGTGCAAAGGTACAAGCAAATGTCATCGACCGATACTAATGAATACATGTCAGAGAATCTGGCAAAAGCAATTTCAAACCCTCTTTTCCCTGCACTGGACAGTATGCTGCGTGCAGGGCGTCATATCTCAAGTGAAGATCTCGATAACCATGCGTTATTGTCTGATTTTGAGGTTGAACTGGCGTCTTTTTATCAGCGATACAATACGGAGCTAGTCAAAGCGCCAGAAGGTTTCTTCTATTTGCGTCCCCGTTCTACATCGTTGATTGGCCGCAGTGTTTTATCTGAACTGGATATGCTGGTGGGTAAGGTTCTGTGTTTCCTTTACTTAAGCCCAGAACGCTTGGCTCATGAAGGGATCTTTACCAACCAAGAATTGTACGAAGAGCTTTTGGCTCTAGCGGATGAAAAGAAGCTGATGAAGCTGGTAACAAACCGCGCAACAGGTTCTGATCTCGACAAAGAAAAACTGTTTGAAAAAGTACGTACGTCTCTTAGACGTTTGCGTCGTCTGGGTATGATCATCAATATTGGTGAAACAGGCAAATTCAGCATCAGTGAGTCAGTGTTCCGTTTTGGTGCTGATGTACGCGTTGGCGATGACATGCGTGAAGCTCAGCTTCGTCTGATCCGTGACGGTGAAGCCGTGGTGCATACGAAAGAGCCAAGTCAAGGTAGCCTGCTATCTGAAGACGATGAGAACAATGACAACGAGCAAGCAGAATTAGAGGGTGAAGCATGATTGAAAGAGGTAAATATCAATCGCTGACCATGGTCAACTGGAACGGCTTCTTTGCTCGTACTTTTGATATTGATGAATTAGTTACCACACTCTCTGGTGGTAACGGCGCGGGTAAATCGACCACGATGGCGGCATTTATCACGGCGCTGATCCCAGATCAAACCTTACTTCACTTCCGTAACACAACGGAAGCGGGCAGTAGCCAATCATCTCGAGACAAAGGTCTATACGGTAAGCTTCAGCCGGGGGCGTGTTATGCCTCTTTGGATGTGGTGAACTCACGCAAACAGCGTTTGTTATTCGCGGTTAAGCTACAACAGGTAGCTGGTCGAGATAAAAAAGTCGACATCAAACCTTTCGTGATTCAAGGTCTACCGAGCCATGTTAAGCCGACCGATGTACTGATTGAGAATGTCTCGGATACCCAAGCGCGCGTTCGTCAGATCAACGAAGTGAAAGATGCAGTTGCGCAATATGAAGGTGTGCAGTTTAAGGCATTTAGCTCGATTGTTGATTACCACGCGCAAATGTTTGAGCTCGGGGTGATCCCTAAGAAGCTGCGTAATTCCAGCGACCGTTCTAAGTTCTACCGTCTTATTGAAGCTTCCCTTTATGGTGGTATTTCTAGCGCGATCACGCGTTCACTCCGAGACTACTTATTGCCACAAAATGGCGGGGTGAAGAAAGCATTCCAAGATATGGAATCTGCGCTGCGTGAAAACCGCATGACACTGGAAGCGATCAAAACCACACAGGCTGACCGCGATCTATTCAAACACCTGATCACGGAATCCACCAACTATGTTGCGGCAGACTATATGCGTCATGCTAATGACCGTCGTAACAAGTTAGAGCAAACATTGGCTCTTCGTGGTGAACTGTTTGGTTCGCGTGAGACTTTGGTTGAGCAAAATAATCTGCTTAATCGGGTACAAGAAGAACTCGAGTTGTTGATTGAGTCGGAAGCGGCACTAGAGCAAGATTACCAATCTGCATCTGACCACCTTCAATTGGTGCAAAATGCGCTGCGTCAGCAAGAAAAAATTGCCCGTTATCAGGAAGATCTTGAAGAGCTCAATGAGCGCCTTGAAGAGCAGATGATGGTAGTCGAAGAAGCGAAAGAACGCGTCATGATGGCGGAAGAGCAATCCACTGTAGCGGAAGAAGAAGTGGATAGCCTGAAAACGCAACTTGCCGACTATCAGCAAGCGCTAGACGTACAACAAACGCGAGCACTGCAATACCAACAAGCTGTTCAGGCGCTAGAGAAAGCGAAGCAATTACTGGGTAAAGAGAACCTCACGGCAGAGGCTGCGCAAGCATTGGTGTCTGATCTGAAAAATCAGGAAACAGAGAACACCAATAAGCTCCTTGCAGTGAAACATAAGCTTGATATGTCCTCAGCGGCGGCTCAACAGTTCGATACCGCACTCAAACTGGTGAAGAGCATTGTTGGTGATATTGAACGCAAAGAGGCCTCAAGCCACGCTCAGTCTGCGATTTTGAAGGCGCGTGATGCAAATCAAGTGGTGCAAAATGAGCAGCAATGGCGTGCCCAACACCGTGATGTTGAGCGTAGCCTGAATCAACAGCGTTTGGCAAAAGAGTCAGCTGCGGCGTATCAAAAGCAATTTCAGATTGAATTGAACGATGAAGTGACGTTTGAACAAGAACGTGAACGTCATGCGATGCAAATTGAATCGCTTGAAATTGCGCAAGAAGATCTGCGTGAACAACGCAGTGAGCAGCGCCGTCTAGAGCAAGATGCAAGAGCCGAAATCAATAAGCTTGAAGCAATTGCGCCAACATGGATTGCCGCCAATGACGCACTAGAAGCGTTAAAAGAACAAAGTGGTGCGGACCTGTATGACAGTCAAGCGGTCATGTCACAGATGCAAGTGGTGTTGGAGCAAGAGAAAGAGCAATCTTTGGCAAAAGACAAGCTTGCTGAGCGCCGTACTCATTTAGAGGGCGAAATTGAACGTCTGGCTTCACCGGGTGGTTCAAATGATCCGCGCCTTAAAGGGTTAGCCGATACGTTAGGTGGTGTACTGCTGTCTGAAATTTATGACGACATTACCATCGACGACGCGCCATATTTCAGTGCGATGTACGGCCCAGCGCGTCATGCGATTGTGGTTTCAGACTTATCTGGCATTGAAGAGAAACTGGTTGAGCTAGACGACTGTCCAGATGATCTCTACATCATTGAAGGTGATATTGATGCCTTTGATGACAGCTCATTCGACGCAGAAGAGTTGGAAGGGGCGGTTTGTGTTCGCATGAACGATCGCCAAATGCGTTACTCGCGTTTCCCTGAGATCCCACTATTTGGCCGTGCAGCACGTGAACAGCGTCTTGAGTTGTTACGTAATGAACGTGAAAAAGTAGTTGAGGAACATGCGAAAGCCGCATTTGACTCTCAAAAACTTCAGCGTTTATATCAAGCGTTCAACAGTTTCGTGGCGAAACACATTCAGGTTGCGTTTGAAGCTGACCCAGAAAAAGCATTGCAAACGTTGCGTGATAAGCGCAATCAGCTTTCTCGTACCCTGGCTGACTTGGATGCAAAAGAGCAGCAACAACGTAGCCAACTGCTTAATAGCAAACAGGCGCTTTCTGCACTCGATAAATTGGCGTCAGGCATTAACCTGATTGAAGACGATTCATTGCAAGCGCGCTTTGATGAGCTGGAAGAGAAAATTAACCAGTTGTCAGAAGCCAAAGTGTTCTTAACCAGTCACGGCAAAGCGATTGCCGAGCTGGAGAAAATCGCCTCTGCTTTAGAAGCGGACCCAGAGCAGTTCGATGCGCTAGAAGCCGAATACAAAGCGGCTGATATCAACTTACAAGAGTTGAAGAAACAAATTTTTGCGCTTTCTGACTTACTGGAACGTCGTCATTACTTTGCGTATTCAGATTCTGTTGATTTGCTTAACCAAAGCAGCGAACTCAGTGAGCAGTTGAAAGCGAAGTTGGTGGAAGCTGAACGTATGCGAACTCGTACGCGTGACGAGCTGAAGCAAGCACAAAGCCAGATGAACCAATACAATCAGGTGCTAGCATCATTGAAGAGTTCTCATCAGGCGAAACTTGAAACCGTTCAGGAGTTCAAGCAAGAGCTGCAAGAATTTGGTGTGACAGCGGATGAAGGCGCACAAGAGCGTGCAATCCGTCGCCGCGATGAGCTGCATGAGCGTTTACATACATCTCGAGGACGTAAGAGCGAATACGAACGCACTATTACCTCGACAGAGCTCGAAATGAAAGGTGTGGCGAAACGTCTGAAAAAAGTACAAAAAGAGTACATTGAACTGCGTACATTCGTTGTCGCTGCCAAAGCTGGCTGGTGTTCAGTACTTCGCCTTGCCCGCGAAAACGACGTTGAGCGTCGCCTGCATAAACGTGAACTAGCGTACATGTCGGCAGGTGAGCTACGTTCCATGTCGGATAAATCATTAGGTGCATTGCGTCTAGCTGTGGCTGACAATGATGACCTGCGCGATGCACTTCGTCTTTCTGAAGACAATGCGCATCCGGAGCGTAAAGTTCTGTTCTATATCGCGGTTTATCAGCACCTTCGCGAACGTATCCGTCAGGATATTATTCGCACCGATGATCCAGTTGAAGCGATTGAAGAAATGGAAGTTGAGCTGGCACGTTTGACTGAAGAGTTGACTCAGCGTGAAAATCGTTTGGCAATCAGCTCTGAATCTGTGGCGAGCATCATCAAGAAAACCATCCAGCGTGAACAAAACCGTATCCGAATGCTGAACCAAGGCTTGTCGAACATTGCCTTTGGTCAGGTGAAAGGTGTGCGTTTGAATGTGAAAGTACGCGAAAGCCACGAAGTACTGCTGAATGGTTTAGCGACTCAACAAGAACAGCATAAAGACTTGTTTGAATCAGCGCGTTATACCTTCTCTGAAGCGATGGCCAAGCTGTTTCAACGTGTGAACCCACATATTGATATGGGTCAGCGCTCGCCTCAGGTATTGGGTGAAGAGCTGTTGGATTACCGTAACTACCTTGAGCTAAGTATTGAAGTTAACCGTGGTTCCGATGGTTGGCTGCAAGCGGAGTCTGGCGCATTGTCTACTGGTGAAGCGATTGGTACCGGTCAGTCAATCCTGTTGATGGTAGTTCAAAGCTGGGAAGAAGAATCTCGTCGCTTGCGCAGCAAAGACATTGTTCCATGTCGTTTACTGTTCCTTGATGAGGCGGCACGTCTGGATGCGAAGTCGATCTCAACCCTGTTTGAGCTGTGTGATCGTCTGGACATGCAATTGCTGATTGCAGCACCAGAAAACATCAGCCCAGAGAAGGGCACTACCTACAAATTGGTTCGTAAGGTCTTTAAAGATCATGAACACGTTCACGTGGTGGGGCTACGTGGCTTTGGTCAGGAAGAAAAGCCCGCCTTTACGTCGGAACAAGAGGCTCCAGAACAAGAGCTGACAGAAGAGTTGTAAGCTGCGTTTACATTGAGAGAGTGAAATGAATCCCCGACATTGGCTCGGGGATTTTTTTATCCTCAATAAGCCCGCTAGTTCCTCTTGATATCAGGTATATTTTTGTAAATTGACGGGTGTTATAAATTTATCAATCAACCATTTGCCTTGTTAATCGCAGACTGTAGAGTGGTCTTATCGTACGAACTAAGATGCATCGCATGCAGTATCAAGGGTATTAATTTGAATCGAGATAAAAAAAACATAGCTACGCATATCGCAAATTTATCCGGAGAAGAGCGGTTGTATAAAGTAACGTTATCAAACTATTACAAAGTCAACCAGTATAGCTTGGAAGATACGACAGGAGATTTTTATAGTTTCAAATCAGGTTTCGAAAAACATTTTAAACTGCTGTGTGTCGGCCACCACTTACCTTCAGTGTCGCGGGATATGGTTTATCAGCACCTGCAAAAGGCGCAAGAGTATGCTTTGCTCCGGTATAGAGAGTTAACTGCACCTAAGGATGAAACAATTCATTATCATTACCAAGGGCGTGACTTTTATGTCCAAGGGAAAGGTAAAGAAATAAACGTTATTGATGGAGCAAACTGGATTGAGTTAGCCTTTTTAACCATTGTTTCTGGGCGATATCAGGATCTGAATTTCCTAATGGAGATGTTGGCAAAAGAGCAGGTTGAGTTTTTAAGTGAGCAATCTTACTTGATGAATCAGCTCTATTTGCATTGCTTAGGGTTGATGAAGCACGAGAATATTGAACAGCTTATTGAAGACCTGATGACTCAGATTAACCTGAACAAACAATCATCAAGAGGTAAGGCACACGCGCTATGTGGTATCACGATCACTTTGGGCTTTTTTGATGTGATGAAAGCGATTCATACCCAAGATGAAATAGCTTTTCGAGCAGCGATGAAACGCGCTCTAGAGATGCATAAAGAGTGGTGGACTCACAGTGAAGAATTCAGCAACAACCCGAGTGGTTATATCGCCTTTCCGTTATTAACAGCCACCAAGTATGCCAAAGAAAAGTATGGCTATTCGCTAGACTTTGAGTCGGATTATTTACCTATTGATCTTATTTAGTTGTGTAAAAACTTAAGTTATCACGGGGCTTAAGTGGTTCTGTAATAAAAAACTTACGATATAAAATAGAGGCATATCGATGTACGATTTTTCTCAACATTATTTCCCTGCTCGACTGGTGGAGTACGATGCGCTGGAGGGGCGGCCACAGGATCTCGTTAATCAGGTGAATTCTCGCATCGAGTCTTTTAATGTATTAAACCCAGAGCGGTACCCTCATATTATGTACCGTATTGCTGATGAATTAGTCGGTTATGCCGTGCAATGTGAGATTTTTGGATGTGCGCATTGGCAGGTTAAATGGTTGCTTAAAGAAGCGGTTACGGCATATCGAACTCACTTTAATATGGAGCGTATGCCCGGCAAGGAAATTACGTTTGAGTTGTTTGGTCAAACTCGTCGCGCTGTAGGGGAGAGTAAGTCACACTACACTCGTGATGCTCTTTGGCTTAATGCGCTTTGTCTTGCGGAGCTGGTTGGGGATAAAGATGCACAAACGGATCTACTGGCTTACCCAACAAATAATTTCCTCAATGTGGGCGCTATATCAACAGTGACTACAACGGTTGAATTTGTTGAGCTGTTTAAAGTGTTTTTCGCTCGGGAAAAAGACAAGCAAATTAAAAGTGATGTGTTTAATCGCTGCAATGCGTTGGCGCAACCCGGAGCAATATCAGCAATAGATACTGAGCTGGCGGAAACCTATGCTTGGTTTATGGAAATACCCCTGTTTCAACTGATAGGTTACCACTGGAGAGTACAGCAGGAAACGCTTGAGGAAATTACTCAAGCCGCCATGCAGGCTAACTATGACTACTTTAGTGAAATTGCACCACAGCCGGGCGAGGTGACAGGCTCTGAGTCGGACACATTAAATAACACTTATGCCATGTTACACATTCATATATTGGCATTTCTGCGTGTGATTTATCTTCAGCGAGGAGAAACCGTTGGCTTTGACTCTCCGTTTTTACCTTTGTGGTTGATTAAAGGTGAAGGGCCTACGTTAACAGCATTAAATGAAACAATGCCCCATTTTGAACTCTCGATGTTTTCATAAAGCAACAAACAAAAAATCCCTCGACTAAATCGAGGGATTTTTATTTGAGAGCTGAAAATGAGTGACTAAAAATCGGGCGTAGAGCCAAACTGCTTCATGGCGTAAGCCACGCGTTCATGCGCTTTGGGATATTCAGCCGGAGTACCAAGGTTTTCAATATGGTGGAGCCTTGGTAGCAAACCTGCGCCATTTGCTATCTGAATGGCTAAACCTGGACGTGCATTCAGTTCAAGCACCATTGGCCCTTCTTCTTTATCCAGCACCATATCCGTACCCATATAGCCAAGACCTGTCATTTCCCACGCACTCGCTGCGAGCGTTAATAGGCGCTCCCAGTGTGGGACTTGAAGGGTGGATAAATCTTTATCGGTATCGGGGTGGTTTGCGATTGGTTGGTCAAATTGCACGGCACGAATGGCTCGACCCGTGGCGATGTCAATTCCAACACCAACAGCGCCTTGGTGCAAGTTCGCCTTACCATCAGAGGCAGAAGTCGAGCAACGCATCATTGCCATCACTGGGTAGCCTTTAAATACGATAATACGTACATCAGGCACCCCTTCATAACTGAAACCTTCAAAGCAATCATCGAATTTGATCAGGTTTTCGACCACGGCAACGTCATTTTTACCACCAAGAGAGAACAGGCCAGCCAATGCGTTACTGATATGGCGTTCAACGTCTTCTTGGTTAATGGTCGAGCCAGATGGCTTGGTATAGACGCCATCTTTATGAGAGGTGATGACTAAGATGCCTTTACCACCACTGCCTTGAGCGGGCTTAATAACAAAGCCCGGCCAGTTTTTCACCATGTTGTGAATGCTTTTTACTTCAGCTTGGTTGTGAATTACACCAATCAGTTTTGGCACCGTACAACCAGCTTGTTCTGCAATGATTTTGGTTTTTAACTTATCGTCCACCAATGGGTATTTAGAGCGATCATTGTATCGACCAATGTAACTGTGGTTACGTTGGTTCATACCCATGATGCCTTTTCGACGCAACTTAAACGGGGAGGTGAAGTTCGAAAACATCAATTAATCCTCCGCAAGTGGTTTAAAGCGGCGAAGCTCAGTTAAACGGTAACCTGTGTATGTACCAAGCAGCAAAATGCCAGCCAGCACAATCAGTTGAAGACCGATAAAGTTAAATGTTAGGTGTTGTACGTATGGGTTTGTCATTGCAAGATAAACCAGCACAGAGGTAAGCAATGAACCACCACCTTGGAGCACCACTTCTTTCGCACCTTCTTCTTCCCACAAAATCGACATACGTTCGATAGTCCAAGACAAGATGATCATCGGGAAGAAGGTAATAGAAAGCCCTTCAGTCAAGCCAATCTTAAACGCCACGACGGTAAACACGGAAATGATCATGATCACGGTGATGATGACCGCTGAAATCCGGGCAACCAGCAGTAAGTTAAGCCTTGATAAGTAACTTCGGATGATTAAACCTGTGCCGACAATTAGCAAGAAGCCAACAATGCCTGTCACCAATTGTGTTTGTACAAATGCAACCGCGATCAGCACTGGCATAAAGGTACCAGAGGTTTTTAGGCCGATAATGACACGCAGGAACACCACAATAAGTGCGCCAATTGGGATCAGCATAATGGTCTTAAACATCGCTTGCTCTTCAAGTGGCAAGCTATGGATTGAAAGGTTAAGCAGCCCATCAGCTTCGACTTTGTCGTTGGTTGCTTGCTGAGCCGAAACTTGCTGAGCAATCATTGAGAAGTGCACTTGGCTGTTTTGGCCGCCAACAACATCAAGTAGTGAGATGTTGGATTCATCCCAAACTAAGATATTTGGCTGAACAGATTGATTGGTGCTTTCTGGGTTGAATAGCTTCCACTCTTTTCCATCCCAAACTTGGTTCATTTGTTGGATGCTTTGGCGGCGACGGCCATCTTCCAACTCAACGACACCAGCAATTTTGCTTGGAATTTGAGCATAAGCGAGGATTTTATCGACCGCTTCAACCTTGCTCATCTTATTTAGAATAAGTGCGGCATTTTGGCTTTCATTGTCGTTGATGATTTTAACCAATTCACGGGTGAAGGTGATGTCGTCGGCTGAGCGTTGGTTTGCACGCTCAATAACGGCAACAACGGCAGCTTCAACTGGGCCTTCAAACGTTGGTTTTGCTATTTCTTCACTTGGGGGAATAGGGTCCACTTTCGCTTGCGGGTCAACCAAGAACTGAGCTTTGTAGTAAATGGTTTGTGGGCCCATGGCAGAGCGGATTGACCACTCAGCACGTCGGCCTGCATCGCTGTCTACGTAAGAAACGCCGTAACCCGGAGAAGAGGAGGACTCACTAATCAGTGTGTAACCTGTTTGGGTATGAGGCGCGGCTAAAGAGGCTTTAATTGGCTTACCTTGGCCATAAAATTCGACTCGAGCTTCAATATCCCAGATCTGGCGAGCCTCGCCTGGAGTCCATGGCACACCATAATTTTGGTGGCGGAACATACTCAATGCAATACCTGCCACAATCAGCAGGATCACTGAGATGTAAAAGGGTACTTTTGACGTCATAAAGTTACCTTATTTTTTCTTATTGTTTCCCGTGAAAATGTACTGGCGACTTACGTCTACCACAGCGATGTCACGGATGAACTCGCGCCCCAGCAATACTGGGTGGCTCATTTGAGAACGGTCAGCTAGTGTAAACTGTGCTTTCTCGTGGATTTTGCCAACTTTAACCCACAATTCGACCACAGCACGACGCTCAGAATCGTCGTTTGTTGATTGACGGATTTTCACGTAACGCTGCACCGGAGCTTCAATCCAGTTATCGTCACCAGCCACATTTTGCTCATCAGATAAATGGAAACGGACCCAGTTTTTGCCGTTACGCTCAAATTCTTCGATATCAACAGCATTGAGAGAAGAGGTTGCCGCCCCGGTATCCACACGTGCGTCAAATGTTTGGTTGATTGAGTCGATAGTCACTTTCTCTATCGAGCCAAGTACAACTTCATGAGAGGGTTGAGGAGGTGTTGGGACAGGTGCAGGTAAAATGACCGGCTTTCTCTCTTTTTTGATCTCGGTAATTGCTTCTTTCTTGAATGAAAGCAATTCACCGTTAAGAGATTTAATTTGACCTTCAAGGCTTTCAATGTAGCCAGACTGACTGCTTAGCTGAAGTTCCAGACTAGAGATTTTATTGGTCAGATTGGTTTCAGAAGCTTGGATAGCTGCTAACGTTTCTTGGTGATATTGTTCGCTGTTTGTCAGAGTACATCCGGAAAGTACAGCGAGCGCGACTACTGGTGACAATCTTTTAAGCATTGAAAAACCTGAAAATGGTTAAATTATTTTAATTTTGGGAGTTTAGCTTATCCAATCTCACACTCCAAGCAACCAGATGACTATGGTTCTTAAGTCGTGAGGATTGGCAAATAAACGTAAAAAATTAAGGACGCAAGACACATCCTTAATACAACAGTATAAGGGTAATGATTTGACGTGTCAGAAGGGTTAACTCTTTGTCAAATTAGCAAGACACTGTCTTAATTTTGTTTCTTTATCGGTTTTTTAGCGACAAGAACAGCGCGGCGAGGTGCTGGGTGTCCCTCAACGGTTTTGCTTGGGTCATTTTGGTCGAGATAATCGGGTAGTGAATTATGCGTCATCCACTCAGTGGTACGCTGTTCTCCTACGGTGGTGACGTTCTCGTCTACAATACGAACATCTTCAAAACCGACTTGTTCAAGCCACACTTTTAGTGCTTTTGCCGATGGGAAAAAGTAAACATTGCGCATTTGCGCGTAGCGATCAACCGGAACCAGTACTGAGGTTTCATCCCCTTCAATAACCAGTGTTTCCAGTATCAGCTCACCACCCGCAACCAGTTGGTCTTTCAACTGGATCAAATGATCAAGCGGTGAGCGACGGTGATAGAGCACACCCATGCTGAATACGGTGTCAAAAGCTTCCAGCTTAGGCAGTTGTTCAATCCCAAGTGGCAATAAGTGGGCACGTTGATCATCCCCCATCATTTTTCTGATGGCTTCAAACTGGATAAGGAACAGGTGAGAAGGGTCGATACCGACACAAAGGCGAGCGCCTTCACCGAGCATGCGCCACATGTGGTAGCCGTTGCCACAGCCTACATCAAGCACACTGCGATTCTTTAATGGTGAAATGTGAGGAAGCACGCGATCCCATTTCCAGTCACTGCGCCACTCAGTATCAATGTGGATGCCATGCACCGTGTATGGCCCTTTACGCCAAGGGTGGAACGTACGCAATAGGTTTTCCAGCTTCTTCAGCTCGCCGGTATGAAACGGGGTGTCATTGGCAATGGTGACCGAGTTTTTGAGATCAACTTGATCGGGCGCACCTTGTGGGATCTTATTCAGAGCCTTAACCCAACGGTCAAAATCACCATGTTCGGCATTCTGCCAATCTGTCAGCTGTTGTGGCAAGGTGTTAAGCCAAGGTTGAAGACGAGTATCTTGAGCGATCAACTGATAAAAATTAGCAAAATTAAACATACTGAGTGAGTCACTGTAATTTAAATAGAAAATAAGAAGCCGTTATAGGGTGCGTAAGTGATAAGCACTATTTTATGGCGAACATTGAACCAAAGTTAAAGCATTGGAACCAAACATCAAAGCTGCTGAAGCCAATTTGAGCAAAGCGTTCTTTGTGCTCTTTTTTGGAGTTTGGACGCATGACATTTTCAATTGCACTGCGTTTTTGGCTGATCTCCAGTTCGCTGTAGCCGTTAGCGCGTTTAAAGTCGTGGTGAAGATCTATCAGTAGCTCATTGGAAACCTGATCTTCAAAGACGTACTTTTCAGACAAAATTAAAATCCCGCCCGGACGTAAACCTGCATAAATTTTCTCTAATAAAGAATAACGGTCTTCTGGCGACAAAAATTGCAGGGTGAAATTCAACACCACAACGGAAGCATTTTCGATGTTGATATCACGGATATCGGCTTCAACAACATCAACTGGTGTATCACTACGATAGGCGTTGACGTGTAGTTTACAACGTTCAACCATAGCGGACGAGTTATCAACGGCAATGATTTGGCAGCCTTCTTGTTGAATATGACGGCGCATAGATAGCGTGGCGGCACCCAACGAACAACCTAGGTCATAGATATTGCTGTGCGGCTTCACAAAGCGTTCTGCCAGCATACCAATGGCTGAGATGATATTGCTGTAGCCCGGCACCGAACGTTGGATCATGTCTGGAAAAACTTCCGCAACACGTTCATCAAACGTGAAGTCGCCGATCTTATCGATCGGAGCAGAAAAAATAGTATCCGGATTGCTCTTTGGGTTCATAACAACATCTCTTGATTGCGCTGAGCATTAAAAAAGGCGCGTATTTTATGAGATCTTGGCGCGCCTGTCATTATTGAGCTGCTGATTGAATTAAAACATCTGTATTTGTGGATTGCCATCTTGACATGGAAAGGGTGCTAAATCGGGCAAAGTGATACGTTGGCTGAGTTTGTTGTATAGCGAAGTAGCGAGCTCAGGAGCTTCCACATTGTCCGGCGTATGTATCATGACATACGGCTGTTTACCTTGTGCAATCCAAGTGGGAAGTTTATTTAACCAAGGTTCAAAAAACGGCAAGTTTTCCGCAAGTTCTGGGTGGCCAATAAAACGAATCATGGGGTGAGTGGCGGTTGAAATCGCATGAACGGGCACGCGTGGCTTTTTTTGTTGTGCGTCTATGATCACGTCATTGATAGGCTTTGCCGCGAAAACTGGACGGCTGTCCATAATGATGCGGTCGATACCATGTTCCAGTAACCACTGGTTTAACGCTTTCTCTTCCTCCCCCTTGTTAAAGAAGGCGAGGTTTCGAACTTCAACCCCCAATGGGAAACTGGAAGGGAATTGCTGACAAAACTTTTTTAGTTGTTCTAGGTGCTCGGGGCCAAATGCGGCTGGTAGCTGGATGGTCCATTGACCAACACGATCATGAATAGGCTCCATGACGGCCATGAAATCTCGCAGCATGTCTCCCACACCTTTTAGCATATGCTGGTGGGTAATGGCACTAGGGAGTTTAAAGGTAAAGCGAAATTCATCTGATGTAGCCGCTCGCCAATTGTTGACGGTACTTAAAGAAGGGGTGGCATAGAAGGTGGTATTTCCTTCAACAGTATGAAAAACCTGAGCGTATTTAGCTAAGCGCTCCGCTGGTTTGGTGCCGCTGCCATAAAAGCTTTGTTGCCATCCTGAATGAGACCACATAGTGAGCCCAAGCCGCAAAGGTAAAGTCATGGAAAATTCGCTTACTAGATACTGATGTTAGCTACTGTACGAGACTTTTGAATAAATGCCCAAATTAACGCTATAATCAGCGCCAATTTTTTCGGTTAGATGTGGTTTTGCTCATTTGTTGTGCTAAAAAACGTCTATCCCAGATAAAAGGCAATAAATTGTATTCTGAATAGTCGATCTCGGACGACTTTCAGCGTATAAATGAATCTTTGCTCTGTCGCCAGCCAGACTAGGCGGCGGAAAGTAATCAACAAATTTTAAGAGATTGGGAAATTCATTATGCGTACCCATTACTGTGGTCACCTGAACAAGTCCCTTGCAGGACAAACTGTAGAACTTTGCGGCTGGGTTAACCGTCGCCGTGATTTAGGCGGTCTTATTTTTATCGATATGCGAGATCGTGAAGGCGTTGTTCAGGTAGTTGTCGATCCAGATATGGCAGATGCGTATGAAGTGGCAAACACACTTCGTAATGAATTCTGTATCAAACTGACGGGTGAAGTTCGCGTTCGTCCAGATAGCCAAGTCAACAAAGACATGGCGACGGGTGAAGTTGAGATCATCGCGAAAGGCCTTGAAATCATCAACCGCAGTGATGTTCTACCGCTAGACTTCAACCAAAAGAACTCTGAAGAGCAGCGCCTGAAGTACCGTTACCTAGACCTACGTCGCCCTGAAATGAGCGACCGCATCAAACTACGTGCTAAAGCGTCTAGCTTCGTTCGTCGTTTCCTAGATGACAACGGTTTCCTAGATATTGAAACGCCAGTACTAACAAAAGCGACGCCTGAAGGTGCACGTGACTACCTAGTACCAAGCCGCGTTCACAAAGGCAGCTTTTATGCACTTCCTCAGTCTCCACAGCTATTCAAACAGCTGCTAATGATGTCTGGTTTTGACCGTTACTACCAAATCGTTAAGTGTTTCCGTGATGAAGACTTGCGTGCTGACCGTCAACCTGAATTTACTCAAATCGATATCGAAACGTCATTCATGACGGCTGACGAAGTTCGTGCAACCACTGAGAAAATGGTTCGTGATATGTGGCAAGAGCTACTAAACGTAGACCTAGGTGAGTTCCCAGTGATGCCAT
Source organism: Vibrio sp. NTOU-M3 (assembly GCF_040869035.1). NCBI lineage: Bacteria > Pseudomonadati > Pseudomonadota > Gammaproteobacteria > Vibrionales > Vibrionaceae > Vibrio > Vibrio sp. NTOU-M3. Next base: position 1,027,107 of record NZ_CP162100.1, read on the forward strand.
TCTCTGAAGCGATGCGTCGTTTCGGCAGCGATAAGCCAGATCTACGTAACCCACTAGAATTGGTAGACGTTGCTGACCTAGTTAAAGATGTAGAATTTAAAGTATTCTCTGGCCCTGCTAACGACGAGAAAGGTCGCGTTGCAGTAATCCGTGTACCAGGTGGCGCTAAGCTAACTCGTAAGCAAATCGATAGCTACGGTGAGTTTGTTGGTATCTACGGTGCGAAAGGTCTAGCGTGGATGAAAGTTAACGACCGTGCAGCAGGCATGGAAGGTATCCAATCTCCAGTCGCTAAGTTCCTAAACGAAGATGTGATCAACGGTATTCTTGACCGCACTCAAGCAGAATCTGGTGACATCATCCTATTTGGCGCAGACAAAGCAAACACGGTAGCAGAAGCAATGGGCGCACTGCGCTTGAAGCTTGGTACAGACTTAGAGCTTACCGATACGTCTGCATGGGCTCCGCTATGGGTTGTTGACTTCCCAATGTTTGAAGAAGACGACGAAGGCAATCTACACGCGATGCACCACCCATTCACATCACCTCTTGGTGTGACAGCAGAAGAGCTAAAAGCGAACCCAGCGGCTGCGAACTCAAACGCATACGACATGGTTCTAAACGGCTACGAAGTAGGTGGTGGTTCTGTACGTATCCACAATGCAGAAATGCAAGCCGCGGTATTTGATATCTTAGGTATTGATGCCGAGGAGCAGCAGCTTAAATTTGGCTTCCTATTGGATGCTCTGAAATTTGGTACGCCTCCTCACGCCGGTCTAGCATTCGGTCTTGACCGTCTAGTCATGCTACTTTGTGGTACTGAAAACATCCGTGACGTTATCGCATTCCCGAAAACAACGGCTGCTTCTTGTCTGCTTACAGATGCACCAAGCCTAGCTAACCCAGCTGCGCTTGAAGAACTAGCGATTGCTGTTAAAGCCGCAGAAAAGAAAGACGAAGAGTAATCTACTCTTCATACTTGAAGTTGCAGCGTTGTTAACTGCGTAAGTTCACCCTAATTACATAGAATACCTATGCGCATAGGGATGAACTTACTTGTTGCCTAGCTGAAACTCCAATTATTTTGAGTATTTGGTTTTTCCTATCATAAAAAGTCGCTTCACATGAAGCGGCTTTTTTTATGCACCTTAGAGGTCGATCTCTTTCCATTCGCCTGGCTGTAAATTGCCTAACGTCACATCACCCATCGAATAGCGGATTAAACGCAGAGTAGGGAAGCCGATGTTCGCTGTCATGCGACGTACTTGACGGTTACGCCCTTCAATAATGGTGATGGCCAACCATGTTGTTGGAATATTGGCTCGAAAGCGCACTGGAGGGTTACGCTCCCAAACGTTGGGTTCAGGCATTACTTCCACTTTTGCCGGGAGCGTCATGCCATCTTTCAGTTCGACCCCTTTACGCAGTTTATCGAGATCTGCTTCCGTTGGCGCACCATCGACTTGTACCCAGTAAGTTTTTGGAGACTTAGATTTCGGTTGTGTTAAGCGAGCCTGCAAAATGCCATCATTGGTTAATACCATCAGTCCTTCGCTATCACGATCAAGGCGGCCGGCAGCATAAACATCTTTCACTGGAATGAAGTCCGCCAGTGTTTTTCGACCTTCGCCATCGGTAAATTGACTTAACGTATCGTAGGGCTTATTGAAGACTATAACTTTACGCTCTTCAGGTGATACACGAGGCTTCTCGTTCGTTGGTTTACGACGCTGTCGAGATGAATGATTTTTGCTTGTATTGTTGGGTTTCGTTCGTTTAAAACCCGATTGATTAGGTTTAGAACTTCGGCGAGAAGACTCACGTTGTGAGCGTGGGGACATGTTAACTACCTTGCAAAAATGTAAACGAAGTGTGTGTCTAAGTTTTCTGAACACACAATTTGAGCTATGATTTGCGCGCCCAAAAACAGGTTTAAGACACAAGATGATAGACTATTCTCATCATTTTGTTTAATTATAAGCACTCAAGGAATAAGGATATGGCACGCTCAACGCTTTATCCCGATAATTTTAAAGAGTGACAAAATCGCAAACAAGCTTTGAGGGGATGATACACCATCTTGTTAGCGGACATTCACACAGGGCCAGTCATCCAATAGGGCACTGTTAGAACAATAGGGAAATTTCATGCCTACAGAAAAACCTACAATTATTTATACCATCACTGATGAAGCACCTGCGCTAGCTACTTACTCTCTACTGCCGATTATTCAATCATTTACAGCTTCATCGGGTATCAACGTCGATACACGTGATATTTCGCTAGCGGGGCGTATTATTGCAAACTTCCCTGAACATTTGACGGAAGAACAACGTATCGGTGATGCACTTGCAGAACTAGGTGAACTAGCAAAAACTCCAGAAGCAAATATCATTAAGCTACCAAACATCTCAGCTTCGATTCCTCAACTGAAAGCTGCAATCAAAGAACTACAAGACAAAGGTTACAACCTACCGAACTACCCAGAAGAGCCAAGCACGTACGAAGAAGAAGCGATCAAAGCAACGTACGACAAAATTAAAGGTAGTGCAGTAAACCCAGTACTGCGTGAAGGTAACTCTGACCGTCGCGCGCCTTTATCTGTAAAGAACTATGCGAAGAAAAACCCGCACTCAATGGGTGCATGGTCTGCAGATTCTAAATCTCATGTTTCTAGTATGTCTGGTAACGATTTCTTTGGTAGTGAAAAATCGCATACGGTTGCAGGCGCAACCGACGTTAAGATCGAATTCGTTGCAGCTGATGGTGCTGTGAAAGAGCTGAAAGCAGCTTTCCCACTTCAGGACAAAGAAATCATCGACTGTTCAGTCATGAACAAGAAAGCGTTGGTTGAGTTCTTTGAAGCGCAAATTGCTGAAGCGAAAGAGCAAGACGTGCTGCTTTCACTGCACATGAAAGCGACCATGATGAAAGTGTCTGACCCAGTGATTTTTGGTCACGCGGTTAAGGTTTACTACAAAGACGTATTTGCGAAATACGGTGAGCTGTTTGACAAGTTAGGTGTTGATGTAAACAACGGTATTGGTGACGTTTACGCGAAGATCCAATCACTGCCTGCTGTTCAAAAAGAAGAAATCGAAGCGGCTCTACAAGCGGTTTACGAAACTCAGCCACCGCTAGCAATGGTTGATTCTGACCGTGGTATCACGAACCTACACGTTCCAAGTGACATTATCGTTGATGCATCTATGCCAGCAATGTTGCGTTCTTCTGGTCAAATGTGGGGCCCAGATGGCAAACAGAAAGATACTAAAGCGATGATCCCTGATCGCAGCTATGCAGGTATCTACCAAGCAGTTATCGACTTCTGTAAAGAGAACGGTGCATTCAACCCAACAACAATGGGTAGTGTGCCAAACGTTGGCCTAATGGCTCAAAAAGCAGAAGAGTACGGTTCACATGATAAGACATTCATCCTAGACGCTGCTGGTACAGTACGTGTTGTTGACGCATTAGGTGCAGTACTACTTGAGCAATCAGTAGAGGAAGGCGATATCTTCCGTATGTGTCAGGTGAAAGATGCGCCAATCCAAGATTGGGTTAAGCTCGCAGTAACACGCGCTCGTGCAACAGGTGTTCCAGCAGTATTCTGGCTAGATGAGAACCGTGCACACGATGCTCAGCTAATCAAGAAAGTAAATGCATACCTTCCACAACACGATACTTCTGGTCTAGAGATCAAGATCCTAGCGCCACTTGAAGCGTGTCAGTTCTCGCTAGCGCGTATAAAAGATGGTCAAGACACTATCTCAGTAACAGGTAACGTACTTCGTGACTACCTAACTGATTTGTTCCCAATCCTAGAACTTGGTACTTCTGCGAAGATGCTTTCTATCGTTCCACTAATGAACGGTGGTGGTCTATTTGAAACAGGTGCTGGTGGCTCTGCACCTAAGCACGTTCAGCAGGTTGAGAAAGAAAACCACCTTCGTTGGGACTCTCTTGGTGAATTCCTTGCACTTGCAGCCTCTTTGGAACACTTAAGTACAATTACAGGTAATGCGAAAGCACAAGTTCTTGCTGATGCGTTGGATAAAGCTACTGGTGAATTCCTAGACAACAATAAGTCACCTTCGCGTAAAGTTGGCGAGCTAGATAACCGTGGTAGCCACTTCTACCTAGCGACTTACTGGGCTCAAGCTCTAGCAACTCAAACAAAGGATGCGGAACTCGCGGCTGAGTTTGCTCCTGTGGCGAAAGCACTAGCAGAAAACGAAGACAAAATTGTTGCCGAGTTAAATGACGCTCAAGGTGTTCCTGGTGTTCTTGGTGGTTACTACACACCTGAATTCGACAAAGCATCACCATTGATGCGCCCAAGTGCGACACTCAATAGCATCATCGATTAATAAAGTGATAAAAATGAAACCCGCCGAAAGGCGGGTTTTTTATGGAATAATTAACCAGTTTTGGCAGCGATTATTTTGCAACTTGGCTTTCGACCGGAGTTACAGAGCTTGCGTGGTAACCTTTTGGTCCTTCTTCCACTTCGAACGTTACTTGTTGGCCAGCTTTCAGAGTACGGTATCCATCCATTTTGATGGTTGAGTAGTGTGCAAATACATCTCCATCTTCACCCTCTGGGCAGATAAAACCAAATCCCTTGGCATTGTTAAACCATTTCACTGTACCTGTAGCCATGCTATACATCCCTCATGCATTTTGTTACTGATGTTGTTAACCCTCAACTCACGTCATAATGTAAGCTGTAAATAGTGAATTTCCATTCAGCCGCTGCCAAATTTTCAGTCACTATTTGACCAATTTAGTCAATGATTGAGCGCAGTCAATAGGCAAGACGTATAATATCCTACATATTTGCAAACAAATCACTTTTGAGATTTACATTTTTTCAACAAAAATCAGTATGTTTCACTATTAATCATCATTGATATGAGTGGGTTGTGGTGTCTTTTTAATCAATTAGATAGCACATATGCCACAATAGAAATCTTTTATTTGCAGCGATACAATTGCTGCATTAGTCTCTAAGTATGGGCGTTTTTTTTACTAAACCGTTTTTTGTTCTTATTACGAGTGAAATCTACATTTTTGCTTTGGTGAAGTGGTAAAATTAGTGAAGAAACTCTCTAAACGTTTTAAATGGAACAATGAGTAATAATTTTGAATGGGTAACTCCAGACTCGGATTTGCTGGAGGCAGAGAAGACCAAAGTTAAGCCGCCATCGATGTATAACGTGGTGCTTAATAATGATGACTACACACCAATGGACTTTGTTATTGAAATCCTTGAGCGCTTTTTTTCAATGGATATCGATCAGGCGACACAGGTAATGCTCAAGGTACATTATGAAGGTAAAGCAATTTGTGGCACGTTTACTGCAGAAGTTGCTGAGACTAAAGTGGCACAGGTCACTATGTATTCAAGGGAAAATGAGCACCCACTGCTTTGTACGATGGAGCAAGCCTAACGCTAAATTCTATCGGCAGAGCCGTTCCATAAGGAGGTACTTATGCTAAATAAAGAACTAGAATCGAGTTTGAATGGGGCATTTGCCCGAGCTCGAGACAAACGACACGAGTTTATGACCGTCGAGCACCTCCTGCTAGCATTGCTTGAAAACGATGCTGCCAGAGAAGCGTTGTTAGCTTGTCAGGCTGATATTGACGGCTTACGCGCTGAACTTGATGTATTTATCGACCAAACAACGCCTTTAATCCCCGAAAACGATGAGACTCGTGAAACCCAACCAACATTGAGTTTTCAACGAGTGTTACAACGCGCCGTATTCCATGTTCAGTCTTCAGGGCGCAGTGAAGTAACTGGTGCAAATGTACTAGTTGCTATCTTCAGTGAACAAGAATCTCACGCAGCGTATCTTCTTAAAAAGAACGACATTAGTCGTTTAGATATCGTCAATTTTATATCACATGGCATAACAAAAGCGTCAAGCTCCGGTGACGATTCTTCGTCATCTGATTCATTTAGCAGCGATAGCGTTGAAGAAACTAATTCAGAAGAGCGCTTAGAAAGTTTCGCAACAAACTTAAACCAGTTGGCTAAGCAAGGGCAGATTGACCCATTGATTGGCCGTGAAAAAGAGCTTGAGCGCACAATCCAAGTACTATGCCGCCGTCGTAAAAACAATCCACTTCTTGTTGGTGAAGCGGGGGTAGGTAAAACTGCGATTGCAGAAGGTCTTGCTTGGAGAATTGTTGAAGGTCAAGTACCTGAAATTATCAAAGACAGTGTGATTTACTCTCTTGATATAGGGTCACTGCTTGCGGGTACTAAATATCGTGGCGATTTCGAGAAGCGTTTCAAAGCCATTTTGAAACAGCTAGAGAAAGAAGACGACGCAATCCTATTTATTGATGAAATTCACACTATCATCGGCGCTGGTGCTGCTTCTGGTGGACAGGTGGATGCAGCAAACCTAATTAAACCGTTACTAAGTAGTGGTAAGTTGCGTTGCATTGGTTCAACCACCTATCAAGAATACAGCAATATTTTTGATAAAGAGCGAGCACTTTCTCGCCGCTTCCAAAAAATTGATGTTGTAGAGCCGTCGTTAGATGATACGACTAAAATTTTGATCGGTCTTAAGCCGAAATACGAGGCTCACCATGAAGTCCGTTACACCAATAAAGCACTTCGAGCCGCAGTAGAGCTTTCAGCGAAATACATCAATGAACGTCATCTACCTGATAAGGCAATCGACGTTATTGATGAAGCAGGGGCGCGCAGTCGTCTTGCTCCAGCAAGTCGCCGTAAGAAAACAGTAGGTGTGGGTGACATTGAAGCAATGGTCGCGAAAATGGCTCGCATTCCTGAAAAATCCGTTTCTTCATCAGATAAAGAGATTCTTCAAAATCTTGATGAGAAGATGAAAATGCTGGTATTTGGTCAAGATGATGCGATTGATGTATTGAGCGAAGCGATCAAACTGACTCGTGCTGGGTTAGGTGCAGACAACAAACCTGTTGGTTCTTTCTTGTTTGCAGGCCCAACAGGGGTAGGTAAAACCGAAGTTACAGTTCAACTGTCGAAGTTGATGGGTATAGAGCTACTTCGCTTTGATATGTCTGAGTATGGTGAACGCCACTCAGTGAGCCGTTTAATCGGTGCCCCTCCAGGTTACGTTGGGTATGACCAAGGTGGTTTGTTAACTGACGCGGTTATCAAGCATCCTCATTCAGTTGTCCTATTGGATGAGATTGAGAAAGCACATCCTGATATCTTCAACTTGTTACTGCAAGTAATGGATAACGGTACGCTTACTGATAACAACGGACGTAAAGCAGATTTCCGTAATGTTATCCTAGTAATGACAACCAACGCTGGTGTTCAGATGACTGAGAAGAAATCGATTGGTCTGATCCAGCAAGATCACAGTCATGATGCGATGTCGGAAATCAAGAAGGTGTTTACACCTGAGTTTCGTAACCGTCTTGATAACATCATCTGGTTCAATAGTCTTGATGAGCATGTTATCCATCAGGTTGTTGATAAATTCATTGTTGAGCTTCAGGCCCAATTGGATTCTCGAGGTGTATCACTGGAAGTCTCGGATGATGCGCGCCATTGGCTAGCTGTGAAAGGCTACGATAAAGCGATGGGTGCTCGCCCTATGGGACGAGTCATCCAAGAGCAATTGAAGAAACCACTGGCGAATGAATTGTTGTTTGGTTCATTAGTTGATGGTGGGACTGTAAAAGTTGCTCTTAAAGGCGATGAGTTGCAGTTTGAATACCTTAATGAAGAAGAAGCTGTAGTACATTAATTCTGAAAGATAAGTAAAAACCTAAATGCCGTTCACATTAAATGAACGGCATTTTTATTAGGCAATAGCGAAAGAGTCATCGTTGGTTAGTACGGTATAATCATTGCCATTTACAGAAATGTTGAGCTGGTGGCGCTTTTGAATTTACCCACAACACTTCTTAAATTTTTTGCCACTACCACAAATGCAAGGATCATTGCGCCCAACTTTCAAAGCTTTGATTGGCTGACTTAGTCTTGGATCGGGCTTAGTTTCTTGCTGTGGAAACTCACCGTCAATGTAGTACCAACGATCTTTTTCTCGGATGAAGTGAGAGCGCTCAGTCATGCAGTATTCAGAGCCTTCGTCAATGAAGTAGGCACTAAATGTCACGTAGCCTTCGTCTGCATGGCTGCCTTCCTCTGTACTTGTGACTTCTAGTTTTTTCCATTCAGAATTTATCGACTCTTCAATACCTTGTCGTTGGTTTTCAGCTTGGCAGCTTGGGTGATAAGTATTAATGACGAAGTCCACCAGTCCTAAGACGTGCGCTGAATATCGAGCACGCATTAGTTGCTCTGGCTTTAAGGCGTTGCGGTGATCTTTATGAATCGGCTCACAGCAAACAGAATAATCAGACTGGCTATGGCATGGGCAAGAAGGCATAAAATGTCTCGATTTGATCAAATGCCAGCAGTGTATAGCCAGTCTCAAGGCAAGTAAATGTTACATCGTTACGTCTAGCAACTCAGCCGTCCATTTGACTGAAGCGTCGTAGGCTTGACTGAGCATCTCTTCCGGTAACTCTAATTCGGAGTTTATCTCGTTCACCTTATCCCAATCAGCGCGTTCATAAGCCTGAGTTAACAAGAGTATTTGACCAAGTCTTCCTTCACCATTGCTCAACGCGAGTTTGACATCCTCGGCGATTGGCATGGAATCCACTAGTTGATCAAATGGCTGATCGAGTAGGCTATCTAGTAGCGAGAACATTCCGGTTAGAAAAGCCGAGCCTGGCTCTAAAAATGAAGAAAAATGTTTTGCTAGCAATTCACAATATCTGGCTCGTTGGATGGAAAGGCTATAAAGGTAATCGGGTTTAGAGTCTTGGGTTGAAGCAATTGCTACCAAAGAAACAAACTTACGCAGTTTATCTTCACCCAGATAAACAACCGCCTGTTTGAACGACCGTATTTTGGTGCTTACCATGTAGGAAGAGTTAACAAAGGTAAGCAATTTATAGGACATGGTAAGGTCGGTGCTGATCAACGACTCTATCGCCTTATAATCAATTTCTTCTTTTGCTACTTCCATACACAATTGAACAAGCGTGACAAAAGACGGTTCGAGGGCCTTACGTTCGATCATTTCAGGTTTGCTGAAGAAATACCCTTGAAAGTAATCAAAGCCCGCATCTTTAGCTTGTTGAAACTCTTCATGTGTTTCGACTTTTTCCGCTAAAAAGAGAATTTTGCTTGTTTTAAGTTTTTGAATGAATATCGCTGCTTTTGCGATCGGCACGATTCGGATGTCAAACTTAATCACTGAGATATAAGGCAAAAAAGCTTTCCATTCGACACTTGGAACAAAATCATCCAATGCGATTTTGTAGCCTGCTTGCGCCATTTCTTTTATTGCTTCAAGCAACTCTGGTGTCGGAGGGCAATCTTCCAGCACTTCAATTACTAAATTGTCTGACGGGAATAGGGTAGGGATACGATTCAATAAGCTCTGATAAGGAAAATTAACAAAACCTAAGCTCTCACCAAGTGTACTGTAGTGAGTTGAGAGAAAGTGGTCCGAAAGCAAGCGGCTGGTGGCGAGTTCGGGTTCAATTTCTGGAAAAGTATTCTGAGGCCCATCACGAAACAATAGTTCGTAGCCAATCGTTTTTTTCTCGCAGTCGAGGATCGGCTGACGAGCAATATAGGAATATTTCAATGGAATAATTCTTAGCTAGATTAACCAGTCGAATGATAATAAAGCATTGATATCTTTCAAAGATAAATATCAATAGCCGCTATTGGTTAAATGTTAAAACTTGTAACTCGTAACCATTTTTATCATAGACCAAGATGGAACCTTGCGTATACCAGTCTCCTAAAACAATGCGAGTTTTGTTGCCATCTTCTGTTTCCAATGAATGGATGTTTGGTCGATGGGTATGCCCGTGGATCATCAAATCAACATGATGTTGCTGCATGACTTTTTCTACTTCACTTGGTGTCACATCCATAATTTCAAGTGATTTAGTGCTTTTATCATCTCGAATATCTGACTGAACTTTGGCAACAATCTTTTGTTTGATAAACATAGGGATACGGTTAAATACCCATTGTAACCAAGGTTGATGCACTTTCGCTCGGAACTCTAGGTACTTGGTATCTTGAGTGCAGAGGGTATCACCATGTAGCACAACGGCATTGCGGCCATATAAATCGATCACTGTTTCATCACCGAGCAGCGTAACCCCAGTTTGTTTGGCAAACCGTTTTCCGACTAAAAAGTCTCGATTCCCTTGGGTAAAAAAGACTGGCACACCAGTATCAGTAAGGCGTTTGAATTCGTCACGAATTTGCTGGGCGAAAGGGGATTTATCATCGTCACCGACCCAAAATTCGAACAGATCACCCAACACGTACAAAGCATCGGCCTTGGTGGCTTGTGTTCGCATAAAATGAGTGAAGCATTCTGTAATTTCAGGGGCTTGTGGAGTGAGGTGTAGATCAGAAATGAATAGAGTGGTCATAGGCGTTTTATAGCTGAAGGAATAAAAGAGAAGAGCGCCAAGGCTCTTCTCTGCATGACTTATTCTTCGATGGTTGTGCCAGTGATCACAACATCTTCTAGTGGAACATCTTGGTGCATGCCGTAAGAGCCAGTGCTGACACCTTTGATTTTGTTTACGATGTCCATGCCTTCAACAACTTCAGCAAATACGCAGTAACCCCAACCGTCAAGGCTTTCGCTACGGAAATCTAGGAAAGTGTTGTTGTTCACGTTGATGAAGAACTGTGAGCTTGCAGAATGCGGCTCCATCGTGCGTGCCATAGCAAGTGTGCCCACTTTGTTGCTAAGGCCGTTGTTTGCTTCGTTTTTGATTGGTGCACGAGTTGGTTTCTCACGTAAACCAGATTCCATGCCACCACCTTGAATCATGAAACCATCGATAACACGGTGGAAGAGTGTGTTGTCGTAGAAACCATCACGGCAGTACTGTAGGAAGTTTGCGCTTGTTTCTGGTGCTTTCTCTTCATTTAGCTGAATTTTGATGTCACCAAAATTAGTGTGAAGGGTGATCATGATTAGTACCTTTACATATGTTTTTGATTTGAGAGTCGGATTCTATCTTAACTTTTCTAACATTTATACGTGAAAAGTGAAGCGTGAGACTTGAGTATAGGCTTTGTTGCGGATTTTTTGTCCATGTCGGGGATTACCTAGCGGCACGCAAATTGATATACTGCACCACTATTTTGTTTCATCCGATAAAGCACAGAGATCATGTTGAAGATATATAACACACTCACAAGACAGAAAGAGGAATTCAAACCAATCAATGCCGGTAAAGTTGGCATGTATGTCTGTGGAGTAACCATCTACGATCTCTGTCACATTGGTCATGGTCGCACATTTGTGTCTTTTGATGTCGTCTCACGTTACCTACGTTACCTAGGTTATGACCTAACGTTTGTCCGCAACATTACTGATATTGACGATAAGATCATCAAACGTGCGGCTGAGAATGGTGAATCATGCGATTCATTAACAGAGCGTTTGATTGGTGAAATGCACGCAGATTTTGATGCATTGAATATGAAACGCCCTGATATAGAGCCACGTGCTACTCAGTTTATTACAGAAATCATTGAGTTAGTTGAGAAGCTAATTGAACGTGGCTTCGCGTACGTTGCAGACAATGGCGACGTGATGTTTGAAGTCAGCAAATTTGATGAATACGGTAAGTTGTCTAAGCAAGATCTTGAACAACTTCAAGCTGGCGCGCGTGTTGACGTTGAAACCGCTAAACGCAGCCCATTAGATTTTGTGTTGTGGAAAATGTCTAAGCCAGGCGAACCTACGTGGGAATCGCCATGGGGGCCGGGCCGTCCAGGGTGGCACATCGAATGCTCTGCAATGAACTCATCCATTCTGGGTAATCATTTTGATATCCACGGTGGTGGTTCCGATCTTCAGTTCCCGCACCACGAAAATGAAATCGCACAATCGTGCTGTGCACATGGTACTCAATATGTAAATACTTGGATGCACAGTGGCATGGTGATGGTAGACAAAGAGAAAATGTCGAAGTCACTAGGTAACTTTTTCACTATTCGTGACGTGTTAGAGCACTACGATTCAGAAACGGTGCGCTACTTCTTGATGTCGGGCCATTACCGTAGTCAGCTTAACTACAGTGAAGAGAACCTAAATCAAGCTCGTGCTTCATTGGAGCGCCTGTACACTTCGCTACGTGGGCTGGATTTAGAAACAGCGGCAGCAGGTGGAGAAGAATACGTATCCCGCTTTACTGAAGCGATGAACGATGATTTCAACACGCCTGAAGCATATTCTGTGCTATTTGACATGGCACGTGAAATCAACCGCATTAAAGCTGACGATTTGGCGGCCGCAAGTGCGTTAGGTGCTCAAATGCGCGAACTGGCTGAGGTTATTGGTATTTTGCATCAAGAGCCAGAAGCTTTCTTGAAGGGAGACGCAGGTAGTGATGATGAAGTGGCAGAAATTGAAGCGCTTATTAAACTACGTAATGATTCTCGTGCGGCTAAAGATTGGGCTAATGCCGACATGGCGCGTGATAAACTGACCGAAATGGGCATCGTGCTCGAAGATGGTCCAGAAGGCACAACGTGGCGTCGTAAGTAATACCATTTTTATTTTATGAAGGGCTGTTGATTCAGCCCTTTTCTTTAAATTCTTATCAATTTCGTTATAGGTAACAATCAGTGGCCCAGATGTACTTCTATTACTCTGCAATGAATGCGGGTAAATCCACCACTCTTTTACAATCATCTTTTAACTACCAAGAACGTGGCATGACGCCAGTTATTTTCACCGCAGCATTAGATGACCGTTATGGTATTGGCAAAGTGAGTTCGCGTATTGGTCTTCAGTCAGATGCTCAGCTTTTTAGGCCAGACACTAACCTCCACCAAGAAATTGCAGCGTTAAATGAGGTAGAAAAGCGTCACTGTATATTGATTGATGAATGCCAGTTCTTATCTAAAGAGCAGGTTTATCAGTTGACAGAAGTAGTTGATAAGCTTGGTATCCCTGTACTGTGTTACGGCTTACGTACTGACTTTTTAGGGGAGTTGTTTGAAGGAAGTAAGTACCTGCTTTCTTGGGCTGATAAGTTGGTAGAGCTTAAAACCATTTGCCATTGTGGACGCAAAGCGAACATGGTAATTCGTACTGATGAACATGGACATGCGATTAAAGAAGGTGATCAAGTCGCTATTGGTGGGAACGATCGCTATGTATCAGTATGCCGACAGCACTACAAAGAAGCATTAGGTAAGTAAAAAGAGGGGCCGTGGTATCGGCGCTTTTACAGTGACTGACGGCAACAAAAAAACGGAGCATGATGCTCCGTTTTTTAGTATTCGCAATCAGAGATTAACGAGCACGGAAGACGATGCGGCCCTTAGATAGGTCGTATGGAGTCATTTCTACCGTTACTTTGTCGCCAGTCAGGATGCGGATGTAGTTTTTACGCATCTTACCTGAGATGTGAGCTGTAACTACGTGACCGTTTTCAAGTTCAACGCGAAACATGGTGTTTGGTAGAGTATCAAGGACAGTACCTTGCATCTCAATTACGTCTTCTTTAGCCATTTAATCCTCTTTTAAAAAATGGGCGTTTTTAAGCGGCGTATAATGCCCTTAAAAATGAATTATGTAAAGTTGGGGCGTATTCTACCCTTGCCAACGCTGATTTACTAGCCTTTGATGTCGGTTAAAACGGACTTTGTAATTCATCGCGGAGCATTCATCAATTTGGTAACCAAGATACAGCCATTGCTTACCTTGCTGACGACAATATTCCAGCTGAAATAAGACGCCCAGAGTACCGATAGATAAGGCATAGTCAGGATCGAAAAATGTGTAGAAAGCGCTTGCGCTGTTAGAAAGAATATCGGTCACTGCAATGGCGATAAGCGTGTCATTTTCATAGATGTGGAGGAACTGCGTATTCAACCACGAACACATAGCAAACTGCGCAAACTCTTTCTCTTTAGGTGGGTGCATCGACCCATCACGATGGCGCGCTTCGATATAGCGCGAGTACAGCGCAAACCAATTCTCATCCATTGTCTCTTTCAATTGCCAGCTAAGGTGAGAAGCCTTGTTTAATAGCCGCTTTTGGCTCTTGGAAGGAAAAAATTCTGGCACTGCTACTCGCAAAGCATTGCATGCGTTGCAGTGGGTGCAGTGTGGTTTGTAAACGGTGTCTCCACTACGACGAAAACCATTGGCCAGCAGCACTTCATAGCTTGAGGCGCAGTGCATTGCCGAATCTAACGCCACGGCGACCCGCTCTTGTTGCTCTTTTAGATAACTGCAAGGATGGCTATCAGTTAAACCAATTCGGATTTGCTGCAATTCCGGATTCATTGGCGTTCCTCTAATGGCGATTCCAACCACTGAGATGTGTAGCAATGTTCTTTTAATTTATTTTGTTTAAAGGATAGCAGGCTTTTCATAAACTCTTCGCGTTCCAGTTGATAAGCTCCTAGAGAGGCTAAATGATCGTTCATCACTTGGCAGTCAATAAGCAGACCACCATGTTGTTGAAAATGATGGCAAAAATACCATAAGGCGATCTTTGACGCGTTGGTTTCCAAACTAAACATCGACTCACCGCAAAAAAGCTGACCAACAGAGATACCATACAAGCCACCAATCAGAGTATTGTCGAGCCAGACCTCAACGGAGTGACAGTGCCCTGCGTTAGCTAAGGCTTTATAGCTGGTGCGCATGTCTTCATTTAGCCACGTTTCGCTTTCGGTGCGAGTATTTGCACACAGCTCAATTACTTGCTCAGTAGCATGATTGATACTGACGCGATATTTATGCTTTCGTTGAAACTTTTTGAGACTTTTTGCCGCTTTAAATGTCTTAGGATCAAAGACTGCACGTGGAGAGGGGCTCCACCACAGGATGGGTTCCCCTGGTCCGTACCAAGGGAAGATTCCTTGCTGATAGCCAGCTAAAATGCGCTCGGGTTTGAGATCGCCGCCAAAAGCTAAGAGACCATTGGGATCTGCCAATGCTTCAAAAGGTGACGGAAACCATAAATTATCGCAGTCTAGTTCGGTTAAATAAATCGCCATTTATTAAGAGAGTTTAGAGCATTATGAAAAAGTGGTTTTGGATCTTATTGATTTTTCCGCTGTTTGCCAACGCAAGCTATCAACGAAATCAAGCAAGACCGGTTAATGAGGTGGTTTTTGGTAAAATAGATTCGGTTCGCTACATTACTCAACAAGAAATCATTGAGTCCAAGGGGAATGGATGGACGACATTACTGGGGGCTGTGGTTGGTGGCGTAATTGGTCATCAGTTTGGTGATGGTACCGGCAAAGAGGTTGCGACAGCAGTTGGAGCTGTTGCGGGAGCGGGGATTGCAAGAAATCAAGTAAATAACCGCTACCGAGTTGAATATCAATTAGTAGAATTGTTGGTCAAAACTGAAAAAGGGAAACTAATCGACATTATTCAAGATGTCGATAGTTCCATGCTGTTCTCACGCGGGGACCGGGTGAGAGTTTTGTATTTTAATGATGGCGTGAGGGTTGATAAGGAGTACTAGAAATACGGAATTATACCGCTCTCACTGAAAGGGCGATAAAAATCGCGTTTTTATCCACGATTTACTCTGGTTTTAACAGAACTTTTTAGATAGGCTGCAAGTACGAAGAATTTTTCATCGCTTTAGTAGGATGCCAAAGCGAGTCAAGGAATAACAACTGTAATGGAAAGCCTTACGTTACAACCTATCAATAAAGTTAACGGTGAAGTTAATTTACCGGGTTCAAAAAGTGTTTCTAACCGAGCGTTGCTTCTAGCAGCGCTTGCAAAAGGGACAACTCGTCTTACTAATTTGCTCGATAGTGACGATATTCGTCATATGCTGAACGCACTCACTAAATTGGGTGTGAGCTATCGTTTGTCTGAAGATAAAACCGTATGTGAAGTTGAGGGATTAGGTCAGCCATTTTCGGTGTCACAAGCAACGGAGTTGTTTCTCGGGAATGCAGGAACAGCGATGCGCCCACTTGCGGCAGCCTTATGCTTAGGTGAAGGCGAATATGTCCTGACGGGTGAACCTCGCATGAAAGAGCGCCCAATTGGGCATTTGGTAACCGCACTGCGCCAAGCTGGCGCTGAAGTTACATACCTTGAGAATGACGACTATCCACCATTAAAAATTACCGGTACTGGCTTGAAAGGGGGCGTCGTTTCTATTGACGGGTCGATTTCGAGCCAATTTTTGACCGCATTTCTAATGTCAGCACCTCTTGCTCAAGATGACGTGACGATTAAGATTGAAGGCGAACTGGTTTCCAAACCATACATTGATATCACATTGCATATCATGACTCAGTTTGGAGTGGAAGTTGAAAACCGAAACTATCAAGAATTTGTTATTCGTGCAGGCCAATCATACGTAGCTCCAGGAGACTTCTTAGTTGAAGGCGATGCATCATCTGCCTCATACTTTTTAGCTGCGGCAGCTATAAAAGGTGGCGAAATTAAAGTCACTGGGATTGGCAAAAAAAGCATTCAAGGTGATATTCAATTTGCAGATGCGCTAGAAAAAATGGGGGCTGAAATTGAATGGGGAGACGATTACGTTATCTCTCGTGTGGGACAGCTAACGGCTGTTGATATGGATTTCAACCACATTCCCGATGCGGCGATGACCATTGCCACTGCAGCGCTATTTGCGAAGGGAACAACGGCAATTCGCAATGTATATAATTGGCGCGTCAAAGAAACGGATCGTTTAGCTGCGATGGCAACAGAGCTTCGCAAAGTGGGAGCCGAAGTGGAAGAAGGTGAAGACTATATCGTCATCACTCCACCGCAGCAGTTAAAACACGCGGCAATTGATACTTATGATGACCATCGCATGGCAATGTGTTTCTCCCTTGTGGCGTTGAGTGACACGCCTGTCACGATTAATGACCCTAAATGTACCTCAAAGACCTTTCCGGACTACTTTGAGAAGTTAGCGTCTCTCAGTCGTTAAATTTTGTTGAAAGCCAGAGTTTGACTCTGGCTTTTTTATTATTGGGACTTTTTGCTTTCTTATTGTAAGAAAGCATCATTCGTTAGCGGTTTATTTGTCTAACGTAAATTCTTTTGAAAGATGATGAGCCAAGTATTTGAACATGTTAAATACTGCCGTGGTATTCATTGTTGGCAGCCCGTTGTCATCAAGGAAGTAGTTTCCTTTGAATACTAAAACGCCTTCTTTTTCTTCGACAGAATCTGCACGCATGCCCTCAATATAATCATCATGTTCTTGGATGATTTGGTTTGCGATCAGTAGTAAATCAAATTCTGAGATGGCTTTTTTATCACTCATTTGGGTACTCCAGTATGGTTTTCTGCTGCGATTGTAGAGTGCTGGGAGCAAAGATCAATTACCATATGATGGACTCATTCAAAGGTTTTGTGATCGAAGACTGAAAATCATCGCTTCGATTAGGGTGATTTGGTCTGCCCGTATAGTATGGCGCCTCTTTTGATAATTCACTCATCGTTGAATTGTCGAGCAATCAAAGGATATTTTCAAAAAAGATATTGATCTTCTAGGAATCTCGCTCAATAGTAAAAAAAGAAGCAATATTTTAAGTATGCCGTTCTATAAATAATCGGCAGTGATTGAGGGCATTTGAGTCAGTTATGGGTAAGTCACTCGTTATTGTGGAGTCTCCTGCGAAGGCGAAGACCATCAATAAGTATCTCGGTAAAGACTTTATCGTTAAGTCCAGTGTGGGTCACGTGCGTGATCTTCCTACAGCAGGGCAAAGTTCTGGCCAAAAGGCCGCAGCGGTGTCGACTAAGGGCTTAAGCGTAGAAGAAAAAGCACGTATTAAGAAAGAGAAAGATCGCAAAGCTCTGATCAAAAAGATGGGTATTGACCCATACGATGGTTGGGAAGCGAACTATCAAATTCTGCCCGGTAAAGAAAAAGTGGTTGCCGAGCTTCAAAAACTCGCGAAAGACGCAGACAGCGTTTATCTCGCAACCGATTTAGACCGCGAGGGAGAGGCTATCGCTTGGCACCTTCGTGAGATCATCGGTGGCGATGAAGAGCGATACAAACGAGTGGTGTTTAACGAGATCACCAAAAACGCTATTCGACAGGCATTTGAAAAGCCTGGTGAGTTAAGCATGGATGGTGTGAATGCTCAGCAAGCACGACGTTTCATGGACCGCGTAGTGGGCTTTATGGTGTCGCCGTTACTTTGGAAAAAAGTAGCGCGTGGGTTGTCTGCTGGTCGTGTACAGTCTGTAGCCGTGAAGTTGCTGGTTGAGCGTGAGCGTGCCATCAAAGCGTTTGTTCCTGAAGAATTCTGGGACATTCATGCTGACACCAAGACTCAAGATAAATCTGATTTCCGTTTGCTGGTTGCCCAAAAAGATGGGACAGCTTTCAAACCAGTAAATGAAGCTGAAGCAAAAGCGGCGATGTCTGTTTTGGAAAAAGCAGATTACGAAGTTTGCAAGCGTGAAGATCGTCCGACATCGAGCAAACCGTCAGCACCATTCATTACATCGACACTGCAACAAGCAGCAAGTACGCGCCTTGGTTACGGTGTTAAGAAAACAATGATGCTTGCTCAGCGTCTCTATGAAGCGGGTTACATCACTTACATGCGTACCGACTCAACCAACTTGAGTGCAGAAGCGGTGGAAGCGGCTCGTAGCTTTATCGGTTCTGAGTATGGTGACGCTTACCTTCCTGAAAAAGCGAATGTTTACGGCAGTAAACAGGGTGCACAGGAAGCGCACGAAGCAATTCGACCTTCAGATGTCGCAGTAAAAGCCGATGATCTTCAAGGTATGGAAGCGGACGCTCACAAGCTGTATGCATTAATTTGGAATCAATTTGTGGCTTGTCAGATGACACCGGCAAAATATGATTCAACAACCGTGAGTGTAAAAGCCGCTGAATACACGCTGAAAGCAAAAGGCCGTATCCTGAAATTTGATGGTTGGACTCGTGTTCAACGTCCTTTAGGCAAAAACGAAGACCAAATTCTTCCAGCTGTTCAGGTTGGCGACCGAGTGAACTTGGTGACACTTGATCCTAAGCAACATTTCACTAAGCCGCCAGCGCGCTTTACAGAAGCAGCCTTGGTTAAAGAGCTAGAGAAGCGTGGAATTGGTCGTCCTTCTACTTACGCATCTATCATTTCAACGATCCAAGATCGTGGCTACGTCAAAGTAGAACAACGTCGCTTTTACGCAGAAAAAATGGGTGAAATTGTTACCGACCGCTTAGATGATAGCTTTAACGAGTTGATGAACTATGAGTTCACATCTCGTATGGAAGAAAAACTTGACCAAATTGCAGAAGGTGAAGCGAACTGGAAAGGGGTGTTAGATAACTTCTTCAGCGACTTTACTGGTGATTTAGAGAAAGCAGAGCAAGACGAAGAACATGGTGGTATGAAGCCGAACCATATTGTTCTGACAGACATCGAATGTCCGACGTGTTCGCGTCAAATGGGGATTCGCACTGCTTCAACAGGGGTCTTCCTAGGCTGTTCAGGTTATGCATTGCCACCGAAAGAGCGTTGTAAAACAACGATTAATTTAGGTGACGAAGAAGGCATTATCAACGTTCTAGAAGAAGATGTTGAAACGGCGGCTCTACGCGCGAAGAAACGTTGTCCTATTTGCGAAACAGCAATGGATGCGTACTTGATTGATGACAAGCGCAAACTTCACGTCTGTGGTAATAACCCAAACTGTGATGGCTTTGTTGTCGAACACGGTGAATACAAGGTTAAAGGTTACGATGGCCCGGTTGTCGAGTGTGACAAATGTGGCAGTGACATGGTGCTTAAGAATGGTCGCTTTGGTAAGTATATGGACTGTACCAGTGACGATTGTAAAAACACTCGTAAGATCTTAAAAAATGGCGAAGTGGCTCCTCCGAAAGAAGATCCAGTTCACTTCCCTGAACTACCGTGTGAAAACTCAGACGCTTACTTTGTGTTACGTGATGGGGCATCCGGCCTGTTTATGGCAGCGCACAACTTCCCTAAATCTCGTGAAACACGTGCGCCACTTGTTGAAGAGTTGGCTCGCTTTAAAGAGCGCTTATCTCCTAAGTTCCATTACTTAGCGGATGCACCAACTCATGACCCAGACGGTCGCCCGACTGTGGTTCGATTTAGTCGTAAGTCTAAAGAAAACTATGTGCGTTCAGAGATTGATGGCAAGCCTTCTGGTTGGACTGCATTGTACATTGATGGCAAATGGGACATCACTGACAAGCGTAAGAAACCAAAGAAGTAATTTCGATTTAAGCATAAGTAAAAAGCCAGTCAGATGACTGGCTTTTTCTTTTTCGAAAGCGGATAGATTATGCCGAGAGAATACGCATGCAGTTCGTGGATCCGACAACATCCATCACATCACCTTGTGTGATAATCACGAGATCTCCTTCATGTAAAAAACCAATCTGTTTGAGTCGGTCTACTGCTGCTTGTGCTGTAGAAAGGCCTACATCACCTTTAGAGTCAAAGTAGACGGGGAATACTCCGCGGTATAGTGCACTACGGTTTAGAGTTCCCTCGTTGCGGGAGAGTGCGAAAATAGGTAAACCAGAACTTAGACGTGAGGTCATGAGAGCTGTTCTGCCTGACTCGGTTAAGGTTACGATCCCTTTGATGCCTCGCATATGATTCGCAGCAAACATGGTTGACATAGCAATAGTTTCTTCGCCTGTCTCGAATACATGATCCATCCGATAGTTAGAGCGGTTGATAGCCGCCATTTTTTCTGCGCCGAGACAGACACTTGCCATCGATTGGACCGTTTCTAATGGGTACTTACCAGCAGCAGTCTCTCCAGATAACATGACTGCATCAGTTCCATCGAGTACCGCATTGGCGACATCCATGACTTCTGCTCGGGTTGGCATCGGGTTTTCCATCATCGATTCCATCATTTGCGTAGCAGTGATGACAGCTCGATTTAGGCTGCGTGCTCTTCGAATTAATTGTTTCTGAACGCCAACAAGTTCCGGATCGCCAATTTCTACTCCAAGATCACCACGTGCGACCATGACAACATCAGAGGCGAGAATAATATCGTCGATGTTTTCTTCGCTTTCTACCGTTTCAGCTCGTTCCACTTTGGCGACCAGTTTCGCTTCAAGGCCTGCATCTCTTGCAAGTCTTCGAGCGTACTTCATGTCTTCGCCATTACGAGGAAATGAGACAGCAAGGTAGTCCACTTTAATTTCAGCGGCCAGAAGAATGTCTTTTTTATCCTTCTCTGTCAGAGCGTCGGCAGAAAGACCGCCGCCTTTTTTGTTGATACCCTTGTTATTCGATAGAGCGCCACCAATGATAACTTTTGTATGAACCTTGCAATCTTCGACTTGAATGACTTCCAACTGTACGCGCCCGTCATCAAGTAACAAAATATCGCCTTTGGAGACGTCATCAGGAAGCTCTTTGTAATCTAAGCCAACGGCTTGCTGATGGCCTTCACCGGCAGGCAATTCACTGTCTAATGTGAATTTTTCACCTACATTGAGGTGGATTTTTCCATCTTTGAATGTGGAGACTCGAATTTTTGGTCCTTGTAAGTCTCCCAATATCGCAATATGCGTCCCTAATTTTGCCGCAATGTTACGTACTCTGGTGGCTCGAAGCTTATGATCCTCAGCACTGCCATGTGAAAAGTTCATTCTGACGACGTTAGCTCCCGCAGTAATAATGGACTCTAATACGTCATCTTTATCTGTAGAAGGACCGAGAGTAGTGACAATTTTTGTTCTTCTTTGAATTGCAGTCATGCGCTTCTCCATAGGTAGGACACTGAAGTAAGTATACGCAAGGCCTCGATAATTGAGAGAAAAATAACCGGAATTTGATACCTGTATTGTAGATATTTATCAGAGCAAAAAAATGCTATCGATAATGAGATTAATCGTTCTCTATTTGACTGAGTACGCAAAGAATCATGTTTATGCGTGATGCTTGTCACGGCAATCTACCAAAGGTCTTCACAATTACTTCGCAAAGTAAAAAAATTACCATGTCATTGATATTCGGAGTGCTCTATGTACATGGCTCAACCTGGCCATATTGATCATATCAAGCAGGTCAATGCTGGCCGTGTATATAAACTCATTGATCAAAAAGGTCCAATTTCCCGTATCGACTTGTCGAAGGAAAGTGAACTTGCCCCCGCTAGTATTACTAAGATCACGCGTGAATTAATTGAAGCTCATCTTATCCATGAGACGACTGTTCAGGAAGCAACCAGTCGTGGTCGTCCTGCTGTTGGCCTACAAGTAAATAATGAAGGTTGGCAATTTCTTTCCATGCGCCTTGGGCGTGGTTACTTAACCATTGCACTCCATGAATTGGGTGGCGATGTACTGATCGACACCAAAATTGATATTCATGAAATTGATCAAGAAGATGTACTTCAACGTCTTCTACATGAAATCGAAGAATTTTTCCAAACGTATTCTGATCAGCTTGATCGGGTAACAAGTATCGCTATTACATTGCCTGGCCTAGTCAATTCTGAGCAAGGTATTGTGCTCCAGATGCCTCATTACAATGTGGAAAACTTAGCTTTAGGGCCTGAAATCTTTAAAGCAACCGGTTTGCCGGTTTTTATTGCTAATGATACTCGAGCATGGGCACTGGCTGAAAAGCTGTTTGGTCACTCTCAAAACAACGAAAACTCTGTTTTGATCTCTATCCATCATGGGCTTGGCGCCGGGATTGTACTTGATGGGCGTGTGTTACAGGGGCGCCATGGCAATATCGGTGAGTTAGGCCATATCCAAATCGACCCGAAAGGTAAAAAGTGCCATTGTGGTAATTATGGTTGTCTTGAAACAGTGGCCAGCTCGCAAGCCATTCGTAACGAAGTGAGCGAACGAATTGCTGGTGGTGAAGCCTCTATCTTAGCTGATATTGAAGAAGTGTCTGTTGAAGACATTTGTGAAGCCGCCGCTAACGGTGATGCGCTTGCTGTGGATGTTATTGAAAAGCTAGGACGCTACCTTGGCTCTGCTATTGCGATTGTAGTGAACTTGTTTAACCCAGAAAAAGTGTTGATTGGTGGCGTTATCAATCAAGCGAAAGATGTTTTATATCCTGAGATCAGAAAGTGCATCGAAGAGCAAAGCCTACCTGTTTACTATCAGGATTTGGAGTTGGTCGAGTCCCGCTTCTATAAACAAGCAACAATGCCGGGGGCTGCATTGATCAAACAAGCTTTATTTGATGGCTTGTTGCTAATGAAAGTGATTGAAGGTTAACACTTTTATTTCTGCAACTAAGGTTTCTTTTTACAAACGACCCATATAACTTTAAGGTTATATGGGTTTATTTTTGTCTTAGTGACTCGCTATAGACTATTTTTGATATAAATAAGTTTTTCGGGAAGCCTTATGTCCGGAGTATTAAATACAGTAGACCAGCGTACCAATCTGGTGGGTGAGAATCGCCTAGAGCTATTACTGTTTAGCCTGAACAGTCGTCAGATCTTCGCCATTAATGTGTTTAAGGTGAGAGAGGTGATAAAAGTTCCCCCGCTTACTAAAATGCCAGGCTCTCATCATCATATTACGGGAGTAGCATCACTTCGTGGCGTTTCAGTGCCTGTCATTGATCTACGTAGTGCCATTGGTTTTCCAGCCTCACGTCTAGAAGAAACGGAAGAAAACCTGATCATCACAGAATATAACCGAACGGTTCAAGGCTTTTTGGTTGGGCAGGTCCGTAATATCGTCAATACCGCATGGACTGAAATTCAGCCGCCACCAAAGACGGCCGGTCGTGCAAACTATCTCACGGCGATCACTCAACTTAAAGAAGGTGACGAGAAGAAAATCGTTGAAATCATTGATGTTGAGAAAGTGCTTGCTCAGATCATCGATTACGATGTGTCGATTTCTGAAGGTGTGCTTGACCATGATTTAGTCTCTCAGATGGCTGGACGCAATGTACTCATTGTGGATGATTCAT
Organism: Vibrio sp. NTOU-M3; assembly: GCF_040869035.1. Taxonomy (NCBI): domain Bacteria; kingdom Pseudomonadati; phylum Pseudomonadota; class Gammaproteobacteria; order Vibrionales; family Vibrionaceae; genus Vibrio; species Vibrio sp. NTOU-M3. The sequence goes on from NZ_CP162100.1 coordinate 1,051,123, forward strand.
CGACTGCGAGAGCGCAAGTTAAAGGGACGTTATCTCAGCTTGGCCTTAACATTATCGAATGCCGAGATGGGTTAGAAGCATTGAATTTACTTAAAACTTGGTGTGATGAAGGCAAGAAAGTCACAGAAGAACTGCTGTTAATGATCACCGATGCAGAGATGCCAGAAATGGATGGTTATAAATTAACCTATGAAATCCGTAATGATCCGCGAATGAAAGACATGCACATTACGCTCAATACTTCTCTTAGCGGAAGTTTTAACGATGCGATGGTGAAGAAGGTGGGATGTGACCGGTTTATTTCTAAATTTCAGCCTGATTTGTTGGTGCAAGTGGCGCAAGATCGCTTGCGTGAGGTGTTAAATCGTTAAAACAAATCAATAATAACGAAAGGGAGCAATGCTCCCTTTTTCTTTTCTCAGCTAGTGGAAATCTCGTGATTTTGTCTTCAATCCCGTTAAATGATCCGTCACATCCATCAACTTGCCAGCGATAACATGGGTTACTTCGCCCTCTCGCTCCAAAATTCCTTTTACGACTAAAATTTTTGCGGTGAGATACGCTTGTTTTTGCGCTCGGGCTGTCGCGCCCCAAACGACGACATTAATGTTGCCACTGTCATCTTCTAAGGTAAAAAAAGTGACGCCGGCTGCTGTGCCGGGTGATTGTTTACCAGTGACAACCCCCGCGACAGTGACCAAAGATTTATGTGGTTTTGCCAATAGCTCTTTCATTCGGGTAAATTTGGGCAATCGCCTTGCTTGTTCAAGTAAAGTAATAGGGTGGGCGTTGAGAGATAGCCCTGTTGCTGCGTAATCTTCGACCAATGTCTGTACCGAATTAGGCTGGTACAAGTGGGTGGTATTGTCTTCCTCAATGCCTTGGAAAAGAGGAAGATCAGACACAGAATCCATCATCGCCCACCGTGTTTGGTAACGGTTATTAGCAAAAGCCTGCATGGCATTGGCTGAAGCCAATAACTCAATGTCGCGCTGGCTTAAGCCAATGTGCTTAAGCTGAGAAGGGTGTTGGTAACCTTGTGAAGGCTTGGCTTTCCAGAGTTGATGAAAACTGTGCTCACTGAATCCTTTAATTTGTCTCAGGCCAAGCCGAATGGCTAGTTGGTCACCCATTCTTACTACTTGATGGTGGAAACCTGATTGGTTCACACAACAAGGCAAAATGTTAAGACCGTGTCGCTTGGCATCCTGAACCAACTGAGAAGCGCTATAAAATCCCATGGGCAAACTATTAAGGAGAGAAGTATAAAACGCTTCTGGGTAATAATATTTTAGCCACGCCGAGCAATAAGCCAGCACCGCGAATGAGGCCGAGTGGCTTTCTGGAAAGCCGTACTCTCCGAAACCGCAGATTTGGTCAAAAATACGTTCTGCAAATTGCTGTTCATAACCGCGTTCTTTCATGCCATCAATCAGCTTGTTTTTAAATTTAAAAACACTGCCGCTTTTCTTCCATGCTGCCATGGCTCGGCGAAGTTGGTCGGCTTCACCGCCACTAAAACCAGCAGCTACCATGGCCAATTTAATCACTTGTTCTTGAAAAATAGGCACTCCCATCGTTCGTGACAGTACGTCTCGCACGTCTTCAGATGGGTAGGTCACAGGCTCTTCGCCATTACGTCTTTTGAGAAAAGGATGGACCATATCGCCTTGAATTGGCCCCGGACGGACGATGGCAATTTGGATGACTAAATCATAATAGCTGTTTGGCTTTAGCCTTGGCAGCATGCTCATTTGAGCACGTGATTCAATTTGAAACACGCCAATGGTGTCTGCTTTTTGGATCATTGCGTACACATTTGGGTCATCTTGCTGGGCGGTGATCGCTGCAATGGAAAGTTCTCTGTGGTGATATTGCTTGATAAGGCCAAAGCATTTACGTATAGCGGTGAGCATACCCAGAGCCAACACGTCTACTTTGAGTAGGCCAAGGCTTTCCAAGTCATCTTTATCCCATTGAATGACGGTACGATCTTGCATCGATGCATTCTCGACAGGCACCAGTTCGTATAGTGGGCCTGATGAAATCACAAAGCCACCCACATGCTGTGAAAGGTGGCGTGGGAACCCCATAATCTCATTCACTAATTGGATAAATTGTTCACCTTTTAGTGAATCTGGCTGTAAGCCAAGTTCAACAATTTGTGCTTGCCAACCTTGGGATCGATCGCGTCGATTAACATTTTTTATAAAGTAGTCCAGTTGTGTTTCTTCGATTCCCAGCGCTTTCCCCACATCACGAATCGCACTTTTAAAACGGTAAGAAATCACAGTCGCCGCGAGCGCGGCACGCTCACGGCCATATTTCTGATAAATGTATTGAATGACTTCTTCACGTCGCTCGTGTTCGAAGTCGACATCGATATCGGGTGGCTCATCTCGCTCTTTACTGATAAATCGTTCGAACAGTACAGAAATCTGCCTTGGGTCGACTGAAGTTATCTCGAGGCAATAGCATACGACAGAATTAGCTGCAGACCCCCGGCCTTGATACAAAATGCCATTACGCTTAGCGAACATCACAATGTCGTGAATGGTGAGAAAATAAAATGGATAGTTGAGCTCTTCTATCAGAGCCAATTCTTTATCAATAGTGTGCTGGATCGATTCTGGTACGCCTTTGGGAAAACGTTGCCTTTTCCCTTGATTAACCAGATTGATTAGGTGACTGATTGGCGTTTCCCCATCAGGGATCAGTTCACTAGGGTATTCATAACGTAGTGAGCCTAGGTCAAACTCACAACGGGTGGCAATACGTACGCTCTCTTCTAGCCATTGTGGTTTGAACAGGCGGTGGAGTTTTTCTTTACTGCGTAGTGCATGCTCTGCATTAGAGACTAAATGAGTTCCCACTTTCTCGACGCTACTGCCTTGCTGAATAGCGGTTAAGACATGTTGTAAGGGTAACCGATTGGCTGTATGCATTAATACACCACCACAAGCCGTAATAGGAAGGTGCAATTCGCTGGCCAACGTTTGGCAATGATGAAGGCAGGTTTGGTCGCTATCTTTGAGGTGACGCTGTACACCAAGCCACAGCCGGGAGTGATGATGTTGACCGAGCCATTGGCCCCACTTGAGGTCGTCTTCTTTATGACTGGGAAGCCAGATTATGAAGCAGTGCCTGATGGACATGAGATCCCATTCAGATAGCTGGTATTGCCCTTTTTCAGAGCGTCGTCTTGCATTGGTGATGATCCGACACAGCTCTGCATAAGCTTGTCTGTTAGGGCAGAGGAGAACCACTTGGCATTCTTGATTGAGCCAAAACATGCTGCCGACAATCAGCTTAATCCCTAATTGATGTTGTTTAATGGCGCTGTAAGCACGGACAACCCCTGCGACAGAGCATTCATCGGTGATCGCCAATGAGTGATAACGCAGAAAATCCGCTTGTAGGATCAGCTCCTCTGCATGGGAAGCACCGGTAAGAAATGAGAAATTAGTTTGGCAAAACAGCTCGGCATAATTCACTACTTGGGCTCCTTAACTGAATTGACCATGAAGAAACCAATGTTTGTCTTGATCGCGGAATACCCATAGCCACCGGCCTTGCTGGCTTCGAGCAACAAAGTAATCACGAATAACACTATCGCCATCCCACCAACCGGTCACCAGTCGCTCTGGTCCCTGTATTAAGGTGACTTTTTCTGTTAACGATTCTGGTTCTGGCAACATAAGGCTCGGTCGTAGCCGCGTTACACGGCGTATTTGAGACGGGGCATGAGTTGGAGCACACAATACAGTGGCTTTTTCTGGCCTAGGATCATCGGTTCGTGCAATTTTTCGTACTTGCTCCTTACCTAATTTGGCTTGCAACAATGCAATGAGTTCTAGCTCACTTTGTTGCCCTTGATGACCACAAAATAAATCTTGTGCGTTGGCCTCAAGTTCGCCGCTACGCTCAATTTTGAGCGTTAGCCCTTGAACGGGTGCTTCGAGTTGCACCCGTTCAAGTGTGAGTTGGCATAAGGTCATCCAACGACTTGCTTGATAATCACCACACGCGGAGGTGAAGGTTATCTGGTTTGATTGACCATCTCTCTGATGTAACTGCAAAGAGAGCTCATAAGCGACTTGATTACGCAGGTTTAGAAAATGTTCCAGCTTATTCAATAAAATAGTAAGTGGCTTCTCTAGCCACTGAATATTCTCGATATCGAACAGCAGCGCTAGATAACTTTGAAAATGTTCAGGAGGATGATAGTACGTCACCGGGTGTTTAAATTGGCCCATTAAGCGACCAAGGTAATTGACAAGATCAATGTCAAAACGTCGCGCGACTTCCTGTAACGGTAGCGCCAGTAAATCAGCAAGTGTTTGGATGCCTACTCGGGATAGTGTCTCTACTTGTTTTATCGTTAACTCAGTGGCAGCCAGTGGGAACGGCTGTATGCGTTCAAGTAGCTGCTGCTTATCTTCAGAGAGAAAATCTTGCTGTCCTTTTGCGAGCAAAATTGCAGAATAGGGGGAAAAGCCGCATGCAAAATGATAGCGTAACTGCAAGGTATTCAGGTGCTGGGAGAGGATATCCCAATATTTCATTAGGCCACCATAAAGAGACAGCATATCCGTCACTTTTAACAAGATCCCCTGTGGTGGCATGAGTACGATGTCAGAGGTCACCAGATAGAGCCATTGAGCGATATCCGTTAAGGTTTGTTCTTCCACTTTTTCATCATAAGGATGGACTTGCAGGGAATGACACATTGCCGCAGCGCTGCCGAGGCCCATGCCTATTTTTATGCCTTGATCCAGTGCGTTTGGGTTTGCTTGAACCACGTGATGCGCTCGCCCATCCACAATGACTAAAGGGGATTGAGTTTGGTCAGAAAATAAGGCGTCCAACTGTAACGCCGGAAAATATAAATATAACCAGAGTTGCATGTTTAGCCTTGTTTTTGCATGGGAAAAGGAATAACGACGGGCGTTTTGCGCTGTAATGACAGCGAAGGCCAGCGCTCACTCATGTCTAAAATAAAGCTGCTGTGTGGCCAACCACCACGCCGCTTGGTGATACTGATCTCGAGTCCCTGTTCATGGGGTTGTAATCGAAGGCTTAAACTTACGGGAAGTGAAAACACATGCTTGCGCTGAGCTTTGAATAGAAACTGTAAGCAGCGCCCAGTCTCACTGGCAACCTGAAGCCTACGCGCCTGATGCACCTCAAGCTCTGAATGCCACAGCAATACATTGTCACAGGCACCGCTTTTTAGGCACTGTTCTGCTGCCCATAACGCTTCACGGTCAGTTTTGGGGTTGATAAAGAGAATGTGGTTACGATCGAGCCCTTCGCTTTCGAGTTGTTCAGCGCAAAGATAACCTGGCGGCTGAATAAATACGCTCAACCGTTGTTGTTGATTTTGGCGAAGGTGTGGCATGAGCAAGCGTAGTTCGCCAATGCCTGAAGGGGAGTCCACCTCAACAACACCTTGTTTAGGAAAACCACCTTGTAATTTTTCATCCAACAGACGAAAGCCAGTGGAGAAGAATTCTTGCGTGGTTTGATGGTATGACCCTTGCCAAACCCACTGTTTATTTTTCAGATGCTCAATCAATTCATACATAACAAAATACCTGTATATTTATACAGTATAATTCATTATAAAGAAGCGGCAAGAGGAAAAGAGAGGAATAAATACAAAAACGCCTCGCAAAAAAGCAAGGCGTTGAATAAACGGAAAATCTTTTTAGTTATTTCTTTGGCTGCGCATCAATGCACTGGCCATGTACATCACGGCCTTCTGGCGCCATCAAATAAAGGTAAAGTGGCATGATATCCAGTGGTGTTTTTAACAACTCAGCATCTTCTGCTGGGTAGGCTTTAGCACGCATTCCCGTACGGGTGCCACCTGGATTAATTGCATTAACGCGTACGCTGGAGTCGCTCAGTTCATCTGCCAGAACTTGCATCATGCCTTCGGTTGCAAATTTAGACATAGCGTAAGTGCCCCAAAAAGCACGGCCGTCATGACCAACCGTTGAAGAGGTGAACACAAGGCGAGCGTCGTCTGATTTTTTCAATAAAGGTAACACCGCTTGAGTCATCATAAACTGAGCTTTAACGTTGACCTGCATGACATCGTCATAAGTATCTTCGCCAATTTGATCAAATGGGCTGATCACACCAAGTAAGCTGGCATTGTGTAACACGCCATCTAAGCGGCCAAACTGTGCTTCGATGGTATCGACCATATCGAGGTAATTTTGTTTGGTTGCCCCTTTCATATCCAGTGGGATGATCGCTGCTTGTGGGTAACCAGCCGCTTCAATTTCATCGTAGGTTTGTTCCAGCTTTTTCACTGTGCGGCCAAGAAGAATAACGGTTGCCCCATGTTGTGCATATGACAATGCTGCCTGTTTGCCGATGCCGTCACCTGCACCAGTGACTAAGATTACTTTGTCCTTGAGGGCTTGTTCAGAAACTGAATACTCCACAGTTTGTGTCCTTATCGTTATGTTCTACTTTAAGTATTTATGGCAAGGTGGTTACAATACACCAATTCGTTCATTTGGGGATAAAGACGTTGGAATTTTTATTGGACTATGGCCTGTTTTTGGCCAAGATTGTGACCGTCGTGGTCGCGCTTGTAGCGATTTTGGTGATTGCCAAAGCGGTTAGCGGAAAAAGCGGTGGTGCGAAAGGTGAATTGGAAATCACCAACCTGACGGAAGCGCATAAACAGACAGTAGAGCAATTAGAACATCACCTTCATGATGACGCCTTTATTAAAGCGCGAGATAAAGCAGAAAAGAAAAGCGAGAAAGAAAAAAATAAGGCTCGCGAAAAAGAGATCAAGCAAGCTTCAAAAGAAGGTGCCTTGGACAGTAAGCGTGAACCACACCTGTTCGTTCTCGATTTCAATGGCAGTATTGATGCAAAAGAAGTTGCAGCGCTGCGTGAAGAAGTGACGGCGATTTTAGCTGTGGCACGAGAAGGGGATGAAGTATTACTTCGCCTTGAGTCTGGTGGTGGTATGGTCCATGGCTATGGTTTGGCTTCTTCTCAGCTTGACCGCATTAAAGCGGCTGGCCTGCCTTTGACGATTGCCGTTGATAAAGTTGCTGCGAGTGGTGGTTACATGATGGCGTGTATCGCCGATAAAATTGTGTCTGCACCGTTTGCTATTGTTGGCTCAATTGGTGTGATTGCTCAGTTGCCAAACTTTAACAAGTTACTGAAAAAACATGATATTGAGTTTGAACAACTGACGGCTGGCGAATACAAACGTACTTTAACTATGTTTGGTGAGAACACAGACAAAGCTCGTGAGAAGTTCAAACAAGAACTGGAAGAGACGCATGGTTTATTTAAAGACTTTATTCGTGAGCGTCGTCCTGAGCTGGAACTAGATAAAGTTGCAACGGGTGAGCATTGGTTTGGTACCCAAGCACATGAACTTGGTCTTGTGGATGAAATCAAAACATCGGACGACATCGTTGTAGAAGCGTGTAAAGACAAAACCGTATTAGCGATTCATTACGTTGCGAAGAAGAAACTGGCTGACAAGCTAGCCGGTGTTGCTGGTGAGGCCGCTGATAACGTACTGATGAAACTAATTAGTCGCGGTCAACGACCTATCGTTTAATCGCGTTACGACTAACGCCTGTCCAGTAGTGACAGGCGTTTTTCTATTAATGCAAATAATACCCCAGTGACAGCGCCAGCAAGATGAGCTTCAACCGCAACTCTTGCCTCAATTAATGCGGCTGTGGAGGCTGACGGGCCAGCAAACTGTTCCCATAATACTTTTGCCGCAAGACCAATGAGAAGCAACCAACTGCTTTTGCGTCCTTGAATCACCTCTTGAATGGCAAAATAGCCAAACAGCCCATGCAGTACACCAGATAATCCAACGTAGATGTTCATATTGGATAGGAAAATGGCAAAGCCAACACCAAGGCTGGTGGTGAATAAGGCAAACAACAGCGCTTTCGTTGAAGGTTTGAAAATATAGCTGATGACCCAAAGCCCCGCGAGATTCATTCCAAGGTGCGGAAAGTTGGTGTGGGTGAAATTTCCTGTTAGGATGCGCCACCACTCTCCTTGGTTTAGAGCGTGACGATTCCATTCACTCAATGTAGCCAATGGCTCGAACTGTAAGCCTAAACAAATTAAGCTGATAACGGATAACAGAAGATACAAATTCACTTTATGTCTCGATATTGTACTCAGTGTGGAAAACCACACAATGCCTGCATTTGCCAATGGATAAAAAGCTTACCATCGAATGTAGAGCTGATTATTTTACAGCATCCGAGTGAAACAAAACGACCCATGGGTACCGCTCGAATACTGACTTTATCTCTGCCAAATAGCCATTGCTTTGTTGGAGAAGACTTTAGTCAACATGCTGAGCTAAATGCATTGCTAAATCAAGCGGATATGCAGCACTTTGTGTTGTATCCGGGAGAGAATGCGATTGAAGTGAATGAGGGGTTTAGTCACACGGATGAAAAGGTGGCTTTGCGGGTTATTTTACTTGATGGAACGTGGAAAAAAGCATACAAGATGTGGCAGCTATCAACCAATCTTCATGCTTTACCATTGCTCAAGTTGCCGAGTAATCTTGCAGGGAATTACCGTATTCGAAAAGCACCGAGTGATAACGCACTTTCTACCGTGGAAGCGGGTTTCCATATTTTAAGTTTGTTACAACCTGAGCAAGATTTTACACCGCTTCTACATGCTTTTGATCAGATGATCGAATACCAAATCCAACAGATGCCCGCTGGTGTTTTTGAACGCAATTATCAGAAAAACTAGGCAGAGCTTACATGCTTACCACAGTGAGGAAGCGTCTAGGATAGCCACTTTTGTAGTAATTGGTTTCAGTGACGCCAAAGTGCTTTTTGGAAGATGAGCTATGAATGAAGCTGAGCTTTCCATCGCCAATTTCGGTAATAATGCCAGCATGACCCGGTTTTCGAATGTTAGGGTTGGTTCCGGTAAATACAATTAAATCCCCAACTTTCGCATCTTCTAACGACACTTTATTGGCATACAAGCTCGGGTAGGCCGCCGTTGTGCGAGGTATGTTGATATCAAACTTTCGATAGACGTATTGGATGTACCCGGAGCAATCGAATCCTTTCGGCGTGCTGCCGCCGTAGATGTACTGAGTACCCAAAAAGCGCCGTGCATAATCGATCATTTCCGTTTGTGGCTGCTCTTTTTCAAGTATTTTGACTATATCTACACTTTCACTTATCTCAATTGGCTGTAATTGAGTAAACATTGGTTCTGCTGCATGTTTAGTTTCTACGTGACTGGTTGGCTCTGAAGCCGTTGGTACGGCAGAGCAGGCGACAGAAAGTAAGGGTAATGGAAGCAGAGTTAAGTGTTTTAAGTTCATAGAGCGAGATCGATTGACGGTAATTCTGCGCAATAAACTAACACGAGACGAGCAGTCGGTTGATAAGAGTTTTGTCAAAATGTCGATTGGAAAAAGAGTGGCATGAACCACTCTTATCGATAAGTTCAACAGACCCTAGTATCCATGAGATGAAAACAGCTGCTGATGCAGTCTTTGAGCGTGACCGTCAGTCATGGATGAAATGTGGTCAGAGATCACTCGTAGGCCATGCGTTTCATCACTACTGCTATGCCAACGCTGGCGTGGCTGCTCAGGTAACAAACGTTCAGGGTCGGCACTGAGTGCTTCAAAGATATCCATGATAATTTGCTGGCCTTTGTATTCCACCATTTGAACCTGTGGGATCTGAATGACATAGTGACTAACAAAGTGTTTCAGTATCTCTAGTGCTTTTGCCATGGTCGGTTCAAGAAAGGCATTAAACGCGAGTAACTCGGAATGAAAAGCAGCTTCAACCGGCTTGATAGAGATACTGGTTAATAAGGCATTGACCATGCCTCCGATGGCGTCTTTTCGTTGATAGTGCGTATCAGAAAAGAGCATCTCGCCGACAGAATCGATATGCGCTTCGAACCAAGGGTCGCCACACTCTGCCAGAGCACAAGCTGCGACTTCTTGCCATTGATTGCGAGTGACAAGGCCAAGCACAATTGCGTCTTCGAGATCATGAACACCGTAAGCAATATCGTCCGCAAGCTCCATAATTGAACAATCGAGAGATTTATAACGTGTTTTATGGTGTTGAGTTGCGGGGAGCGTTTCTTCTCGCATCTGACTAAACGCGTCTTTGTCACTGTCTGAAAGCGGGGCAAGAACCCATTCAAACAACGCACTGTCACAGTCGTAGATTCCTTTGGCTGGCATCCAATCTTTCGCTTTAAGCTTACGCTGATGGAGAGCTGGTTCAGGTTGTTGGGAAGCACAAACTTGGCTAAGCAAGGCAGGGTATTTGATTAGCCCAAGTAAGGTTCGGCGTGCGAGATTCATGCCGAAATGCTCGGTGTAAGGCTCAAGTTTGGTGACGATATGGAAAGTCTGTGCATTGCCTTCAAAGCCGCCGTGGTCGCGCATCATGTAATTGAGCGCTACTTCACCACCATGGCCATAAGCAGGGTGGCCGATATCGTGAGCTAAGCACAGGGAGTCAATCAGGCTATCACTCGGGAGCAAATCACGGAACTCAGGCTGTTTCTTTTTCAGTTGCGCCACAATGCCCGTACCGAGTTGTGCTGCCTCTAATGAATGAGTGAGCCGAGTGCGGTGGAAATCATCGACACTTTTACCATGTACTTGGGTTTTTGCTTGCAAACGACGAAAAGCCGCCGAGTGTAGAATACGGGCACGATCGCGCTGATATGGACTGCGGTGGTCATCACGACGAATTTTATGTTCGTCATCATGACGTTGATGCCATAAATCACTGATTTTAAAAGTCATGGGCAATCTCCCTCTGTTTTATCTTACCGTATACTCATGCAGCAAGGACTTCAAGTAGCAGAAGAGTATGGAATGTTTACCACTTGCAGTGCTTACTAATCTTTCATACTCAAAATCAACATAGCGGCGACCGCGAGGAAGCCTGTCATCATCAGAAATACATCATTGTAGGCCATGATAGCGGCATCTCGCTGCATGATGCCAACCAGACTAGCCTGTGCCTGTTGTAGAGCCGTTGCAGCATCGCTGCCAGATTGAATAAAGAAAGCCTGCTGTTGCTGAAGTGTCTGCCAGCCTAACTGACTAACGGTTGGCAACGATTCTTTAATATGAGCCAGATGCTCGCGGGTTTTGTTATCAAGCAAGGTCGCAATGATAGCGATACTAAATGCACCTCCGAGGTTGCGCATCACGTTCGTTAGTGTTGAAGCATCTGGTGTATCCGGTTTATTGATATTCTTCATCGCAACTAAGGAGAGTGGCACCATGATGAATGGACTACCAATAGCACGTAATACCATAGATAAAATCAGTTGTTGGCCACCAAAATCGACGGTCATATGTGTATTCACAAAACAGCTTAATCCAAACATTGTAAAGCCAAATGTGACCAAATATTTAGGCTTAATAATCTGAGTTAGCTTTGGCACTAATGGGAAAATAAGCAACTGAGGAAATCCCATCCACATTAACACTTCACCAATCTCCATCGCGTTGTATTGCTGAATTTGAGTCAGATACATTGGTAGGACGTAGATGGACCCAAGAAGTGCCATCCCCAAAATCAGGTACGCAATGCAGGCCATCGCAAACTGACCATCACGCAATAATCTCAGATTTACCAGAGGCTTCTTGTGCTGTAACTCGTTAATGATGAAGTAGACCAAGCTAACAGCTGAGACAATACTGAGTGTAATAATAAAGCTTGAGCTGAACCATTCTTCACGATTTCCTTCTTCTAGCACCACTTCAAGACACCCTAGGCCGAGCGCCATAGTGATGATGCCAAACCAGTCGGCTTTCTTTAGCAAACTCAGTTCTAGCTTTTCATCATCCAACCCATAGCGAATCATAGAGATCACCAACAGTGCTGGTGGAATGTTGATGTAAAAGATGTAGTGCCAAGATAGGTTCTCTGTCAGCCAACCGCCAAAAGTTGGCCCGATAGACGGGGCAAATGTGGCTGTTACGCCAAACAGAGCCATACCAACGGCTCGCTTGTTTAAGGGGAGCAGTTGCACGACCAGTGAGAAGGCGAGGGGAATTAAAGCCCCGCCGCTAAAGCCCTGCATGGCCCGAAAGATGATCATCGAAGTCATGTTCCATGAGAAAGAACACAGCAGCGATGAAAGGGTAAAGATTGCCGTAGTCCAGGTTAGATAACGGCGCTTACCTAATGCTTTAGACAGCCAACCACTGAGAGGAATTGCGATCATCTCAGCAACCAAATAGGAGGTAGAAATCCAAGAGCTTTCGTCGAGTGTCGCCGAAAGGGCCCCCTGAATATCCTTGAGTGATGAATTGGTGATTTGAATGTCTAAGATCGCCATAAAGGCACCAATCAGGCCACCGAATAATGCTACCCAGTGGCGAACTGGTACTTCATCGGTTTCCACGTGAGCAATGACAGTAGCTTGGCTCATTGCTTAGCCTCGTGTATCAATGGTTGCAACAACCGATAGACCAGGTAGTAATCGACCTTGGAGAGATTTTTGGTCTGGGATGGTGATTTTTACTGGTACGCGCTGAACGATTTTGGTGAAGTTACCAGTTGCATTTTCTGGTGGTAGTAGTGCAAATTTAGCACCAGTAGCTGGAGAAAAACTGTCAACCACACCTTCTAAGGATTGACCAGGGAAGGCATCCAGTTCAACGGTTACTTTTTGTCCTTTATGGATGCCATTTAACTGGGTTTCTTTAAAGTTGGCTTCAATCCACACGCCTTGTTGCGGAACCAAACTCATTAATGGTGAGCCTGCTTGAACTAACAAACCTTCACGAACACTGCGTTTACCAATGATGCCATCGGCAGGAGCATAGACCTTCGTGTAGTCGAGGTTTAGCTGAGCTTGTTCTAGTTGAGCCTGTGCTTCAGTGACAGATGCTTGTGCTTGTTCGATTTCGCTGCCAATCACAACTAACTGGTCATTAGCAGCAGAAAGATTAGCCTTTGCTTCCTCAAGTTCAGCAAGAGTCACCTTCTGTTGAGCCAGCATGCTGTCAAGCTCGTCCTGTGACGCGTAGTTGCGTTTTAGCAGACTACGAGAACGAGACACTTGTTGAGCGGCACGCTCGTATTCAGCACGAGCTGAATCTACTCGGCTTTCAGCCTGATTAATTTGGCTGCGCTGTAAGTTTTGTTGCGCGCTAAGGTTTTTAACACTCGATTGCGCTACTACGAGGTGTGCTTGGGACTGATCCAATGCCGCCTGATAGTCGCGGTCATCAATTTGAACCAGCAACTGTCCCTGTTTTACCTGTTGGTTATCGGATACGTAAGACTTAACGATATAACCTGACACTTTAGGGCTGATGGTAGTGATATCACCTTGAAGATAGGCATTGTCAGTGGATTCAAAATATTGCCCATAACCAAACCAATATCCACCACCCAGCAGACCAAATGACAGCATTAGTGCGGTTGCGATCAAAGGTGCTTTGTTGCGTTTGGACTTGGTTGTGCTGGTTGTTTGTTGGGTCTCTGCCATTTTGCACTCTTAAAGTTAACTGAATTTCGAATGTAACGAATTGTAAATGAATTACATTGGTTGATAAGATAGGAAAAAAAGGAAACACTGTTGCAAAAATTTAACTAATAAAGTGTTTCTGGGAGGCTTTATGGATTTAAATTCAGTGACCGTATTTACCCAAGTTGTTGATTGTGGGAGTTTTACCCACGCAGCAGAGACACTGAACATGACAAAGTCAACGGTAAGTCGAAAGCTCGTTGAGTTAGAACAATATTTAGGTGTGAGATTGATCACGCGTTCAACGCGCAGTTTAGTACTGACTCCTGAAGGAGAAGCGTTTTATCAATCCAGCTTACAGATGCTGGAAATTATGAATCAGGCTGAGCTGGAGGTTTCCGCCAATCAGGATCTGGTTCGCGGACCTCTTAACGTTGTTCTGCCAGTTGAATTAGGCCATCAGGTGCTGGGTAGCTATATCCACCAATTCCTACTCGATTATCCTCATGTAACAATGAACCTAGAATTGAGTAACCGTGAAGTGGATATTATTGGTGAAGGTATCGATCTTTACGCCCAAATCGGAGACCTTGAAGATTCTAATCTCGTCTCACGTTTTCTAACCTCTTCTAAACGAGCACTAGTGGCAAGTCCGACGTACTTAGCTCAGTTTGGTGAAATCACTTCTCATCAGGACTTAACTGCTCCCCATCATTTGGTGGAAGTATTTAATAAGGCTGCTCGTTTGCCAAAGTGGCATCTGCAACCTGACAGTGGTGAGTCATACCATATTGACTTGCCGTATCGGTTACGAGTCAATACTATTACTGCCTGTTTAAAAGCCTGTATTGATGGTTTAGGTATTGCTGTGCTGCCGGAGTTTATCTGTCGCGAACACTTTGCTAGTGGTGCATTGGTTCATTTGTTGCCAGAGTATAGAATGCCGGAAGTGCAGGTGAGTTTGGTCTACGCAGACCGAAAGTTGGTGCCAAAACGCAAAAAAGTATTCATTGAGTACCTACTTAATGCGTTTCAGCAACGGATGTGAGTATTGGCTGAATATCAATTAGCTGATTTCGTCTAGTGATAATTCGAAACTTGGTGCAAAGACATTAAGAAAATAGAGCATTTCTTCTGTTTCACGTTCTTTCAGCGAAATATCAAGACGTTTTTTGGCCAGTGCATATTCGTGGTTTCCAGCGCTGAGCTCTTCTAGGCATTTTAGGTATGCACAAATGGTGTCAGCTTGTTTCACTATTGCAGCGTCTTCACTATTCGCTTGATGGCTGAGCAAAAAGGGTGCGAAATCATCTTTGAATTCATCAGGCAGCATACCAAGTAGCTTTTTTTCCGCTGCAGCTTCGATTTTTTTGTATTCTTTGGCGATCTCAGGACTGTAATATTTAACTGGAGTGGGAAGGTCGCCCGTCAAGACTTCACTGGTGTCATGGTACATGCCTAAAATGGCAATTCGTTCCGGGTTCAGATTACCACCAAATTTTTTGTTTTTAATGAGTGCCAGAGCGTGAGCAACAAATGCAACTTGCAGGCTGTGTTCAGAGATATTTTCACTGGAAACTGAGCGCATAAGGGGCCAGCGCTGGATAAGCTTCATACGAGCAAGGTGGGCAAAAAAATGGCTTTCTTTCAGTGTGGGTTCGGACATCGTTTGACTCCTTGCTAAACGAAAAAGGATACTCCAAAGAGTATCCTTTTAGCATATGAAAGATCGAATCTGAATACTACTGGCGATAAGTTGACAAGAAGCGCTCAAAGCGACCAATCGCCATTTCGAGATCCTCAACATGAGGCAATGTCACAATACGGAAGTGATCCGGCTTTGGCCAGTTGAAGCCAGTGCCTTGTACCAGCAGTACTTTTTCTTGAATCAAGAAATCGAGGACCATTTTTTGGTCATCTTTGATGTTGTACATCTTGGTATCAATTTTAGGGAATAGGTACATTGCTCCTTTGGGCTTGACGCAAGAGATCCCCGGAATCTGATTTACCAGCTCCCAAGCACGATCGCGTTGTTCAAGTAAGCGACCACCAGGCAAGATCAATTCATTAATGCTTTGGTAACCGCCTAGTGCCGTTTGCACTGCATGCTGCATCGGAACATTGGCACACAAACGCATGGATGCCAGCATTTCTAAGCCAGAAATATAACCTTGGGCCAAATGTTTTGGTCCGGTTAGGAACATCCAGCCGCTGCGAAAACCACAAACGCGATAGGCTTTAGATAGGCCGTTGAATGTGACGACGAGTACATCATCTGTAAGGCTAGCGACAGAAGTGTGGGTCGCACCGTCGTACAGAACCTTGTCGTAAATCTCATCTGCAAAAATGATCAACTTATGTTGGCGAGCAATTTCGATCACTTCCAATAAGAAGTCACGGCTATATACCGCACCCGTAGGGTTATTTGGGTTGATCAAGACGATGCCACGCGTTTTCGGTGTGATTTTCTTTTTGATATCGTCGAGATCGGGATACCAGTCAGATTCTTCATCACAGAGGTAATGAACGGCGTTACCACCAGACAGCGAAACTGAGGCAGTCCAAAGTGGGTAATCTGGTGCTGGTACCAGCATTTCATCACCGTTGTTGAGCAGAGCTTGCATCGCCATCACAATCAGCTCAGATGCTCCGTTCCCGATGTAAACATCTTCCACGTCTAAAGAGCGGATACCTCGACGTTGGTAATATTGCACAACGGCTTTACGCGCAGAATAAAGGCCTTTCGAATCCGCATAACCTTGAGATGTTGGGAGGTTACGGATGACATCAACCAAGATTTCATCAGGGGCGTCAAAACCAAATGGGGCAGGGTTACCGATATTTAGTTTCAGTATATTATGCCCTTCTTCCTCCATGCGCTTAGCATGTTTCAATACTGGTCCGCGGATGTCATAGCAGACATTGTCGAGTTTTGACGACATTCCGATATTTTGCATTGTGTAAAACCCAAAAATGAATTAATTTCTTTATTAAACTACAACAAAAAAAGGTTTGATAGAATAAAAATCTACTTTGTAGCGTTATTTAAACGTCCCTTTATCTGGTGGCTATCACAGGATTCTGCAAAAGATTGAGTACATCCTTGATTTGAGAAGGGTCTAACAATAGAGTAGCGTTCAAATTCTATCGAAATCTCCTGTAAGACGAGGCTGATTTGTCACACTTTCATCAAGCCGTCATTGAACTTATTGAGCGTGTAAAGGATGCAAAAGACGGCACTAGCCGTTTGGTTCAAGTTCTTAAGGAAAAACCTGACTTTGCCTTTATTGATTGGTTGGACGCGCAACCGATATTTCCCAAATTTTACTGGCAATCTCGTGATACTCGTGAAGAGGTTGTTGCTCTAGGACAACTGCACACATTTACTGACCCTGCACCAGCTTATACTGTACTTGCTGAAGATCAGCGAGTTTGGGGAGGCCGTTCCTTCGACGGTCAGACAGATAAAAATCGCCGCTGCATGTCTTCATTTTTCTTCTTACCGCAAGTGGAGTTGATCCGCTTTGATAATACATGGTCTATTGCGGTGAATCTCAATGGAGAGCGGCATCGCACCTTATCAAGTCTGAATAAACTACAAGTTGATGTGACCCCTCTGGCTCCTGTTTCCGCACATATCTGCAATATTACGCATGTACCACAACAGCCACAGTGGAACGAGTTAGTGGAACGTGTATTAACAGGGATTGAGCAACAGGCGTTTAAAAAGGTGGTGTTGGCACGTAAAACAACCGTTGATCTCGATGGCCCACTGTGTCCGGCTCAACTGTTGAAAGCCAGTTATCAAAATAACCATCATAGTTTCCACTTTCTTCTGGCTCTTGACCAAAAACATGCTTTTATTGGGTCAACGCCTGAGCGTCTATACTCTCGTCAAGGTCAAGAATTACATACTGAAGCGTTGGCTGGCACGATTGGTCGTGGGGTGAATGCGCAACAAGATATGGATCTGGCCAACTGGTTGTCGCAAGACAGTAAGAATTTGAATGAAAACCAGTATGTGGTGGATGATATTATTGAGCGCCTTACGCCACACTCAGAAAAGGTTCATGTTGAATCAGAAGCTCGCTTGGTTCGTTTGCGTAAAGTGCAGCACTTAAAACGCAGTATTCATGCCACACTTAATCCTGGGGTGAATGGTGTTCAGCTACTTAGTACGCTTCAACCAACGGCAGCTGTTGCTGGCTTACCTCGGCAAGAGTCTATCGATTTTATTCGTCAGAATGAACCTTTTGCCAGAGGTTGGTATGCAGGTTCGATTGGTTATATCAGTCATAAAAAAGCAGAATTTTGCGTCGCAATCCGAAGTGCGTTGATCGTTGATGAGCAGCTCCAATTGTTTGCCGGAGCTGGCATTGTTCCCGGCTCGGTTGCGAAGCATGAATGGCAGGAATTAGATAAAAAAATGTCGACCTTATTGTCGCTAATCTCGGAGAATGCCCCGCTGGGAGTGGCTTCATGAGTACCAACCAAGCGGTATTAAACCGTATATGGTCACAAACCATTCTTGAAGAGTTAAGTCGATTAGGTGTCTGTGATATTTGTGTGGCGCCAGGTTCTCGCTCAACCCCTCTTACTTTGGAAGCGGCTGCAAACCCCAAATTAACCATGCACACACATTTTGATGAGCGTGGTTTAGGCTTTTTAGCGTTAGGGCTTGCCAAATCAAGTCAGCGCCCTGTTGCAGTTGTCGTCACATCCGGTACTGCAGTGGCTAATTTATTACCAGCGATTGCGGAATCACATCTAACGGGTGAGAAGTTAGTTGTGTTGACTGCCGACCGCCCCGCGGAATTAGTTGGTTGCGGCGCGAATCAAGCCATCGACCAACAAGGCATTTATTCATCTCATGTGACAGCAGCCCTTAATTTGCCAACCCCAGCTTTGCATACACCGTTGAAATGGCTGCTCACTTCGATTGATCAAGTCATGCAAAAGCAAGCGCAAGACAGTGGCAGTATTCATATCAATTGTCCTTTTCCTGAGCCGTTATACAGCTCGGAATCTAAATCGATATTTCAACACTATTTAGATACCGTTAGTCATTGGTGGCAAAGTAATCAGCCTTACTGTCAGCGTATATTGGCGGAGTCCGGTCAGATCTTCGATACGGCTTCATTTGCCGAGAAAAAAGGTTTATTGATTGTCGGTAGTGTTTCGATTGAAGAAGCGAAGCGAGTACAACAACTTGCGGATGAAGCGGGCTGGCCTCTATTGTGCGATCCACAATCTGGTATTTCGAGTGAATGGGCACATTTTGATTTGTGGCTGCAACGGCAAGAATGGGCTGACAAGCTTAATGAGTGTGATTTGGTGGTGCAGTTTGGTTCTCGGTTGGTATCAAAGAGGCTGAATCACTGGCTCAAACAGCGAGTTGAAAATAGCGATTGTGAGTACCATTACATCGAGCACGCTCATGGTCGAAATAATCAAGATCATCTGCCACAGTACCATCATGTGTGTGATATCCAGCAATGGCTTGCAGCGAATGACAACTGGCAACAAAGTGTTACGACTCGTGGTTGGGCTGATGACCTTCGTAAAGTTGCCAGTGCTACCCTCAGTACCGCCAAAATCATGCTAGCGGATGAATCTTCATTATCTGAAGCGGTATTGGCACTGTCTTTAGCCAATGTGCCTCCCCATACACAACTCTTTATTGGCAATAGCCTGTTTGTACGATTAACCGACATGTTTAGTCGGTTGCCGGGGAGGGCGGTATACAGCAATCGCGGCGCTTCGGGTATTGATGGGCTTATCGCGACTGCAAGTGGGGTTATACGACATACTAAAGTGCCGACTTTAGTGGTAGTGGGCGATACTTCGCTACTGTATGATCTTAACTCTTTGGCGTTGTTTACTCATGAACCAACACCAGCGGTTATTGTGGTCACGAATAATGATGGCGGTGCTATTTTTGATTTGCTGCCAGTACCAAACGTGCAAAAGCAAGCGTTGTATCAGATGCCTCATGGCTATCAATTTGCTGGTGCGGCGAATCAGTTCCAGATCCCTTATTGCTGTCCTCAAACATTAGATGAATGTTCAAGTATGATCGAACAACATCTAGGGACAGGCCACGGACCACTATTAATTGAGGTAATGACGCCTCCTGAACAAGCTTCAAACCATATTAAACAGGTGGTACGTCATCTCCATGCTCTATAGTCAGCTTCACCATTTTTCAGCGGTTCAGGAGCAGCCAGCGGTTGTATTCCTACATGGTTTATTGGGAAGTGGTGATGACTGGCTAGAGACATTAAACCTTCTTCCTGACTATGCTTGCCTATGCATTGATCTACCGGGTCATGGACAAAGTAATGGCATAATCTGCCAAGGCTTTGAGCATTGTTGCGACATGATTGTTGATGCAATCAGTTCTCATTTTCCTCCTGAGATGCCCATCATTTTGGTGGGCTATTCTATGGGAGCGCGCATCGCGATGCATGGTTTAGCTCATGATTGCTTTTCAAGGCTCAATATTTGCTTATCACTACTTGAGGGCGGCAACTTTGGTCTCGATACGGTGTCTGATAAACAAGCGCGTTGGGAAAATGATGTGCGTTGGGCAGAACGTTTTTGCCGTGAGCCTATCGAGCAAGTGCTTGCTGATTGGTATCAACAAGCGGTATTTGCAGAACTCACTTGCGAGCGAAGACAAGCGGTAATCGCTAAACGTAGCAAGAATAATGCGGCTCAAGTTGCCAGCATGCTAAAAGCAACCTCATTGGCTAAACAGGATTATTTGCTGGATAGGTTAAAGATAACTTCGGTACCTATCCATTATATTTTCGGCGATAAAGACGTGAAGTTCCGCCAAATGGCAGAACAGAGCGGACTTGCCTTCACTCAAGTGAATGCCGCAGGACACAATGCTCATCAAGAGCAACCAGCGGCTTTTTCTGAGCTTATTCGCCATCACATAAGACTCATGTATGAGTCAATCAGATAGAAATGGGACATTCCATGACAAGAGCTACCACCATACCATCCTCTTTTCCTCCCTCGAGACCTTCGATGAAAAATAGATAAATAACGTTAGGTCTACTACAACAATAGAATTGGGGAAGAGAAATGATAAAGTCAGCGAAACTGTACCGTTACCTGCTGCCTATGGACAGCGGTGTGATACTTAGAGAACAAAGACTAACTGAACGAGAAGGCTTTATTGTTCAGTTAGAACATGAAGGAAAAATAGGGAGAGGAGAGATTGCGCCTCTGCCTGGTTTCAGTATTGAAAGTGCAGAAGAAGCATGTACTCAGACTCTTGAGCAACTTAAGCGCTGGGCTGCTGGTGAGGCATTTGACTATGAAGAGCTTTATCCATCGGTTGCATTTGGTTTGTCGATGGCAGAGCTTGAGCTAAGTGGTCAATTACCGCCAGAAGGCAATTATACGGCTGCGCCACTTTGCAGTGGTGATCCTGACGAACTGATTCCTAAGTTAGATCAGATGCAGGGCAAGAAGGTCGCTAAAATCAAAGTAGGTTTGTATGAAGCCATTCGTGATGGTTTGATTGTTTCTCTGTTTTTAGAATCGATTCCAGACTTAACATTACGCTTAGATGCTAACCGTGCATGGACGGCAGAGAAAGCGCAGCAATTTGCCAAGCACGTTGTTCCTACATTACGTCAACGCATAGCGTTCATAGAAGAGCCATGCCAAGTGCCGGGTGACAGCTTTTCATTTGCAATTGATACCGGCATTCCTATCGCTTGGGATGAAACGTTGCAGCATGCGATTCGCAGCGATGATTTTCGTTTAGAAAATCTAACCGGTGCCAAAGCAATCGTGATCAAACCCACCTTGATTGGATCAGTAGAGCGTTGTATTGCACTTATTGAAAGAGCGAAAGAGTTGGGGATCACGTCGGTGATCAGTTCAAGCATTGAATCAAGTTTTGGCCTGACTCAACTGGCACGTTTGGCTAAATGGCAACTGCCAGATGAAGTGCCAGGTTTAGATACCGTAGGCTTGTTTGCTCAGCAGCTTGAAGTTGAATGGCCAGGGTGTGAGCTTCCGCTCTCTCCATTGGCAGAACAAACGCTAATTTGGCAGTCTTAATGAGTACATCTCCTCTAACAAAATGGGCGCAACAGCGCCCATCTTCATTAGCATTGCTCACAGAAAACCACCAGTATTGTTGGCAGGAGCTGAAGGAGCGGGTGGATGCCTATGCTGCGCAAATAACTCTGCGTGGACTAAAGCAAGGGGATGTGCTGACCTGCATTGGAAAAAATACGCCGGAAATGGTGATGGTTTATTTGGCGTGTCTTGAGCTTGGTGTGATTTGCGCGCTGACCATGCCACAACCCGATGAAGTGCTACAAAACAAGCTCGACACCCTCTATTCAAGACCGCCACATTTATGGTGGTCGGGGCACGCTTCTCTTCGTTACACATCAAACAGCATTGAACTTAGCAGCTCATCATTGGCTCATTCTTCATTCGATAGTTATCTGCCAGACAACCCTGCTTCGCTAGTATTTACCTCAGGATCTACGGGTAAACCGAAAGCGGTGCTTCATACTTCGGCACAACATCTGGCGTCTGCTTCGGGGTTATTAGAAAGATTTCGATTTACTGAGCAGCACACTTGGTTGTTAAGCCTTCCTCTGTATCACGTTTCCGGGTTGGCGATTGTGTATCGCTGGTTATTTGCCGGAGCCTGCTTAAAGGTGGGTTGCGGGGAATTGCTCAAAGATATTCAGGGTGTAACTCATGCATCCTTGGTTGCTACTCAGTTAAAACGTTTGCTAGAAAGTGGTATCGACACCGAACTGAGCCATGTTTTACTCGGGGGGAGTCATGTTCCTCAAGAGCTTAGTTTAGCCGCGGCGGAACGTGGAATTGAAACTTGGCTTGGTTACGGTATGACTGAGGCTGCTTCAACGGTGACAGCAAAGCAAATCAATGATCATCACAGTGCAGGTTGCGTGTTGCCAAGGAGAGGAGTCAAGCTGAAGGAAAAACGCATTTTTATCAAAGGTGAGACGTTAGCAAAGGGCTACTATCACCAAGGTATGGTGACGCCATTAACCTCTGATGAATGGTTCGATACTAAAGACCTAGGGGAATGGCGAAATAATGAGCTAGTGATCATTGGCCGAGCTGACAACCAATTTATTTCTGGTGGCGAGAATATCCACTGTGAGGAAATTGAAGCAGTATTGAATTCACATGAACAGGTTGCCCAAGCGATCGTGATTCCAGTTGCTGATATAGAGTTTGGTACTCGTCCTGTGGCGGTTGTGCAAACATCAATACCTATAGTGAAAGCAGAGTTCGATGCGTTTCTTTCTGACAAATTGGTGAAGTTTAAATGGCCGATGGCGTACTATGTCATGCCAAAATCGTTATTGGAAACGGGAATAAAAGTATCTCGACAAGCGGTTAAAGATTGGTTGGAAAAAGAAGTGCAAAACAGTGACTAGTTGTAGTTGCACTTCGGGGGGGAAGGGCGAAGGTGACTCGCCCTAATTTTTATTTAATGGTTACGCAAGAACGTTTTTCATTTGCTCAGCGACTTTATCTACCTTACCTAAACCGACGATAACTTGAAGACCAGTTTTACCGACCGGTACAACCCCAGCAGCACCCAACTGTTTAAGTTTATTGCTATCAGCGAGTGATGAATCTTTCACGCCAAGGCGAAGACGAGTAATACAGTTGTCCACCTCTGTGATGTTTTCCGCACCACCAATGGCTGCAATGTATTGTTTCGCAAGATCTTCAAGTTGCTCTGGTGACTCGTCTTTGTCTCCAGCCATGTCTTCACCACGACCTGGAGTTTTCAGGTTAAATTTGATGATAACGAAGCGGAATACAGCGTAGTAAACCACGAAGAATACGAGGCCCAGTGGAATTAGCATGTACCACTGTGTCGCCAACGGGTTTTGACTTGATAAAACGAAGTCAACAAGACCTGCTGAGAAGCCAAAGCCAGCAATCCATTGCATTGTTGCCGCAATGTACATTGAAATGCCCATAAGCACCGCGTGAACGAAGTACAATGCTGGCGCTAGGAACATAAAGCTGAATTCAAGTGGTTCAGTGATACCAGTGAAGAAAGACGCCATTGCACCTGCAAGCATAATAGAGAAGACATTGTCTTTATTCTTTTTGTCTGCACAGTGGTACATCGCCAGAGCCGCACCCGGTAGACCAAACATCATAATTGGGAAGAAACCAGCTTGATACATACCAGTTTTACCAATAACGGCAGTTCCATTAGTAATCGACTGAGCACCACCTAAGAAGTTTGGAATGTCGTTAATACCAACCACATCAAACCAGAAAACAGGGTAGAGCGCATGGTGCATGCCAATAGTCAGAGTTAGTCGGTTGAAAAAGCCGAACAGGCCCGCACCAACAGCACCCATAGACTCAAGTTGAGTACCAAAGACGATAAGACCATCGTAGATGATTGGCCAGATGTACAGCAAGATAAACGCCAAAACCATGCCAGCAATTGACGTTAGGATAGGCACCAAACGTTTACCACTGAAGAACGCCAATGCTTTTGGTAATTCAACGGAAGAATAACGGTTATAAATTTCTGCTGAGATAATACCAACGATAATACCGACAAACTGGTTGCTGATCTTATTGAACGCTGCTGGAACTTCGTCTGCGCTAACGCCAAGCAGCTGAGTTACTGAATCAGGGGATAGCAACGTGGTCAAAACCATAAAGCTAATAAAGCCAGCTAACGCTGCGGAACCATTCTTGTCTTTACTTAAGCCAAATGCGACACCGACGGCAAATAGGATGGCCATGTTGTCGATAATGGCGCCACCAGATTTGATCAAGAAAGCAGCTAATACATTATCCGCTCCCCAACCTGTTGGATCGAGCCAATAACCGATCCCCATTAATATTGCCGCTGCAGGCAGTGTGGCCACAGGGACCATCAGCGCCTTGCCGACTTTTTGCATATACCCAAGAATATTCATGTTTACCCCTAATGAATTATTTGTTTATTCATTTATTTTTCTAATGAGTAATAATATTGGTTTTGATTTTTACCCATCGCTAAATTAATAACGGCGCATATTTGAAACATTTTTCGCGCTGTAAACAAACGAAAGAAAGAGTAATATGGATTAAAATTTTTAATGCGTTAATGTCATGGCAAAACAACAATCACTTCTTAGAAATCTACACACATTCAATGTGGCATCACGAACACTCAGCTTTACGCTTGCAGCAAAAGAGCTTCACCTAACGCAAGGTGCAGTAAGCCATCGGATAAAAGTACTGGAATCAGAATTGGGTTTTAATTTGTTTGTTCGAGGCATTCGCAAATTAGAGTTGACCGAGGAAGGGAAACGATTTCAGGCCACCTTGTCTAGTTCATTAAATAAAATTTTTACTGAAATAAATGACATTAAATCGCTAGATGAGGGGGGGGAATTGAACATTGCGACCTCTCTCGGCTTTGCAAATGGTTGGTTGCTACCAAAGCTTGCAGACTTTAAAACACAATACCCCAAGTTCAATCTGAATATCTTTGCGCAGGAAAACAATCAAGACTTGGTCGAAAATAACATTGATGTTGCGATTTTTTATGCTTCGGAACATCATGCCAATATGCATCGTAAGCGCTTATTGAATGAAAAGTACATCCCAGTATGCAGCCCACAATATGCTGAAGAATTAGGTTTATATAAAAAAGGATTAGAGTCACTCCATGAGGTGAACTTTATTCATGCTTTAGGCTCGGAAGTGTGGCAACAATGGGTTGAGCACATGAAACTAAAGGTGGACGTATTTAAGCATTCATACAGCGTAAGTTATCGTGAAATGGGGATCACATGTGCCCGCAATCATCTGGGTGTTGCAATGGGGCGATATCAATTTGTAAAGCCTCTTATTGAATCAGGCGAGTTAGTTTCCCCTTATCCTTATATGGATACGGAGCTAGGTTATGATGTGATGTACCCAGTGGGTGCGGACGGAAGACCTAAGGTGAAGGTATTTATTAACTGGTTAGAGGAACAACTTAGTTAATTTTGATATTTGATAGTACAAAAGCGAATTTTGTAACCTTATAACCCTGACTCATAATGATTTAGAAATTTAATGGAATCAGATATAAGAGTCAGGGATATGAAAGCAATGATTATCGTGGCGGTGCTCATTCAAATTGTGATTGCGATTCAGAGCGAAGGGCTTGCGCGCGCGCTTGCCGAACTGACGGCCTTTATATTGGTAGTGATGTTGGTGCTAGAAAAAAAGAAAACGACACAACCCCAATCTGAACGCGTGTTAAGCGAAGAGTAACCATGCTAATGAGCAACTCGAGATAAGTCCCCACATCGTTACGCCAAAAATAAGCGGTTTGGTTCCTGCCGATTTGATTTTTTCTACTGAAATTCCACAACCAATCAAAAATAAACAAACAATCAACGCTTTTTTTGCGAAGCTAAATATCAATTGATAGGTTTGTTCAAATTGCGGTAATACGTCACTAATCGCGATGGCGATGCAATAAAAAAGAATAAAGTAAGGTACGGTGATTTTCTTTGAATCATTACGGAAAATCATGGCACTCACCAGTGCGACGGGAATAATCCACAATGCGCGTGCCAGTTTGAGTGTCGTCGCTGTTGTTAAAGCTTCTTCCCCATATGCAGATGCCGCTCCAACCACAGAAGATGTGTCATGAATTGCGATAGCAGCCCAAGTCCCGAAGGTTTGCTGGTCGAGGGCTAAGGCATGACCAATTACAGGAAAGACAAAAAGGGCGATAGAGTTAAGGACAAATACGGTGGCTAAAGCTAAGCCAATTTGCTCGTCCTCAGCTTTGATTGCTGGGGCAATGGCTGCAATAGCACTTCCTCCACAAATCGCGGTACCCGATGAAATAAGGTAGCCCGTTTTTTTATCCAGCCCTAAGGCTTTTGTAAGTCCCCACCCGAAGAGAAGTGTTCCAATAATAGTTGCAACTACTAAGCCAATACCATCTGCAGTAACGGCTAGCGCTTGATCAAAGTGAATCCCAAAACCCAGCCCAACAATGGAGTAGGCTAAAAGTTTTTTAGTGATTGATGACAATGCGATTCCGCTTGGTATCAATCCGAGGCTGGCAAGAAAAAAACCAATGACCAATGCCATCGGTGAAGAAGCGTAGGGCGAAAGACAAAACCCGATGGCAAGGACAAACGGAATGGTTTGTTTTAATGATTTCATTAACTTATTACTAAAACTAAAAGAGACGGGATTGTACAAAGAGCCATACAATCAGTAAGTATCAATGTTTTGAACAAATGTTCAGGATCGCTGAACGTTATCGCCATTCACCTCGTAGGGTGAGGACTTTATCGTGCATGACTTGCGTGGTAGCCAACTCAGGTTGAACTGGTTCCCCTGCTTCAATTTCTAGCTTAGACCAGAAGCGAGTGGGAAGCCCTTTACAAGCACTGCCTTTATAGCGGCTGAAATAACTGCCCCACAGTCCTTTTAACGCCATTGGAATGACCGGAACGGGGCTGCGACGCAATATGATGTCCATTCCTCGCATAAAGTCATTCATCTCGCCATCAGCAGTGAGACGTCCTTCAGGGAAAATACACACAATGTGCCCTTCTTGAAGCGCTTGTTCTACGTCAGTAAAGGCTTTTCTTATGGAGCCTTTGCGCGTCGCTGATATCGGGATAACCCCCGCTCGCTTAAGAAAGCGCCTTAAAGGAGGGAGGTTGGCATAATCTTCTTCCATCACAAAGCGGATCAGTCGAGGACACACGGCACTTAATAATAATGCATCCATGTAACTTACATGGTTGCAAACGACAAGAGCGCCCCCCTTCTCGGGTAAGTGGTGTAGATTTTTGTGGTTCACGCGGTACATGGTATGGGTAAGAATCCAAACCAAGAAACGAACCACAAAGACAGGAACTTGCAAGAAGAGATAACTAGCGACAAGAAAGTTTAAAATTGTCAGCGTGGTAAATAACTGAGGAATAGACAGTTCAAGGAGACTTAAACAGACGATACCTAAAACCGCACTACCAACCATGAACAGAGAGTTATAAATATTGAGTGCGGCGATAACTTGTGCACGTTCCGTGACTTTTGCCCGTTGTTGCATCAGTGCATATAAGGGAACGATGAATACGCCTCCTGATGCGCCAAGCAATAATAGGTATGCAAATAGTGGCCATAAATCTTGGTAACTGACAAAATCAGAGAAATTCTGAAAGGTCGGGAGTTGCTCAGGAATGCTGGTGGCCATTAAAAAACCGAATACCGTGATGCCAAAGCTGCCAATCGGCACGATGCCGATTTCGATACGATGATTCGACAGTTTGTCGCATGCCAATGAGCCCGCGGCAATGCCAATAGAAAAGAGTGCGAGTAAAAACGACACCGCACTCTCATTTCCATTGAGATAAAGTTTGGTGAAGTTTGGAAACTGAGTTAAGTATGCCGCTCCCAAGAACCAAAACCAGCTGATGGCCATGATTGACTGGAAGACCACTCGATCAGATTTGGCAATCGAGATGGTTTTTCTGGTGTGTTGAATCGGTTGCCAGCGGAATTTTAATTCAGGTGCACAGGCTGGTGCTAATGGAATTGAACGG
Source organism: Vibrio sp. NTOU-M3 (assembly GCF_040869035.1). NCBI lineage: Bacteria > Pseudomonadati > Pseudomonadota > Gammaproteobacteria > Vibrionales > Vibrionaceae > Vibrio > Vibrio sp. NTOU-M3. The sequence continues at coordinate 1,079,250 of NZ_CP162100.1, forward strand.
CTGGATAGGTAGCCAAGCAACGCAAATAAAATTACGCATCCAGCGGCTATGTATTTTGCGTTATCAGCGGAGGCAATGATTCCTGCACCAATAGTACCGAGTAAAATGGCGAGAAAAGTACCGGTTTCGACTAGAGCATTACCGGGAACCAGTTCTTTTGGGTTGAGCTGCTGGGGTAGCAGTGCGTATTTCACTGGGCCAAAAAAAGCAGATTGCGTCCCCATCAAAAAAAGTAGCAGCAATAAAATAGCGTAACTTTCGGTGATGAAACCAATGGCACCAAGGCACATAATGCCAATTTCAGCCAGTTTGACTTTGCGAATAAACCAAGACTTTTCGTACTTATCGGCTAAAACACCCGCTGAGGCTGAAAATAAGAAAAAGGGCAGTATAAATAAGCCAGCAGCAAGATTGATAAATAAATGGCTTGAGACGGGCAGTGCATTTGCTCCCGCAAAGGCAACAAATAACAGCAGAACATTCTTAAAAATGTTGTCGTTAAATGCGCCAAAAAACTGCGTAATAAAATAGGGTAAGAAGCGCTTTTGCGCTAACAGAGAGGCTTGATTGTGGTGTGGCATTGCATTTCCTTATGCTTACCAATTAGCCAAGTAATTCGAGAGCAGATTTTCGATTAACTCTTTTCCATCAATTGGTTCGGCGGCAAAGAACTTATCATCAACACTCAATAGTGTAATACCGTGAACGCCAGACCATAAAACGCGGCTTGCTTGAAGCACTTCTGAATCGGTACGCTGAGGAGCGAGTACTTTCAATAGCCCTTCCAGCATTGCCGTCATATGATCAATACGTTCCGCTTGCCATTCAGGCAATGCCTCACCATTCATATTGTGTTCAAAGATCAGCTGCCAGCGATGTGGGTGCTTCTGGGCAAAATCATGGTAGCAATATGCCAGTTCATAAAGTGCAGATTGCGGATCTTGGCAACCAGCAACCACTTTACGTGCGTCTTGTGATAATTCGTCTAATGTTTGCGCGACGGCATGGAGCAACAGAAGATTATAGTTCCCAAATACATTCACTAAAGTACTAGGTACATAGCCAATCATATTTGCGATTTTTCTCAAGCTCAGCTCATGATAAGAGTGTTCGTTGAGAAATTCTTTGACAGTGTCTAGTGTAAGGGCAATAAGCTCCTCACGAGTATGATCGTTTCTACGCGCCATGGTTAAATTATTAATAATGAACAACGTTCAATATTTTAATGACCGATCAAGAGAAGCGTCAACTTGAATAGTGTAATCTTTGCAATATTCTGATACATGTATTGGCTTTTCGCATATTTCATTATCAAGCGTGTGGGGCTATGATTACCCTGCCTCTAAAAGTAAACCTAAACCCTAAGGAAAAATATGAAACGGCTTTTTTCCCTTGTTGCCTTGCTGATGGTTTCAGTTGCCATAACTCCAATCGCTGAAGCGAAGAAGTTTGGTGGTGGTAAATCATTTGGTAAGAGCTATAAAACCGCTCCTGCCCCTAAGCAGCAACAACAAAACACAAATAACATCGGAAAAGATCAAACAACGAAGACCCAAAGCTCAACGAAAAAAGGGTTGATGGGAGGCTTGCTAGGCGGATTGCTTGCTGGCGGTCTATTGGCTGCATTCTTCGGTGGTGCGTTTGAAGGAATCCAGTTTATGGATATCCTGATCATTGGCTTGATTGCTTTCGTCATCTTTAAATTGATGAGAGGAATGCTAGGTGCTAAGCAAGGTAGTATGAATCAGCATCGTCAGCAGCCTGCATTTGGTGGTCAATCACCAAAATTTGAACAACCAAATGTGCATAATTTCGAACAGAATGCTGGTGCTTCAAACGGTGGTTTTGGTGGTACGACGGATGTTCCACATAACTACCCACCAGGTTTTGACAAAGCAGCTTTCGTTGAAGGTGCTCGTGAGCATTACCGCATTCTTCAAGGTGCGTGGAACCACAATCAGTTAGAAAAAATTGAAGAATACGTTTCGCCGAGCTTATTAGAAGATCTTAAGGCAGAGCGTGCAAAACTTGATGGTGAACAGCATACTGACGTCATGTATGTTGATGCGGACATTGTTCGTGCTGATTACGATGCAAACAAAGCTCAACTGAGTTTGCAGTTTAGTGGCCGCTATCGTGATGCGGTTGAAGGTATCGAAGAGAATATTGAAGATATTTGGCACCTAGAGCGTGATCTCACAACTCCAAATGCACCTTGGTTGATTGTTGGTATTCAAGGCTAAATTTAACAGATAGTTCGTAATAAAACGCCCGGAGATATCCGGGCGTTTTTTTATTGAGTATTTTTACGGCTTAGTCATACTGAATAAGTACACAAAACAAATAAGGAAAGTAAAGTGGCTGAATTTAAGTATAAAAACTTGTCTCAACAACAACAGGACTCTCTAGATGCTGCCGTGTTTCGCCGTTTGCTAAAACATCTTGATGACAATAAGGATGTCCAGAATATTGATTTGATGATCCTAGCTGGTTTCTGTCGTAACTGTTTCAGTAAGTGGTATAAGGCAGAGGCTGAATCGCAAAACTTATCACTTGATATTGATGATGCGCGAGAACGAGTTTATGGCATGACTTATGATGAGTGGAAACAAAACCATCAACCAGCAGCCACACCAGAGCAGCTTGCTGCATTCGAAGCCCGCCAGAAGAAATAGCTAGCGTTCTGGCTTCTAAGGAAAGCTTATGTTCGTCTTACATGCAAGATGTATGTTAAATAGTGAGAGAATAAGTGGACCATCTCTATTGAATCTACTTTAATGCAGCGCTGTTTCATTTCAGTGGGTTCATTAGTGAGGAGCTAATTAAGAATGGTTAAAAGTAGAGATCTAACGATTGATAGTTTAAGGGGCTTCGCATGTCTTTTAGTTGTGGTCTATCATGTTATCGGTAATGTCCCTAGTAACGGGTTACGAATAGAAGATGGTTTAATTAGGGATTTTAATAATACTATTAACTATATCCATATGCCACTTTTCACTTTATTATCCGGTATTGTTTATGACTTTCGTCCATTTTCAGGAGGTTTTGGAGCTTTTGTTAAAGATAAGTTTTTGCGCTTATTAGTACCAATGTTTATTGTGGGTACTTTTTTTGCGGTTGTCCAGTTCTTAATGCCTGGAACAAGTTCTGGTGAGTATAACTGGCAACTTCTTCATATATTACCTGTAGGCCATTTCTGGTATTTAGAATCAATCTTTACTGTTTTTATAATTGTAGCAATTGTTGAATTTTTAGGACTGTTAAAGAAGGTAGGCTTATTTTCTATAGTATTTTGTTTAAGTATTTTGGCATCAGTGCTTAGTTTTGGAAGTAAATATTTTGCAATAGATAGTGCATTTTATTTATTACCATTTTTCCTTATAGGTATAGCTATTCATCGATTTGAACTGTTGAAGAATGTAAACTCAATTATTGGCTTAGTATTTATTGTTACTGCATGTGTTGGGTATTACTTTTTCGAAATAGAGGGAAGAAACTCGTTGTCTGGGTTAGCTTTTAGTATTGTAATTTCGATTGGATTTTTAGCTCTAAGAATAGAAAATAAAATTTTGGCTAAGGTTGGTTTCTATTCTTATACTATCTATTTGTTCCATGTATTTTTTACCTCGGCAGCTCGAATGGTTGGCAATAAGCTAGGAATTGATGACTTAACGATTTCTATCTTATGTGGTATGTTTGCTGGTGTTTGTGGCCCAATTTTGGTTGAACTAATTTGTGATGGAACAAACTTAACTAGGAAATTATGTTTAGGAAAAAGAAAAACGACAATTGATAGGCTTTGGTTGTCATCTCGCTTTGCTCGTTAATCTAGGTAAATAGTAATATCAGCCATATTTCATTCATTTTTAAAAAGTAAAAATTTCATAGTTGCTCCTCTTCTATAAGACAAAGGAAGAGGAGTGAGTTCTTATATAATATTAAAGTGCATCATAGAAAAACTTAGATTTAATAATGAAGTTTTATATCGCTATTTAAGAGTTATATTCCCAAAGATAAATTATACTTTATAGCGCCTGAAGTGGTGAGCTCAAACTGCCAATTTTGGTAATAATAAGTATCAGGTTTGTTTGATACTGGCTTGAGTTTTCTCAGGAAATCAGCGACTCCAGAAGGAGGAATGGTAAAATGGCCAGTGGAAGTGTTTAAGTCTAGGTCGTTACGAATTTCTAATTGTACTGTGGTTGGTGGCAATATATCTGGTAACCAGCCCCGTTCAAATAGCTTATCTTCCTTAGCTTGTTGGTAAGTATTGTAGTGACTGGTCACAACATCAGAGCAGCCAGTGATCAGAAAAGCCAAAATTAAGGTTAGTAGGCGCATAGATTTTGTTCTTGTCATATTAAGAACATACAGATTAGCGAAAAAGGCGTTATATATAAATGCGGATTATTTTGTTTTTGTTGTTATCTGCCGTTTGTATTATTTATCTGTGGCTCTATGAGAGAAAAAACGCCGGACATGCCGGCGTTTTTTTTGATGATTATTTTTGCTTTTTCAGATTGTAAAGCGGAGCTAGGTCACCTGTGATTTTCTCACCGTTCACATCTAGTTTCATCAGTGAATTTTCACCAACCAAGTACTGGTTTGCAGCTTGGTCTTCAGACTCTAGTGTCACGATGTTACCTTGTTTACTCCAAGTGAAGTGGCCTTGTGATTTGAACTCTGCGTTTTCTTTACCTTGATAAACTTGAGTTAAAGAGTAAGTCATATCAGGGTTTAGTGTTAATGTTGTTTGGATACCTACACAATCTGCGCAAGGTACAGTACCTGTGTATGTTCCGTCCCAATCGATGCTCACACGTGCCGAGTCCGCTGAATTATCAAGTGTCATTTTATCAATCACCTGATCGGTTTCTGTTACAACGGCTTCCTGAACATTTGCTGCTTTCTCTGCCACTGCATCTGCTGCATTTGTCGTGGTTTCAGCCACAGCATCGACTGCTGCTGCGGTTGTTTCTGCTACAGCTTGTGTTGCGTTTGAAGCGGTTTCTTGTGCTGAATCGGCAACGTTTGCTGTCGCTTCTGATACAGAGCCTACAGCTGCTGCTGTTGTTTCTACTGCGCTTGCTGCTGTGTCTTTAACTGCATCCGCAGCATTGGTTGTTGCTTCCGATACAGTGTCGACTGTTGCCGATGTTGTTTCTGCAACAGCATCAACCGTTGTCGTCGCACCTTCCTTCAGTACTTCTGCTGTTTTTTCTGCACCATCTTTTACCGCTGTTGCTGTATCCGATGCCGCTTCTTTGATCACATCCACTGAGTCACCTGCTACTTCTTTGGCTTTTTCAGCAGAAATGGTTGCGATCTCTTGTGTTTGCTCAAGGATGGTTGTTGAAGACTCAGTCGCTGGCGCTTCTGGTTTATCTGCTGCGGTGTCGCAACCTGCAATTGCAATTGTCAGTACTGCAAGGGCTAGAGCATGCTTTTTCATCTTCATTCCTCTTATTCTATTAATGATTTCCAATCATATGGATTGTGTTGACTTTATTATCTATATGAAGGCATATGCAGCGTCATGCGCTTGTCATTAATTATTCTGAGCCTGTCAGTTTGTTGTGAGTGAATGTCAAGAAAAGTGAGGCGTTGTAAAAACTGCAGAGAGTATCAATTTTGACATGGTTGAGCCGAACAAAGTCCATCATGTTCGGCTTGATGTCGCTAATGTAGTTTGCCAGTGAAGCCGATATCAGTTTCACTTTTTAATTTATCAAGAAATTGGTTGAAGTATGGAATGTCATCAACCGCAATTTTTTGTGCAGGAATGGTCAGTTGAGTTTCAACTCTTACCGACTTGTTGTTTAAGGCTTTGACAGTACGAACGAGACTTCCAAAGTCATGCTGGTAGTTCAAAGTCGGTGGATATAAGGTTAGCCGCCAAGGGCTATCTGACAAATCGAAGGTGTATGATGAGGTAACATTTAGTCCCGAAAACCACTCATCATAGTGTTCATTGGTTAGCTGCATACTATCAAGTTCGAAGTAAATCCAAGCATCATTCTCAACATAATATGCGTTTTCATTCGTTTCCAAAATGGGGTCGAAAGTCGTGACGGATGTGAATATCAGATTTTCATCCATCCCATCTGCATTGGGAGGAAGAAACTGAGGGATGTTCATTGAGGAAACGATATCAGCGTACTCTTTTTTTAGGAATGTTTGTGTTTCGTCGTCGTTCATTCCTTGCAGTCGCCCACGATAGTAAGCCGCATATTCTCCTTTGTAATTCCGATTTTGCTCTTCAGTTTGGCTTCCATCTTGATGGAAAGTGATCGCGCTGTCTTGTTCGTATTGCCAGCGATAAAGGTTGTGACGTAACGGCTCTGGTTTTGCGCCCATTTTCAATGCCAGAGATGCTTTTCCCTGAACCCAACGAGGTGTGTATTTCCAGTTAGTTTGCGTGTCTGTAGGGTCGAGACACACAGATTGTTTTTCATGCTCGAAACACACCACGACGTGGTTGAAATGATTCATTGATGGCTGAAGTAGCTTATTGGCATCATAGCGATCTGTGTCTACCAGGACGAGTGTTGATGGAATTCCAATTTGTTCTAACATTGCCTTAAGCAGTACCGATTTATCCTTGCAGTCTCCATATCGGTTTGAAATGGTTTCAGCTAAAGAATGAGGAACGATAGCGTGATCGGCTTCAGACATTGATACATAACGGATATCTCGTGCAACAAATTCAAGGATACGTTTGATCTTATCATCGGTTGTCGGACTGTCGGTGAGAACATTTTTGACTACCTGAGAAAGGCCTTGTGTTTGGCTTGTCGCTTGCGACATCGCATTTGATGCTCGCTGGATTACTTGATCCCAATGATTGAGCTCGCTGACTTCAATTCTACCAATGATATCTTGCCAGTAAGTATTTTTGTCTCCGATGTAGCTTGGGATGTTGTTACCCTTGCACTCGAGCGAAGATGCTTCTTTTGTGCATTGGACTTGATCGCTTGAATGACGCCAATGTATATCGTCATCTTCATCCCAATGAAAACTAGCAGAATAAGTGGTTATAGGGTAGCTGCGTTGTGTATATAACTCGACAGACCAATTCGATATATTCTCATTGCGATCAGTCTCGATTTCATACTCTATAACAGAAAGGCTGCCTTCCTCTAACCCTTGGAATGGGATGATCAGTTCTTGTTGATCGGTAAATGTGTCAGCGGTATTAGTATCAAGTAAACGCGTTTTTTGTGGAGAGAAATGTTGAATGGCACCGCTTGGTGCCATGGTCGCTGCGTATAGCACACGTACATTTTGGCTATTTTTATCAAAGTATACTGACTTTGAACCGTACTCATCCGTATCAACAAACGTAGGGAAATAGCGAATATCCTTAACACGCTGTACGACTTTTTGAGCACTTATTACAAAATCTCGTTGTAGCAGCAATTGCACCATACTCGATTTATCTTCAGCTTGTCCCAGAAGTTGTTTTCCTTGCTCAAAAGCTGGCAGCGCATTATCCGGCTCTAGTTGCCAGCGGACGGGTTCAGAGGCGAAAGCTGAGCTTATCGAGATGAGTCCTAATATCCAGTAAGTTGTTTTTTTCATAATGCGCGGAACTGTTTCGCTATGGTTAGAAAATCGGGTTTATGTGCTTGTTGAGAGTAGCGGGGGGCGTCCATTACTCCTAATAACTCGTATGTTTTTTCATCGGTTTCAACCGTTGTAATGAATGCGGTGGTGCTGTTGTCTTGTTTTGTGCCTTCACAGGTCATCAACGCTTTTATGTGTAGGGTTTTGCCAATAAAGTGCCTGCTTTGGCGGCAATCAGATATGTTGATATTGTTTATAAACCAGTCATGTCGATCACTGAAATGATCGTCTAACGTTTCTAGTTTTGTATATTCAAATAATAAGACGTAAGTTTGACCAATAGGTCCTTTAAATTCAGCAATGGCTTCGCCGTTTGAAAAAGACCCCGACTCTACACGTAGCCACTGATTTCCATAGAAAGTAATTTTTACTTTGCCATTTTCGTCAATGTAGTAATCATCTTGTTGATATTGTGCTAAGTCTTTTACGAACAAAGGTTCAAGAATTGCAAAACCAAACAAAGCGGTTATGAGTGGTACGGTCACGCATGCAGTAATCCATTCAAAGATATTGTAGCGAGCTTTCCCTTTCTTCTTTGTATTTGGTATTCGGTTGGATGTCAGTGAGATACGTTGGCAAACCAGTGTGAATGTAAAAACCCAAATGATATATAATGCGGCGTCTAGCCAAACGGCTGTTTCCCATTTTGATGTGATGGAATAATAAAGGCATATCGTAGAAGAGATCCAAGCACTTATGATGAAACGCTGCCTATTAGCTTGAATGCCAAAAGTCGTTTCAATATCTTGCAGCTTCTTATCTAAGCGTTGCAAGCCAAATGCTTGCGAAAGAAAAATGAAGGGAACAAAAAACCACATCCATGGTGTAAACGGGATTTTTATCACTTGGTTTAGCTCTTTTGTTCGTCGAACTAAGTAAATGGCAGCGTAGAGACCAAGCGTTCCGAAGTTCAGAAAAAACTCCCACCAGAATGAACGGTACTGTCGGACCGTTATTTGAGATTGAGAAGGCTCAGTTTCAGTGGTATGAGTAGGTAGTTTGTCGTCCATGATGATTAATGCGTTTTCTGAATGTTCCTTTAAATTAAGTGGTTACACATTCAGCATCAAGGGAATCTGTTTGGTTTGGTGACGTGTGTGGAAGTCTAATGCTGAGTTTAGATATCACTAAAGTTTACTATCACCAAATATAGACTGTTGAGCTATTTCGAGAGCATCAAACAAAAAAGACTCCCAGTAGGGAGCCTTTTAGGACTAAACTTCTGATTTACTGATCCAACTGTCCTGTTGCTTGAAACACTTCCAACTTAGCCATATATGGCTGAAGATCGGCGATATTCTGATTGAGCCATTCATCGTTGTAGTAGGTATCGAGGTAGCGTTCTCCACTGTCACACAATAGAGTGACAATCGAACCGGTTTCGCCACGTTGCTTCATTTCACTCGCAAGCTGTAATACACCATACAAATTGGTTCCGGTGGATGCACCTGCTTTCCGACCCAAAATTTTCTCTAGCCAGTGGATGGTTGCGATGCTTGCGGCATCTGGAATAGTGCGCATTTCATCAATGACACCGGGAATAAAGCTTGGCTCAACTCGTGGGCGGCCAATACCCTCGATCTTGCTACCACACTGACCAGTAAGTTGAGCATTTCCTGTTTTGTAGTAGTCGTGGAAAACCGAGTTTTCAGGGTCAACCACACACAACTTAGTGTCATGTTTTTGATAACGAATAAAACGGCCAATGGTTGCTGATGTGCCTCCTGTTCCCGGGCTCATCACAACCCAAGCTGGAATCGGGTGATCTTCCATTTCCATTTGGTTAAAGATTGAGTTGGCAATATTGTTGTTGCCACGCCAGTCAGTTGCTCGTTCAGCATAAGTAAATTGGTCCATGTAATGGCCGTTTAATTCTTTCGCTAAGCGATGAGATTCAGCATAGATTTGATCTGAACGATCAACTAAATGAGCTTTACCGCCGTAAAATTCAATCTGTTCAATTTTTTTACGGGCAGTGCATTTAGGCATGACGGCAATAAAAGGCAACCCTAATAAGCGAGCGAAATACGCTTCAGAAACAGCTGTACTACCTGAAGAAGACTCAATGATCGGTGTATTTGGACCAACCCAGCCGTTACAAATTGCGTATAGAAACAGTGAACGTGCAAGTCGGTGTTTGAGAGAGCCTGTTGGATGGGTGCTTTCATCTTTTAAATAAATGTCGATGCCATCGACGCAAGGAAGGTCAAGCTTGATCAAGTGAGTATCGGCAGAGCGCTGATAATCTGCTTCAATTTTACGAACGGCGTTGTTAATCCAGTTATGATCGGTACACATGATGTTTTCCTCAAGCTTCGTTATGATGATAATTTACCTATTCTTGTAGAGAAAAACTTTGCTTCTTTGTTTGTTGTTTGGTTTAAATGGAGAAAAATATTCTCTTTTATTGAGGTTGTGAAGGATGGAATTGGATAAGATTGACCGAAAAATACTCGCACTATTGCAAGACGATGGTACTTTGTCGCTGAACGAGCTAGCTGAATCAGTAAATCTAACCACCACGCCTTGCTGGAAGCGGTTGAAAAAATTGGAAGAATCTGGCGTTATTGCAAAGCGGGTTGCGTTGCTGAACCCTGAGCTCCTAGATTTGTCCTTTACGGCATTTGTTTTGGTAAAAACAAGTGATCATTCACACGAGTGGTATAGCCAATTTGTGGAAACGGCTTCCGAGTTCCCCGAAGTCATGGAATTTTATCGTATGGCAGGAGAATACGACTACATGATGAAGGTGCTGGTTAGAGATATGAAGTGTTTTGATGAATTTTACAAAAAGTTGGTTAATTCGGTGGATGGAATTTCTAATGTGACCTCAACATTCGCTATGGAACCTCTCAAATACACCACTGCACTGCCGATATAAAAAAGTGCCCAGCTATGAGCCGGGCGTTGTCTATTTATGATTGAAGCGCATAACACCTTCTTGAACGGCAGACGCAACTAAGTCACCATGACGATTGTATATTTCGCCTCGCACTAAACCTCGGGTATTGCTGGCTGTCGGGCTTTCAATCGCGTAAAGCAGCCAATCATCTAGCTTAAAGGGGCGGTGGAACCAAATAGAATGATCAATCGTTGCCACCTGAAAATTTGGTGTCATCAATGACACTTCATGTGGATGTAGTGCTGTCACCAGAAATCCCCAATCGGATGCGTAAGCTAACAAGTATTGATGAATCAATTGGTTGTCTGGCATCTCGCCATTTGCACGGATCCATAAATACTGTTTTGGTTCCGCCTTATGAGGTTTGAGCGGGTTAACTACGGTTACAGGACGCATTTCAATGGGCTTTTCACCACAAAATACTTTCTTGATTTTTTCTGGTAAATAATCAGAAATCCGGGCTGCTAGTTCAGACTCTGATGCAAAGTTTTCTGGGCCGGGGATATCAGGCATGGCATTTTGGTGTTCAAATCCAGGCGCTTCGCCATGATAAGAGGCCGTGAGATAGAAAATGGGTCTGCCATTTTGAATTGCTTTTACTCGTCTTGTGCTGAAGCTCTTCCCGTCTCTTAAATTTTCAACATCATAGATGATGGGTTTTTCAGGATCGCCAGGATAGAGAAAGTAGCTGTGAAATGAGTGTACAGTGCGATCGGGATCGACGGTATAACGGGCTGCAGAAAGTGCTTGTCCAATGACTTGCCCACCATAAACCTGAGGCAAGCCAAGGTTTTCACTTTGGCCACGAAATAAACCTTCTTCCAGTTTCTCTAGTTGTAACAGGTTTAGCAGTTCGGTTAGTGGTTTACTCATGTCGATTCTCGTTTGCTTTTGACCTATTTATTATTGTACGGTTTTGTACGAGTTGAAAACAAATGTTTGATTTATAAGTAGCAGGATTGAATGTTCTTATTTTTGATACGAGAAAAATAACAGAGTCAAAATCTCGTCAATAGATAAAAACTGTTCATGACAAGAGCAAATTCTATACCTATAATCTGCCTGAATTAAATAATTGAAGAGAGGCTTTATGAAAAAGGCACTAGTAGCAATAATGTCGGTTGTATTTGGTTTGGCTCTATTTGGTTGTCAGTCATCATCAGACTCAAATGTTGATGAGGCGAAAGTACAATCTATTACAGGTACGATTGCATACCGTGAGCGTATTGCTTTACCAGATAGCGCTATCGTCACTGTTACCCTTGAAGATATTTCTTTAGCAGATGCACCATCAAAAGTGATTGCTAAACATCGTTTTGAAACAAATGGTGCGCAGGTGCCTTTCAATTTTGATCTTGCTTATGATCAGAACAAAATCGAAGCACGTCATACATACAGCGTTCGCGCTCGCATCGAAGTTGATGGAAAACTTCGCTTTACAACTGATACGGTTTACCCTGTGATCACAGATGCAAACCAGACGCAGAAAGTAGACTTACGTCTGGTTGGTGTTCGAGGCTAACCTAACACCTTATTCAATATAAAATGGCAGCTCTAGGGCTGCCATTTGTAGTTTTTCAGCCTTACTTTTCCCACTTCACTGACTTCAACCCCTTCGCTTTGTAGCGCATTTCTCTGTCGTTCCATTGCATTCCCTGTCAAAGAGATCTGTCCTTGACTATTAATGACTCGATACCACGGTAACTTGCTATCTTTAGGAAGATTTCCTAATGCCTTACCAACGTGACGAGCGTAACCCGGATAGCCGGCCATCTTTGCAATATCACCGTAAGTTGTTACTTTCCCATAGGGAATTTGGTGAATCACAGCAAAGATTTGTGAGAGAAATTGATCCATACTGGTTTTGTCCTAAGTCGTTAACCAAGTAAGGATACTTGGCTTGTCGCTTTGATGGAATATTGAAGCACAAAGGGTATCAAAAGGAGAGGGCATGGTATTTTCTACACTACAATTTGTGATAACCACGTTACTTGCTATCGTGTGTGCTCGAGCTTTTAGTCTCAGTCAGGGAGATATCCCAGTACTGGCTATGGTCATTCCTGCTTTGTGGATGCTGCCCTATGGCGGTATTAAAGGCTTGGTGTTGCTTGCGGCTATGACGTTGTATGGGCTAACTCTACCTTATCAACCTATTCCCCTTTCTGTGAGTGTGTGGATTCTATTCCCATTATTGATGGTGGTTTTTTCTAGGCGCAGCAGTATTGGTGTTGTATTAACGGCTGCATTAATAGTGTTGACGTTGGAAGTGGGCATTATGGTGACACAATCTGCGGGAAAATTATCAGGTACCCCACTGGTAACAGTATTGCAGGTAGCGTCTGTTATCGTGATCTGGTGGGCCGCTTCTCATTGGAAGCCTTCATACAAACACAGTTGGTGGGTGTTAGCTCTGATAATCCCTTTGTGGTTGGCTGATTTGTCTTATGCGGTATTAGTCGCGTTAAGCATCACAGGTATGATGGCCTCAATGGAAAGTTTGACAAAACTAACCAGCTTTCGATGGAACAAACTGTTGTGCTGGACGCTTCCTACCGTTGGCTTTGCCGCACTTGTTGTGACTCCGTCAATCGATGTTCCTAATCCCGTGTTTGTTGTTTGGTTGTGTTTATTAGGCACGGCATGGATGACAGACTATATTTTGCGCTCTGCTGAAGAGTACGATGGGGAATAATGCTTTTGAATACCGGCTGCGTTTCATGCGAGAAGTAGTTAGATTAGTCTAATTTGCTTATTTGCTGCCCACTTAGCGCTGAATTAGGCATTTATTGCGATTGAGCCCTTGCATTGCATCACGTGATAATGAATAATCTCCGCACTCTTCGGGAAACTGAAGAAAACAAATCGATGGAGGCCCTGGTCCTCCCGCAACAATAGCTCGTGAACTCGGTCAGGTCCGGAAGGAAGCAGCCGCAGCGTGTGACTTGTGTGCCGGGATGTGGCTGGGGCCTTCGCCCATCTGATGTTTGCAACATATGTTCGCATAAATTGCAGAATAGTTTGCAAATTTGCATTATAAGCTTTCATAGACTATTTTTTGTTGTATGTTTACAACAAAAGTGACTTGGCTATGTTTGATCAAACTAAGAAATCATCTCACGTACACAACATCTGTAAGTTCATGAGCTTGAAGAATGATGCTGTTATTCGTACTCTCTCTATTCTGGAGTTCGATTTCTGTTTTCACCTCGAATACAACCCAAACATCAAAAGTTTTATCTCTCAACCTTTTGGCTTTCATTACCAATTCAATAATCGTAAATGTCGATATACCCCAGATTTTTTAGTGACGGATCACAAGGGGCAATCAACATTCTTCGAGGTCAAACACTCTAGCCAGATTCTTAAACCTGATTTTAGGGAGCGCTTTGAAGAAAAGCAGAGAGTAGCGTTGAGTGAGTTCAACAGACGGCTAGTTTTAGTTACTGAGAAGCAAATCAGGATGGGGCCAACGCTAGATAACTTTAAGTTGTTACACCGCTACTCAGGATTACGCACAGTGACCGAATTTCAAAAGCGAGTTTTGGCATTTATTCAACGCAAGCAAATGGTGAAGTTGCAAGAGGTGTCTTTGTATTTTGGTCTATCAGAGCAAGACACACTTATCTCTACTCTACCTTGGATCTCTTCGGGGCACGTTAAAACAGACCTCAACACGATTGGCTTTGGTCTAGAAACTTGCGTTTGGTGCTAACTATGCCACCTGACTCTAATAATATATTTGGGTTCTTTGATGAGTTTGAAGCGTCAGAAGAAGAATCGCAATTGCTCCCAAAAGAGCTAATTCTAGAACCCATTGAAATATCATCGACCATAGATAGCTTGCCAGCAAAAATTCAGGAAGAGGTTCTTCGCCGCATAAAAGTGATTACTTTTGTGGAGAAGCGCTTGAAAGGTGGGTGGACTGAGAAAAACTTGAACCCCATCTTAAGTCTCGTTGAGTCAGAATTACAGCTTACTCCCCCTAGTTGGCGGACTGTAGCAACTTGGAAAAAATCCTACTCTGAAGCAGGTAGAGAACCATGGGCACTTATTCCGAAGCATACGTTTAAGGGCAACCGCCAGAAAGAAATCGATTCGCAATCCTTGATTGACGAGGCAATTCAGAACGTATACCTGACACGTGAACGACTTAGTGTTGCAGAAGCATACCGATATTATAAGAGTCGAGTAATTCAAATAAATCGAGAGATTGTTGAAGGAAAAATCAAGCCGATTAGCCAGCGTGCATTTTACAATCGAATAAATGAGTTACCCCCTTATGAAGTGGCGATTGCGAGATTTGGTAAACGATATGCAGATCGGGAGTATCGGTCGGTTGGTCAGCAAGTGGCTGCGACCAAACCAATGGAATATGTCGAAATTGACCATACCCCAGTTCCAGTGATTTTGATTGACGATGAGCTAGATATTCCTTTGGGCCGCCCCTATTTGACGATGCTTTATGACCGTTTCAGTAAGTGCATTGTTGGTTTCAGTATCAACTTTAGAGAGCCAAGCTTTGACTCTGTTAGAAAGGCTCTGTTGAATTCACTTTTGGAGAAAAGCTGGCTTAAAGCAAAGTATCCATCGATTGAGAATGAGTGGCCTTGCCACGGTAAGATTGATTGTTTAGTTGTCGATAACGCTACCGAGTTTTGGAGTCAAAGCTTGGAAGATTCGTTAAGGCCTTTGGTGTCAGACATTCAATACAGTCAAGCAGCGAAGCCTTGGCAAAAGTCAGGGATCGAAAAGTTGTTCGATCAAATGAATAAAGGGTTAGTTAACGCGCTGCCTGGAAAAACTTTCACCAATCCTACTCAACTACAAGATTACAATCCAAAGAAGGATGCGGTGGTCAGGGTATCGGTATTTCTTGAATTACTTCATAAATGGATTGTCGACTATTACCACATGACGCCTGATTCTAGAGAGCGCGAGATCCCATACCACAAGTGGCACCAATCGAAATGGACGCCGTCTTACTATGATGGTGCTGAGAAGGAGCAACTCAGAGTAGAGTTAGGATTGCTTAGACACAGGACGATTGGAGTGGCCGGGATCAGGCTGCATAACTTACGCTATCAGTCCGCCGAGCTTATTGAATACCGGAAATATTGCACACCTAATAATGGCAACAAGCTCTTTGTTAAGACAAAAACAGATCCTTCTGATATCAGCTACATTCATGTTTACCTAGAATCAGAAAAGAAGTACATAAAAGTTCCAGCAGTAGACAACAGCGGGTATACAAACGGACTTTCACTTTTTGAACACCAGCGCATACAAAAAGTACGCAGACTGAACACCAAGGATCTTGCTGATGATGAGGCTCTTGCGGATACATTTCTATATATGAAAAAACGTATCCAGGAAGAAACCGATAGATTCCGTCGTGTTAAAAGTAGCAAGCCCAATCTTCCTAAAACAGGTAACACTTCGAAATTAGCAAAGTTTAATGATGTCGGATCTGAGGGACCAAGCTCGATCAACGTGACTCCTGTTAGGCTCAAATCTGAGGTTGTTTCCGATGCCTCAGAGCACTTAGATGACGATGATTTTGAAGATATTGAAGGGTATTAATTTGAATTTAACACCAAAGCAGCTTGAGCAGCTAAAGTCCTTTGAAACCAGCTTTATCGAGTATCCCGCGATAACTGAAATCTACTCCATTTTCGATCAACTTCGTTTCAATCACTCTTTAGGTGGTGAACCAGAGTCTTTCTTGTTAACTGGTGAGGCCGGAAGTGGAAAGACGGCTCTGATCAACCACTACTTATCACGCTTTCAATCAGGTTCAACTTGGGAAAAGCAGCCAGTATTAAGCACTAGAGTACCAAGCCGTATCAATGAACAGAATACGCTGACCCAATTTTTGGTTGATTTAGATTGTAAATCAGGAGGAAGAGGGGTTCGGCGACGTAATGAAATTGCGCTTGGCGAAGCGGTTGTAAAGCAACTTAAACGTAAATCTGTTGAGCTGATTATTGTTAATGAAATTCAAGAGCTTGTTGAGTTTTCAACCGCAGAACAGAGACAAGTTATTGCCAACACATTCAAATATATAAGTGAAGAAGCAAGAGTCTCGTTTGTGCTAGTGGGTATGCCTTATGCTGATGTGATAGCGACAGAACCACAATGGAACTCGCGGCTAAGCTGGAGGAGAAAGATACATTATTTCAAGTTGTTGAAAGCGAATAGTCATTCGAGTAGAACGGCATCTTATGGGGTTGACTTAGAACAAAAAAAGCATTTCGCCAGATTTGTCGCGGGTTTGAGTTCAAGGATGGGCTTTGATGAGCCACCAGTACTTACAAAGAATGAACTGCTATATCCTTTGTTTGCAATGTGCCGAGGAGAATGTCGAGCGTTAAAACACTTCTTGAAAGACGCGTTGCTTATGAGCTTCAACGACAATGCGGATACGATCGACCGAGCAATATTGTCACGCACTTTTGTATTTAAGTTCCCCTACCTAGATAACCCGTTTGATCGTCCTTTAGAGCAGCTTAGTCTTCATCAAATTGACTCTGGTTCTGTTTACAACTTAAATGCGATCACCACTGAAGATAAAATAGTGGCTCCTCGTTTTACTGACGCCATTCCGTTGAGCATGCTATTGAGTAAAAATGGGCTTAAAACTTAGAGGCTACTTTTCACGGTTTAGGCTATCCAACAGCACCGCTTTCTCTTCATCACTCATTTTGTCAATCACGCAAGCCAGTTCCGCGCTTAATTCGTTTCTACAGAAAAAGTAGTTTAGTGGTACGTCTAACTCTTCAGCCATTCGTTCGAGCGTGCCAAGATCGGGTACATGTCTACCTTTTTCATAATGGTTCATCCGTCCACTTGCAGAGCTTTGTTCCATACCAATTTTCACACCCAAGTCTTTTTGGGTGATTTTGGCTTTTTTACGCGCTGCTTTGAGCCTCGCTGGGATTGGGTTTTCCACTTAGACATTCTTTTTTTGTACCTATAGATAACTTAGATTGTCTAAGTTTTACTTATTTTTGTATACTTAGCAATCCTAAGTTTTTGTTGATTGTGCTAGTAATATGAAGAAAGTAATCAGAATTAATCCCCATATGTTTAACCTGTTGATTGAAAAAGGAATGGATGACTTTTCAGTTATAGATGCTAGGGATGCTTTACTAAACAGTAGTGTGATCTTCCCGAGTAAGGATGACGCTCGAAAGTATATTTATAAGCAACTGCTATCATTTGAGGAGAAAGGTTGGCTTTCCACTATTGGGACTCACAGATTGAAACGTTACCATCAGACTAGTGAGTTCAAAGCGCTCACAGTCGAGCCCCGAGCGGATAGAAAGAGTAAAGCTAACGTTGATCCAATAGCGATTCAAACTGCTGATACACCTCTAACAGTATTGGAGCAAGAGAAAAAACAATATGAAGGAGAGCTTGAGATTACGCTAGGAGAGATAGAGGAATATCAGTCGCTATTGACGCGTTTCCCACACAGTAAACAAAAGATGCAACCCTTATTTAACGTAGCGAGAGAGCGATCAGCCAAGTTATTAGGCAAAATCAATGCACTAACCAATTGGATCAAAGTGGCACAAGACAAGGCTCAACAATGTTAAGAGTGTGGCAAACCGACTGTGCACAGCTGGCCATCAAGAAATTTGCATCCAATAGTCGACCGCATTTCTTCTGCCAAGCCACTCCGGGTGCAGGTAAAACCGTTATGGCTGCCGAGGTGGCAAGACGGTTATTTGAAGAAGGTATGATTGACTTAGTGCTCTGTTTTTCGCCATCTTTGTCCGTAGCTGAAGGGATGCAAAAAACGTTTGCATGGAAATTAGAGTGCTCATTTAACGGAGGGTTAGGTTCTCTGGGAGGATCTTATACTTACCAATCGATCCGTTTTTTTGACGATAACTTTTGGAACACTATCAGCAAACATCGAGTCTTAGTCGTATTTGATGAAATTCATCATTGTTCTTTTGAAGAAGATGGTCGATCAAACTCTTGGGGTGTAGAGATAGTTTCAAAGATACAAGGACTTGCACGATATACGCTGGCATTATCAGGCACTCCTTGGCGTTCAGATAGACTGCCGATTGTGATGGCAGAATATTCTGACCCGGAAGGGATGCTTATTTGCGATTATCAATATGGTTTAAAGCAAGCTGTTATAGACGGAGTTTGTCGCCAACCGAACATTGCCTTAATCGATAACGAGCATTTGAGTATTACGTCTGGCGGCAATAGACAACATTTTGCGTCCATTTTGGAATGCCTTAAACAATCAGATGTTTCTTATCAAAGCGTCATTCACAATGAAGAAGCGATGCATTACATCTTGAGTAGTGGCTGCCAAAAGTTAGCAGAGATCAGGCAGTTTTCTCCAAACGCAGGTGGATTAGTGGTCGCTGCTTCTATCAAGCACGCGAAAGATATTCAAAAACGCTTGGTCGAGCGGTTTAATCAATCAGCCAGCATTGTGACTTATCACCATGTAAACCCACTAAGTGAAATTGAATCTTTTCGACACTCGAATGTTCAGTGGATAGTCAGTGTTGGGATGATAAGTGAAGGTACCGATATCCCAAGGCTTCAGGTTTGCTGTCATATGAGCTCAGTGAAAACAGAACTCTATTTCAGACAGGTCCTTGGAAGAATATTAAGAGTTAACGACTCACTGAACCAAGAAGCATGGTTGTATACCTTTGCTGAAGAAAGTTTGATTGGGTTTGCTGAAAGAATTGAACAGGATATTCCTGATAGCTGTATGTTCCTTAAACAAGAAGAAAGTGCGCAGAAGGCTGTCGATGAACCTATTTCATTATCAAGCACGCTAAGTGATCGAATCCAATCAAGTTATTCCCAACCGAGCACACTGAGTTGGGAAAATATTTCCGATGTCATTGATTCAAATAATTCAGACAAGGCCGCGTTATATGACGAATTGCGATTGGGACAGTTTAAACAACGTGTCATCGCCGCATTCACTTAAACGGATTCGGCTTCAATCTCTTTCAACGTTTTACCAGAAGTGTCTCTCCAGTAATCGGGGCCGCTGCAAGGATAACCAAGTAAGACGGCGGCGGCTTGCGAGGCACTTGTAAAGAGAATCTCTTCAGAGGCGACGAGATGATCGCCTGATGGCGTCAGAATCCCTTTTTCTTTGAGGTTACTGCGTAGCCTCGCATAGCCTTTAGACAAACTAGGCTGTACGGTGGTTAGCGCTTGAGAGCCTTTCAACACAACAATGCCTTCATCAGTGAGCATTGCTTTAGCATCCACTTTTTTGACCTTAAGCTGTAATACAGTATTTTCTGGTTCGTTTGTTTGAGGATGAGAGGTTAGAGATACCCTTGGCTCCAATAATTTATGACCTAGGGAACCAATAACAGTCCGAATATTATCAATGAATGTCTCCATTGCATCCCTTTCGCCTCTGGGTAGTGAGGACGCAGGCGGTAGCTTGTCATTATCAAGATCGTATCGTTTTGATTCTAAGATGATTTCGATTAAACGAGCTTCGAGATACTTAACGTGTGCTTTTGTTAAGTTTTCATCTTTGTTGGTAAAGCAAATCGCTTCATTCCAAAATTCTTTGCCCGCTAAGTGTTGCGACAATCGTTTTTGAATGTGCTCAGCCTCCCCAACATAAACAAGGCTATTACCACTCTCTGCATTGTATCCGAATAAAAAATATACGCCGGGGCGATGAGTTTCTTCCCATTCAGAGAGTTCTTTGATGTGTACTCTGGGTACGGCAATCGCTTGACCTGTCCAGTTGACAATTTCCGCATGTCGAATACCTGTTACAGAGCCATTCGCTAGGTATATTTTGAGCTGCGTTCCTCTTGTCATCGTCGTTCACTTTCTCACAAAAATCGATGCAATAGATACTAGCTAACTGAATAAAAAATAGCACTTTTATTTATAATTAATTCAATGTGATGCACATTAACGTAAAACTGAGTTTGTATGGTAAAATCGTGCGATAAATCGATACATCATTAAGTTGTTTTCTTGCTGTTAAGAGACGAACAATTTACCAAAGAGAATCACCATGCTAACAGGCAAAATTCGTAATCAGATCGACCAAGTTTGGGAAATGTTTTGGACAGGCGGCGTCGCTAACCCCATCTCAGTGATTGAGCAGATCTCCTACCTGCTGTTTATTCGTCGTTTAGACGAACTGCAAAAGACCGCAGAGCGTCGTAGCCAAGCCACAGGTCTACCGCTAACTAACCCAACCTTTGGCCCAGACGAGCAAGCCCTGCGCTGGAGTAACTTCAAAGATAAAGATCCAGACGTCATGATGGAAGTCGTCCGTGATCGTGTATTCCCCAAAATCAAAACGCTGCAAAACGAAGGTAGTTTTGCCGAGCACATGAAAGATGCGATTTTCATGATCCCATCGGCCAAACTACTCGATCAGGTCGTGCAATTGCTCAGCGCCATTAACATGGACGACAAAGACACCAAGGGCGATTTATACGAATACCTGCTCGGTAAGCTGCAACAATCGGGTGTAAACGGTCAGTTTCGTACCCCACGAAATATCATCCGAATGATGGTCGAGTTAATGCAGCCCAAAGTGGGCGATACCATTTGTGATCCCTCATCAGGGACTTGTGGTTTCTTGATGGCGGCGGTTGAGTACGTTGAAGAGCATCACGCGAAAGAAGTCAACAAACCGGAAAACCGTAAGCACTTTAATAATGAAATGTTTACTGGCTTTGACTTTGATAGACACATGCTGCGCATCGGTGTCATGAACATGCTACTGCATGGGATTGAGAACCCATCGGTGCATTACCGTGATAGCTTGCAAGATCAAGGCAATGAGAATATCTCAGAAGCCTACAGCCTCATCCTGGCTAACCCCCCATTCAAAGGCTCGGTGGATTTTGACATCGTCGCACCAGATTTGCTGCGTGCACTGGGTAAGAACCCTATTGTTAAAAAATCGGCCCCTAAGTTCAAAACCGAAATCGATGAACAGGGCAACGAAATTCAAGTTGAGGTGAAACAGAAGGGTCCAACCGAAAAGTCTGAACTGCTGTTTTTAGCCTTGATTCTGCGTATGCTCAAAGTCGGTGGCCGAGCAGCGGTGATTGTGCCGGATGGCGTTCTTTTTGGCTCCACCAAATCTCATAAGAGCATTCGTGAGAAAATCGTTAACGAGCAGAAGCTGGAAGCGGTGATCTCTTTACCTTCAGGGGTGTTCAAGCCGTATGCAGGAGTAAGTACTGCGATTCTTATCTTCACCAAAACCAACAGTGGCGGTACAGATAACGTTTGGTTCTACGATATGCAGGCCGATGGTTACTCACTGGATGATAAGCGCTCACCGCTTTTCAAGGATGGTGAAACACCCACGCACGAGCAAAGCAATATTGCCGATATCATCGCTCGCTTTAAAACCCTCACCAATGCCGACAATACGCCGAACAGCGATAGCCCAGAATACCAGCGTAAGAGAACCGAGCAGAGCTTTATGGTGCCGGTATCAAACATCACCAATAACGACTTCGATCTAAGCATCAACCGCTACAAAGAAGTGGTGTATGAAGAGGTACAATACGATGCGCCGCAAGATATTCTGAAGCGAATTAAAACCCTGCAAGAGAAGATGGCGAAGGGTGTGGTTGAGTTAGAAGGGTTGCTTAAATGAAGCTAGTAACTTTAGATTCTGTCTTGACTTTTCACCGAGGTATTACGTTTAAGCCTGATGATAAGGTTGAGGTTGGTAGCAGTGAATCAGTAGTATGTCTTCGAACAAAAAACATCCAAAAAGAGCTTGATGAAAGTGATTTGCTAGCAGTCCCATCAAGCTTCGTTAAGCGTGATGAATTATATGTAAATCAAGGTGATATTCTTATTTCAACCGCCAATAGTTGGGAGTTGGTTGGAAAATGTGTGCGTGTTGTAAAAACGCGATACAAATCAACTATTGGTGGCTTCATTTCACTGTTACGCCCTAAATCTGAGCTAATTGATCCCGATTATTTATTTAGATTTTTATCTATGGATGAGACTCAAGAGCGCATTCGTCATCTAGGAAAGAAAACCACAAATATTTCAAACTTAGATCGAGTGAGGTTCTTACAGCTACAAATCCCACTCCCCCCACTAGAAACCCAAAAGAAAATCGCGGCGGTGCTCGAAAAAGCCGACCAACTGCGTAAATACGGTAAGCTTTTGGAGCAAGAGCTAAACAGCCTCGCTCAGTCAGTGTTTATTGATATGTTTGGTGATCCGGTAACGAACCCGAAGGGGTGGGATAAAACACAACTGTCAGCAATTGTCGATGAGTTCTTAGGTGGGAAAAGCTTAGTTGCTGCTGATGACCAAAATACAGAGTACAAAAATCGAGTTCTAAAGATTAGCGCTGTAACATCAGGTGAATTTAAGCCTAGAGAGTCTAAACCACTGCCTAATGATTATGAACCTCAAGTTGAGCACTTTGTTAAAGCAGGAGATTTGTTATTTAGCCGGGCTAATACGACAGAGTTGGTAGGTGCGACAACAATGGTTTTTGATGAGCATACAGGCTTAGTTCTACCCGATAAGCTATGGCGTTTTGTATGGAAAGACGAGAAGTCACTTTCTCCAGTATTCATATGGCAACAGTTATGCGAAGCTGGTGTTAGAAAGGAAATTAGTAAACTTTCATCCGGTTCTGGCGGCTCAATGAAGAACATCTCGAAAGGGAAGTTAAATACTCTTCAAATAATTTTTCCTCCTTTGGAGTTACAACAAAAATTTGAACGTATTTATCTGAAACTAAGAGTTGAACTGAGCAATAACCAACAGCAAATTAAATTTGCCGATCAAGCTTTCAACGCCCTTATGCAAAAAGCCTTTAAAGGCGAGCTAACACTATAACGAATACTAAAAAGAATAATGATATAAAAAGGAATTTCAATGTCAGAGACGGTTGATTCAAAAGACGCTCAAGGCTCTATTGTTCACAAGAGTAACTTTGCGTTTATGGACGTTGCCCGCAGCGGTGGCAGCGATGTATACACCACGCGTTGTGCCGAAATACAAACTCGCGCCAAAAATGCGGAGCGCAACATCAAGACCGATCCGCGCATTGCTGGTTTCTATGCCCGCAATGCCTTGGAGTTAATGGTTGAAACCGTATTTGACATTGATAACTGGCTAGCCCGTCCTCGCCATGATGCGACTTTAATGTCGCTGATCCATGACAGTGGCTTTAAGCAAAGCCTCACCACCAACCTATTTCCTAAGCTCAAGCTGGTGATTAAGCTGGGTAACGAGGCGGTACACAGCAAAACCACACTGCCACAGCGTGATGCCCTGCAAGCGGTGAAAGAGCTGCACCATGTACTGTATTGGTTTATTCGCACTTACACCCCTAATCTTGATCGCAGTCAGTTTGTGGTTCCGCCTTTTGATGAAGCGTTGATCCCGCAACAAGTCTCAATTGATGCGGCAGTGGCGACCAAAGCACTAAGCAGCATCAAACGGGTTCAAGAGCTAGAGAAGCTGCTAGAGCAAGAGGATAAAGTCGGGCGTGACGCTTACCTCAAGCAGCTCAAAGAAAACGAGGCGCTCAAAGCCGCAAACCAAACCTTACTGGAGCAGATAGAACACGCCAAGCAAAGTGCGCAAAAAGTCACCGATGCCCACGATTATAACGAGGCAGAAACACGCACGTATCTTATTGATGTGCTTCTCCATGAAGCAGGTTGGAAACTCGAGCATAAGCGAGACCGTGAATACCCTGTATCTGGCATGCCCATTTCGCAGGCCAACCCTAATGGCAATGGCTTTGTTGACTACGTTCTATGGGGAGATGACGGTACAGCGTTAGCGGTTGTTGAAGCCAAACGCACTCACCGCCGAGCCGAAGATGGGCAACAACAAGCCAAGCTTTACGCCGATTGTTTAGAAAAACAGTGTGGTGTGCGTCCGGTGATTTTTTACACCAACGGCTATGAAACGTATCTGTGGGATGACCATTTTTACTCGCCACGTCAAGTTCAAGGCTTTTACACCAAAGCCGAACTTGAGCTTATGGTAAAACGCCGCACCGACCGCAAACCTTTCTTTGAAAATGGCCAACCGAACAGCAATCTGGTGATTAACAACGACATCACCAACCGCCATTATCAAAAATCGGCCATCACCAAACTATTGCAAGACTTTGAGCTAGAACATGAGCGCAAAGGGCTATTCGTGATGGCGACGGGGACGGGCAAAACTCGTACCGTGATCAGCCTTGTCGATTTATTGGTGAAGAATAATTGGGTTAAGAACATTCTGTTTCTTGCTGACCGTAATGCACTACTGACCCAAGCCAAGAAGAACTTTGTTAAGCTACTGCCTCGTGTCAGTTGCTCAATTCTTGACTCCAGCCAAAGCAAAAACAACATTGATAGTCGTTTGTACTTCTCGACATACCCAACCATGAAGAATTTGCTTGATCGTGGCGCGAATGAGCGACCCTTTGGCGTCGGTCATTTCGATTTAATCGTGGTGGATGAAGCGCACCGTTCGGTCTACTCTAAATATCGTCAAATCTTTGAGTATTTTGATGGCTTCTTAGTGGGCTTAACCGCGACCCCCAAAGATGAAGTTGAAAAAGACACTTATGGCATTTTTGACCTGCAAAAAGGAATGCCAACCTACGCTTATGAAGACGAAAAAGCGTATGACCAAGGTTTTCTTGTGCCGCCAACCAAGATTTCTGTCGCGACCAAGTTCCTACGTGAAGGTGTGAAGTACAAAGACTTATCACCAGAAGAGCAAGAAGAGTGGGAAAACAAAGCTGAGCTGCAAGACAGAGATGAAGTATTGCCATCGGAGGTTAACAAGTTCTTATTTAACCAAGATACTGCCGAGAAGATGTTTGCTCAGTTAATGAGTAAAGACGAACGTGGCGGTATCCATGTTGAAGGTGGTGATGTGATTGGCAAAACCATCATCTTTGCTGCTAACAATGATCATGCGCTTTTCCTTGAGAAAATGTTCAATAAGAACTATCCCAAGTGGGCTGGCAAGCTAGCGCGAGTGATCACCTTCAAAGAAACTTATGCTCAAAGCTTAATTGATGAATTCAGCGGCGACGAGAACGAACGTAAAGACTTTGACCCGAAAAACCCTACCTGCCGGATTGCTATTTCGGTCGACATGCTTGATACCGGGATCGACGTGCCTGAAGTGGTTAACCTAGTGTTCTACAAAGTGGTGCGCTCTAAAGTCAAATTCACCCAGATGATTGGCCGCGGAACACGTTTGTGTAAAGACCTGTTTGGTCCGAATGACGATAAGAAAACGTTTAAGGTGTTTGATTACTGTCAGAACTTTGAATACTTCGATGCGAACCCGGAAGGTTTACCTGTAGGCGTCGCGAAACCCGTGACTCAACAGGTGTTCGAAAAACGCGTTTTACTCAGCACATTACTTAACAGCAAGTTGAATAATGAAGATTTCCGCGAACAAAACCCAGAAGACTGCGAGCGCTATTCTGAGTTAAACCGTTACCAACTGGATATGTTGCATCACATTGTCAGCGGGATGAATCTCGATAACTTTATCGTAAGGCCGAAGCGTCGAGCGATTGAGCCGTTTTTAGACCGTAAGTATTGGGATAGCATTGATGATGCGAAGTTTACTGAGCTAGAGGATCAGATTTCACAGCTGCCAACGGAAGCGGAAGCCTTTAATTCTGATGAGCAACTTAATCACCTATCACACCGCTTTGATAGCTTAGTGTTAACCATGCAGTTAGACCTGTTAGAGAAAGGGATGATCGCTGAAACGCTTCGTGGAAGAGTGATCGAGTTCGCCGAGCAGTTAGAAGCCAAATCAACCATTCCAGCAGTACAGGCTCAGTTAGCGCTCATTCAAGATGTTCAGACTCAAGAATTTTGGCAAGACATCCACTTAGTCACGCTGGAAGAGCTACGCCGTAAATTACGCAATCTCATGTTTGCGTTGGACAAAGATAAAAAAGAGATGGTGTACACCAACTTTGAAGACGAAGTTCAAGGTGTCCATGACGTGACCAACGTATACAAGAGCCCGAGTGTTGATTTGGCCCAGTACCGCAAAAAAATTGAGCTCTATATTAAAGGCCACCAAGATCATTTAACAATCCAAAAGTTAAAGCGCAATAAGGCCATCACACAAGCAGATTTGGATGTTTTAGAAGGATTGCTATTGGAAGCGAGTGGGATTAGCGATGTTGAAACTTACCGTGAGAAAATCTTACAAGAGAAGCCTCTAGGTACCTTTATTCGCCAATTAGTCGGTTTAGATCAGAATGCGGCTAGAGAAGCATTTAGTGCCTTTCTCGATGAAGCGTCTTATAACGCTGAACAGATTGAATTCATCGACCAAGTGATCGATTACCTCGTCAACAACGGGATTCTCGATATGTCACAACTTTTCGAGCCACCCTTTACTGATAACCACGGCGAAAGCGCCTACGGCTTTTTTGATGAAGGCACCGTAGTGGAGTTGTTTGGGGTGATTCGCAAAGTGAACGCGAATGCCGTGGTTGCAGATAGCCAGAGTGCATAGGATTTAATTGATAGAAAATGAAATTACTTGATAGAAAATATTACAATCTTCAGCCAAAATGGTCCTATATAAGTGATAAGTATATATTAGGGTTAGCATGGAAAAAGTCTGATGGATTTATTAGAAGCCATAACTGGTATGCTGACTTATTGTCGTTAGATAATACTACTTTTAGTATTGGTAATAAGATTGATTATTGGTCAAATAAAATTAAAGAACCTAATTTTAGCAATAATGAATTGCATTTAATCCCTGCACCTAAATCTGCAAAGTGGTTTATTGAAAAGGCAAAGAAAAGTCAAAAACCAAAGTGGACTCAAAAGAAAGAAGATCGAAAACTTCGGCCATTAGCGAATATTGATATTGAAGACCAGACTATTGCAACTGCAATTACAATGTGTCTTGCAGATGCCCTTGAAACAAGGCAAAAAAATTGTTCCCTGATAGAGCAAGACTATACAGATCATATTACTAATTGTGTCGTAAGTTATGGTAACCGTTTGTTGTGTGATTGGGAAAACGGCGTTGCTAGATTTAGATGGGGAGGGAGTGAATTTTATAGGAAATACTCTTCTGACTATCGAGCTTTTTTACAAAGACCTATATCAATTGGTCGAGAGACACAAAAAAAAGTGAGTACTGCTGACGAAGTTTATATCGTAAATATAGATCTGAAAAACTTTTTTGGCTCAATAAAAATAGATTTGTTATTTGACCAGCTGGAACGAATAGCATCGAAACATTATGAGAATGAGAATAAATCAAACTATGTGCATGATTCAATGTTTTGGATTAGAGCAAAGAGTGTATTTAGTTGGGACTGGTCAACAGACTCAAAAAAAATTGCTGATAGTTTAGATATACCAACATCGGTAGGTTTACCGCAAGGTTTAGCATCTTCAGGAGCTTTATCTAATGCGTACTTGATTGGCTTTGATGAAAAAATAGTAGAAAAAGTAGGAAGTGAAATAAGTGACAGTAAAATTAAATTACATGACTACTGTAGGTATGTTGATGACCTTCGATTTGTAGTTTCTGGTGAGTCTATAGATAAAGAACATATAAAGAACACTATTGAAAATTTTGTTCAAGAGTTTTTAGATGAAGATTTGCATCAAAATAGTGATGACACTGCTTCAGAACAACAAGTATTAAAAATAAATGATTCTAAAACTCAAGTTTTCGAACTAGCAGACTTAGATAATTGGAGTAGTTTGACAAATAGGGTTAACGAATTACAAGATCATATTGGCCCATCTGGTGTGCCAGATAGAGATACCCTAGAGTCAAGTATACCTGCACTCCAACAATTACTTCAAATAGAATCTGATGATGTTCTCCAAGAATTCGAAAAAGAATTCTCAGATCTTAGTGTAGGCAATGCTATTAAAATTGAATCAATTAGAAAGTTTTCTGCTAATAGATTAAGTTCAACTTTTATAGAAAAAAGAAAAATTTTGTCAGAAACAGAGAAAATTCAACAAGATAATGAGTCTCGTGTTATCGCTAAAAAGCTACTGTCAACTTGGTTGAAAGATCCATCCGTGATGGTTTTACTTCGCAAAGCTATAGAAATAAATCCATCGGTGTCTCTTTATGAAAAAATATTCGAACAGGTAGTAAGTAGGGTATTAAGTAGAGGAAGTGTAGAAGATAAATATATCATGATTTATATCATGTCTGATATATTTAGGAGCTCTGTAGATCTTTACCGAAAATTAGATTCTAGTAGAGTAAAAAATTATAAATATTTTATTAGCCTAATTACCTCTCTTGCACAGAAAATCTTATCAAGTCGAGCTAGGCTTCCAGAATATATAAACTCTCAAGCATTGTTTTATCTTATTGTTGTTAAGCAGCCATTCTTTGATACGAAGAAAACTACACCAAGAATTGAAAGGCTTCATAAGGTATTAATGAAGCAACGCTTGATGGATATTGATGAAGATGATGGGTATTTATTTGAGCTTGCCTCTCAAATCAATGATGACTATCAAAGCAATGTGACATTTTTACTTTCTCATTCTGAACATAGTCTGGCGTTAGATAAAATTATAGAAATGTATGCATTCCATGGCGGTAAATTTTGGCTTTTTCTTTGGGAAGAAATGTCAAGGGTGAACACAGAAAGATATCTTGAAAAGTATCGTTGGGCCATTCCAACTTTAAATAAAAAAACTAAACCTAGTGGTACTAGTCATTTTCTTTCATCAATTACTAGCTTTGATGATAACCCATTCAAGTATGAGCACTCTTTATTGAAATTAGGCATTGAATTGGCGAAAAAAATAAGAGATGGTGAGCCAGGAGAGTGGTTACATAGATCTCCTCATGAAATTAAAGTTAACTTACATGGAACCCAGTCTTGGGGGGATATTTGGAAAAGTTATACAGAAATAAAATGCGAATTGGAACCTAAAGGGCAAGACTATTTTGACCCTAGATATAAGACGCCAGACTGGTTAACTAGCTCTTCGGACTATGCAGAAGAGTTAACTGAAACTGATGAGCAGAGAGTTTATTGGATTTGCAGCTTACTAAGAGGTGCTGCACTAGGTAATGTTGATTACACACAAAGAAATGACTTGAAACCGGATGAACTAAAATATTCTGGAATTCGAACTCAATGGCTTAAAAGACGAATGGGAATGTTGCATTCGCCAGAGTCTATAGTTGGTACGTACGGTACTATTAGTGATTGGTTTGCACATCTGCTCCAACATGGCCTTCAGTGGCCAGGATTTTCTTCTTCATATATTGAAGAAGATGAGATACTTTCTATTAAGAACTTAGATGATTTTGCAAATTGTTTGAAGAAGAGGTTGGAAAAGTTAGAGACTTATGTGTGTAGGTCTTCTGATGTACCATCTTTACCTACGGTTATGAATAGACCTGAGCTAAAGAAAGATCTATTCAGAGTTGTGACAGTGCAGCAGTTATTTCCTAAGGACAAAGACTTTCACTTATCTGATGTAACTCTCGATCATCCTAATATTAGATGGAAGCACCGTGAGCATTTGGCAGAGATATGTAAGTTAACAGAACAAACCTTGAGTGCAAAATTAAGAACAGAATCGCGAGATTACGAAAGTACAGCAGATTTGATCGTTTTTTCTGAGGTTGCTGTTCATCCTGATGATGAGGACATTATTCGAGGACTAGCACTCAGAACTAAAGCTATAGTTTTTGCTGGTTTTGTATTTACTAAACATGATGACCAAATTGTTAACAAGGCTCGCTGGATAATTCCGGACAAAGCCGAGTTTGGTATGCAGTGGCGCATTCGAGATCAAGGTAAATACCATATGACGGATGGTGAATTATCGTTAGGAGTTAGGAGCTATAGACCGTGTCAGCACATCATTGAAATCTTGGGTAGTCCAGAAGGACCCTTTAAGATAACTGGCGCTATTTGTTATGATGCAACGGATATTCAATTAGCTGCTGACTTGAGAGACAAAACTGATATGTTTGTAATTGCAGCACACAATAAAGATGTAAATACATTTGACAATATGGCTTCCGCTCTTCAATGGCACATGTATCAGCACATTGTGATTACCAATACTGGCGAATATGGTGGCTCTACAATGCAGGCGCCTTATAAAGAGAGCTACCATAAGTTGATCTCGCATGCTCATGGAGCCAACCAGATAGCGATTAGTACTGCTGATATTGACCTTGCTGCATTTAGACGAAGAGTAAAAGAATACAAAAAAACAAAAGCTCAGCCTGCTGGCTTTGCTCGAAAACATTAAGAGGTATTATGGATACATTAGTTAAGCTTGCTACAATTTTTTCTCCTTTAATAAGTGCTGGTGTTGCTATTTGGGCTATTTGCGTCGCAACTAAGACTATTCAAGAAAATAAAGAGATTGCGAAAAAATCTGTTGCTGACACGGCTTATCACACATATTTACAGCTAGCAATGGATCACCCCGACTTTGCTAAGGGTTATATCGCAGATGCAAGAAATGAAAAGGATCCTATTTATGACAAATATGTTTGGTATATAGCCCGAATGATGTTTTGTTTTGAACAGATAGCAGAGGTAGAAGGAAACCTTAAAGACAGCACTTGGTATAAAACTTTAATCAAGCACGTTGGTTTTCACTTAGAGCACTTTGATAAATCCAATGCCGTAGAGGAGGAGTTATATATTCAACCTCTCTTAGATATTATTCTCTTAAGTCTTCAAAAAAAACGACATAGAAATGTGACTCCAAGCAAAAAGTGTTGTTAAAACGAGTGGTTTTTTTGGTTTTTACTTAAATTCACCACCATAATAAAACTTAGATAATCTAAGTTTTATTATGGTGGTATGTGAAAACGGACATTCAACTTTACCCTGACGAATCGCTTGAAAGCTTCTTGTTGCGCTTATCGCAAGAACAAGGCTACGAGCGATTTTCTCATTTTGCTGAAGACATCTGGTTTGACACGTTGGATCAGCATGAAGCGATTCCCGGTGCTTTCCCTCTTGAGCTCAACCGAATCAATATCTACCACGCGCAAACCACAAGCCAAATGCGGGTGCGAGTGCTTATCCATCTTGAGAACCAATTAAAACTCAATAACTTTGGTGCACTTCGTCTTGCGTTGTCACATTCAAAAGCTCAATTTTCTCCCGCATACAAAGCCGTTCATCGGTTGGGTTCTGATTATCCTTTTGTTTTTCTTGCTAAACGCTTCACGCCTATTTGCCCCTTATGTATTAGTGAGGCCCCATACATTCGCCAGCTGTGGCAATTTATCTCTTACCAAGTTTGTGAGCGCCATAGCTGTAAATTGGTTCATCACTGCCCAGAGTGCCAATCGAGATTGGAGTACCAAACCACTGAGAGTATTAGCCTGTGCGAATGCGGTTTTGAACTCCGCAACTCACCGGTTGCAGATGCGCCAGTGGCTGCGCTACTGGTTGCTCGATGGTTGTCAGGAAATGACTCAAAACCTTTGGGATTATTGAATGCTAAAATGACGCTCTCTGAGCGCTATGGCTTTTTACTATGGTACGTTAATCGTTACGGCGATATTGAGAACATCAGTTTTGATTCATTTGTTGAGTATTGTGCTTGTTGGCCAAGAGTGCTGGAGGAGGAACTCGATGAGTTGGTAAACAAAGCCGATCTCATTCGAATCAAAGATTGGAAAAAGACGTTTTTCAATGAGGTTTTTGGCGCTTTGCTTAAAGATTGCCGCCAGTTACCAAGTAGGCAGTTAGAGCGTAATAGCGTGCTCACTCAAGTGTTAGCCTACTTTACAAAGTTAATGGCAACACTACCTTCAAGCAGCAAAGGGAATGTAGGCGATGTGCTGTTAAGCCCGTTAGAAGCTTCTACATTACTTTCTTGCACAACGGATGAGGTGTATCGGTTGTATGAGTTTGGTGAAATTAAAGCAGCGATTAGGCCGCGGATGCATACCAAAATTGCCAGTCATGAATCGGCGTTCACCCTAAGAAGTGTCATCGAAACAAAGCTGACTCGAATGTGCTCTGAAAATGACGGTTTAAGCGTATACCTACCTGAGTGGTAATTATGACGAAATTAAGTGATCTACTAGCAATTGAAGACGAAGCAATAAAACAAACGGCTCTAAAAAAGATGTTCATGCCCTATATAGAAGACGTTTGTGTTGATGGGTATGAACAAGAAACGTTGACGATTTTGCTTAATCTCAGTTCAAGCCATCAAGCTGATAGATGCTTGGATTGGTTGGATGTAGCTCGGGCTCAAAGGTATTTAAAAGACCGCGAAAACTTAGATGCCTCTCTTGCTGAAATCCAGTGGTTCCACACACATAACCTAAAGTTTCCAGACTGTCGTGTTAAGGACCAGCGGATAATTGCGCGGCCTCTTTCTACAGCCGAGGAGTTTATTTCAAGTGCAGTATTGGATCAGCGATTGGGATGGGCTCATAACTCTGCTGTCTATCGTCATACATTGTGGTTACTGAATCCTTTTAAATGGCAATCACAGCCAGTGTGTGTTCTTTCGCTTATTCAGCAGAAAAATCCAGTTTGGCTTGATCTGCTTACAGAATTTGGCTTGGATGTGAAGTCACTTGCTCGCTTACAACGTGCAATTGAAGAACAGCTTCCTGAGAATAGTTTTCCCGACAGTGTTAGTACTTACAGTAAGCAATTACGGTTTCCTTGGGGGGATGATTATGTTTCGATCACCCCCGTTGTGAGTCACGCTCTTCAGTGCGAACTAGAAATAAGAGCGCGAAGTACAGAAAACAAGTTCAGTTTTGTCTCTTCGTCACTGCCTAATTCCGCCAGTATTGGGAACCTGTGTGGCAGTTTGGGTGGGTATATGAGAGTCCTAAATTACCCGCTAGGTGTTAAGCAGGCCAAGGGTGGGACGTTAACGGAAAACCGTCAAAAGAGAGGTCATTACTTTGATGACTATCAGGTAACTAACGCCAAAATTTGTCAGGTACTAAATCGCCTAATTGGATCTGAGCCAGCCAAAACACAGCGGCAAAGAGAAAGAGCTCGTCAGGTGAGGAGTAAGATTTTACGAAAGCAGATAGCCTTATGGATGCTTCCACTCATTGAATTAAGAGATATCGCCGAATCTGAACCCAATCAGGTGCAACTAGAGCATGACGATACCTTAGCTCAAGCTTTTTTGTCGTTACCAGAATTGGAGCTTGGCTCTTTGGCTGGTGAGTTTAACCGACGCTTACATCTCGCGTTTCAAAATAATATCTATTCTGCCAAGTTTGCTTATCATCCCAAATTGATGCAGGTAGCTAAAGCCCAAGTGACATGGGTGCTTGAGCAACTTAGTAACCCAATTAACAATCAAGATATGGTGACGGGGGAGCAATATATCTACCTGACGTCAATGAGAGTACAAGATGCGGCAGCGATGAGTAATCCTTGTTTGTGTGGTGTGCCGTCTTTGACGGCCATTTGGGGATTCATGCACGATTATCAAAGGAAATTTAATCAATTAGTTAACAATGGTTCCCCAGTTGAGTTTTCGAGTTTCGCTTTTTATGTTCGAAACGAGAATATTCAATCAACAGCGAAGCTTACTGAACCTAATTCAGTCACCAAAGCCAGAACGGTTTCTAATGCGAAACGACCGACCATTCGTAGTGAACGATTGGCGGACCTAGAAATAGACTTAGTTATCAGAGTTCATAGTGAAAGCCGAATTTCAGATTTTAGATCAGCGCTTAAAACGGCCCTTCCCGTTGCTTTCGCCGGAGGGGCATTATACCAACCACAGCTATCGATGCAGATTGAGTGGCTTAGAACATTTACAGGCAGGAGTGAACTTTTCCATGTTTTAAAAGGATTACCTGCATACGGGCGATGGTTATACCCAAGTGAAAAGCAACCTACTAATTTTGATGAGTTAGAGCGGTTGCTCACTCAAGACGATGATAACTTGCCCGTTTCTCTTGGTTACCATTTATTAGAGCATCCAACTAAGAGGGGTAACGCAATCACAGGTTGTCATGCTTATGCGGAGAATGCGATAGGGCTAGCTAAGCGAATAAACCCGATAGAGGTCCGTTTTAGTGGACGAGATCACTTTTTAAACCACGCCTTTTGGTCGATAGAATGCAGTAGCGAAACTATTCTTATAAAAAACTATAGGGATTAATCGCTTATGGAACTTTGCACTCAGTTGAACTATGTCCGATCACTTTCTGCTGGCAAAGCTTATTTCTACTATCTATCCGAAAGTGGTGAGATGTGCCCCCTTAATGTAGATAGAACCCGATTGCGCGCACCAAAAGGGAGTTATTCAGAAGCATATAAGGGGAACAAGTTCGTCGAGAAGAATGTTGCCCCCCAAGACTTGGCCTATTCGAACCCGCAGTTCATCGAAGAGTGCTATGTAAAGCCCGGCGTTGATGAAATCTATTGCGCATTTTCACTTCGAATTCGAGCCAATTCGTTAACACCGGATATGTGTAGTGATGATGAAGCACGCAGAAAACTGTCTATGCTTGCTAAAATTTATAAAGATCTCAACGGATACAAAGAGTTAGCCCATCGTTATGCGAAGAACATCCTGCTTGGTACTTGGTTATGGCGAAATCGTCAATGTAGAAATATCACTATTGAAGTGACGACCAGTGAATTGGATACCTTTGTTGTCGAACATGCTCAAAAACTCTCTTGGTATGGTCATTGGGATGGTGATTCAACAGAATGCTTAGAAAGGCTTACAGCCTATCTGGAGCGAGCATTGTCTGACCCAACCGAATACTTCTACATGGACGTCAAAGCGAAAATGCAGGTTGGCTGGGGAGATGAGGTTTACCCAAGCCAAGAGTTTTTGGATAGTCGAGAAGATGGACTCCCTACTAAGCAGCTAGCCAAAATAGATCTTTTAAGCGGAAAAGAAACCGTCGCGTTTCACGGACAAAAAGTTGGTGCCGCGTTGCAATCGATTGATGATTGGTGGCATGAAAACGCAGATAAGCCATTAAGAGTGAATGAATATGGCGCTGACCGAGAATACGTAATAGCAAGGCGACACGTAACCCATGGAAATGACTTTTACCAATTAGTTAGAAATACAGAGAGTTGGATTGAGACAATGACAGCTTCTCAGACCATCCCAAATGATGTGCACTTTATTATGTCTGTCTTGATCAAAGGCGGCCTCTTCAATTGTTCCAAAGCGAAGTAAGGAATAATGATGATAAAGCGTTACTACTTCTTAATACGTTACATACCTGCACAAGCCGATCATGAATTATTGGCAGGACGGTGTATATCCCAAATGCACTTGTTTATGGTCAATAACCGACAAGCAATGAATAGGGTTGGTGTGAGCTTCCCTGATTGGAATGAATCTACAGTTGGCCAAACAATTGCCTTTGTTTCTGAAGACAAAGAGATGATGATTGGACTTTCTTTTCAGCCCTATTTCTCTTTGATGGTGAAAGAAGGTTTATTCGAACTATCGAGTATCTGTGAGGTACCGGAGAACTTGGGGGAAGTAAGGTTTGTTCGCAACCAAACGATTAACAAGAGCTTTTTAGGCTCGAAGAAACGGCGAATTAAACGTAGCATGGTGAGAGCCGAGCTTTCTGGGGCTGAACAACGATTACCAGTAACGAACGAAGACCGTGTCATCGATAGTTTTCATCGAATACCAATCTCCAGCGGTTCATCTGGGGAAGATTATATGTTGTTTGTACAAAAGGAGTTTGTCGGTGAGCGTGGTGGAGCAAACTTCAATAGCTATGGTTTAGCCACCAATCAAGAAAGAAGAGGAACGGTGCCTGACTTACGCTGTTAACCCTTTTTTGAAAACTCTTGTTCAGATAAATAGAAACAATGAGTTACAATATTTAAATTTTATAGGGTATTTTCCCGATTTGTGACTTTAAGCACGCAGAATCAGAGACTTGATAACTATGCTTTATAGTCACCTGTCGCATAGACAGCCAAGAATCAAAAAGGGCAAGTTCTCATCTCTTAAAAAAGTGACCTGCCGCATAGGCAGCCAAGAATAGGTCAGGAAGAAAGCAACCTACCTGTTGAACAAGCAGTTAATAATCAAAACCATCAAGTTTTCTCTTGGTGGTTTTTTGTTTAAAAGGCTCCCCATGTATTTAAAAAGACTTGAAGCTATTGATGTTAATTTCAATCACTATGAGGTAGGACTTGAACGATATGTTAGGTGTACTTGGGGCCTGAACATGTATAGGCATCATGTGTTTCGTGCAAACCTGCCAGACACATTTGTGTTGGAGATCAACCGAATCAATGAATCTATGGGTATTGCGGTAGAATCCATTGATTTGAAAGAGTATAGAGACAATTTTAGGTCGTCAAAAAAGCTGAACAAGTCTATTAAAGAAAATGAATATCCTCGTTGGATTTGGTTTTACGGTGTTGAAGCGTTAAAGGACACGAACTTTGCAGGTTGGTTACGTAGTCGGCTAACAGTTCGATCAACAGAGAACTTACGAGTTATCTTTGTTGTTGAGTCTAGTGACGATTATCGAGATGTTTTTTGTGATTACAGGGTACCTTTCTATCAATCTACAACATTACTACAAACGGATATTGACGACTTAAATTAGGATTGTCGATGATTCAGGTAGTTTGGGTTAGAACATAATTCTGATGCTCAGCTCAGGGCTCGTGGGTAAAACTACTATCCGTGTGCACATGTACGCATGTTCAGAAAAAATTTTGTATAAAATGAATCCAACACTTCAGAGTGGAGGTGAGTGATTTTCCCAAATTTCAGTCACTATTGGCATCGCTTCATGATATGTCGTTTTGCGATCTGGAAGTAAGAAAGGTAGATGTCGCCCGAAGTTCGTAAAACGTTTTTGTGCAGAACCTTAGCAGTTGGCACGTCGTAACTCAGAAGTGCCTCGCTTCGTGTTAGAGAAAGTCTACCCAATCAGTCTTACCTCAAGAGCTTTCGATAGATTTTATAATGCCAAATGAGATGTACGTCAAAACACTCAATCATGTTGTACTTTCTTGTTCTTGATTATGTGAGATATGATAATGCCATTTTAAACAGCAGGTTACACTGAAGCTCAGCGCTGAGTGGAAGCGCGAAAAGTTCCAAAGTGGCATGTTTAATTTTCCCATTTGGGGAGCAAGTGAACTGTAGATTTCTCAATGCAGCTAGGTTGTAACTTCTAAGTATTGATGCGAACGCAACCTGTATCGTAGCCATAAAGCAGTGCTTGGAAGGCAATAGACAAAGTAGATACCAAATGAAACTAAACATAGACGATCCACGTGAACTATACCGCGGGGTTAATACTGAACTGGATGGCATTATCGGTGCGCTGTCCACCGAGTCAGATGATGAGCAATTGAACGGAGCTCAGCGTGAGGCCCATTCTTTGCTCCAAGAACATCGCTCAAACCTTCAGGGGCAACTGGAGGCACTTGAGACAAATGCCGAATGGGATACATTCACTATCGCGTTTTATGGAGAAACGGGTGCGGGAAAATCCACCATCATAGAGACCCTGAGGGTATTGCTGAAAGAAGCCAGCAAACTGAAAGATCAGGAAGCGTTCCGGGAATTTCAGAACAAACATGAGTTGACGGCTGAAGCACTGGACAGGCTCCACCATGAGGCAGAGCGACTCGGCCGGGAACTTGAAGAACTCAGCGATAAATATGAAAAAACATCTGCTAAATATGAACAGCTAAGTGTGGAATCCAGTAACAAGATTGCCCAATATCGTGAGCTGATACTGGACCAAAAGCGAATGGCGCCCTTGTGGCAGAAGTTTCTGCACCTGTTTTGGAAAACGGAAGAGGAGCTGGGCTTTGCGCGTGAAAAGCTACAGTTGCTCAAGATCGAAACAGAATGCGAGAGCGAGCTGTCGGCACTGAACGAACAGAAAACGGGACTGGAAATTCAGTTGGCTGAAACCAGGAACAAACTGCAGGAGTTTAGAGATCGCCTGCCAGAGCTTGAAGCGCTGTCTGATGGCGGAATTATCGGAGATGGCCGTTCCGATTTTACTCGAATTACGCAACGATTCGACTTAAGCGTAGGTGGCCAGGAATTTGCTCTACTCGATGTGCCAGGAATAGAAGGTACCGAACGCCTGATCGCAGAAGAGATTGAAAAAGCCCTTCAGGCAGCCCATGCGGTGTTCTACGTCACGAACCAGCCCGCACCTCCACAAACGGGGGATCAGGAGCGACGGAAAGGTACTCTCGAGAAAATCAAAATGCACCTAGGAGCTTCGACGGAGGTCTGGTGTGTTTTCAATAAAAAAATAATAAATCCCAAGTATGCGCTGAAAGATCGTCCCCTGATCTCCGAAGATGAATGTGCCAGCCTGCGGGAACTTGAAGGAAAAATGGAAGAACAGCTCGGGTCGCATTTCCAGGGCGTGCATCCCTTGACCGCACTACCGGCTTTCTTGGCTGCAACGGATCATTTCGCGCCTGACTCGCAGAATGCCAAACGCCGCAAGAAAGCTCTATCCGATTTTGAAGCAGGTCAGTTGATCGAATTATCCGGCGTAGAGTCATTTATCAGCCTTATACAGGACAGTCTGCTGGAGGGAAGCCAGCAAAAGATCCAACGGGCCAACCTTTTCAAGGTGAAGGATGCTCTTGATAAGACAGCTATTGTCCTCGACAAGGTTGGAGAGGGAATTTCAGAGTTGGCGTTGAACCTCCGCCTCGGCGAGCAGAGTTCGAAGAAGCAAATCAGAAGTGGTTTTTCATCATTCAAGAAACGTCTCGAGTCATCCACTGAGATATTGCTCGATCGCTTCAACAGTGATGTTCTGAACAAAGTGTATTTAAAAATTGATGGCGATATTAGCAATGACGTCTTTGAAAACAAGTTGAAACAGTTAATTGAAACTCATCAGGAGCGATTGAGTGAAGAGTTGAAGAAGGCGATGGCGAAGGAAATTGAACGATTTGGAAAAGAGACTGAGAAAATAGTCAAGCGTTTCGAGGACCAAAGTCGTGAGTTGACGGATATCTACACCAAGATTGCTAGTGCTGATATTGATCGTGACTTCGACCTAAAACTGGATATCGATAATGGTTTGCGATTGACGAACCTTATGGCTGTCATCGTTGGTGGGACACTGCTGTGGTGGAACCCAGCGGGCTGGTTGGTTATTGGTTTGGGAGTAGTCAGTATTGCAATCGGTGCATACAAGGCCGTGCGTGGATTTCTGAGCTCCAGTTACAAAAAAGCACAGCAACGAAAAGCAGCTGATGAAAACCTCAGAAATATAACTGACAAATTGCGTGATTCAATGCAAGAAAGTCTCAAACAAGGATTCCCAGAGATGGAAAAAACAATCATTGATATTGAAAAGGCACTCGCCAGGCCTGCAAACAAGGCGAGGACTCACGCCGATCTCATAAATAATTCGAGTACAAAAATCAAGACTTTGTCGGGCATGATTGAAGCTACAGGAGCGCTAAAATGAAAGAGACTCTCAATACTTTCAAAGGCCAGCAGAACGAATCTCTGGAGCTTTTGAATAGGCTTTCGAAGTTTTTAACACAAGGTGAAAAGGCCGGGGTTCCGATTGATCAAGAGTTGCGTTCCAAGCTTCAGACAGCCATACAGTCCGTGTCTGGCGAGCAGCTCAAGGTTGCACTCATCGGCGGTTTTTCAGAGGGTAAAACGTCTATTGCCGCGGCCTGGATGGAGCAGCTCGATAAGTCCAGCATGAAAATCAGCCACAGTGAATCTTCTAATGAAGTGAAAGTCTACGAGGTGGGGGAAGACTTTGTTCTTATTGATACCCCTGGTCTGTTTGGCTTCAAAGAAAAGTATAACGCCGAGAAGCAGGCTATCGAAAGATACAAAGACATTACTAAGAAATACGTGAGCGAAGCACACCTAGTTCTGTATGTCATGAACCCGACAAACCCGATCAAAGATAGCCACGAGGACGATCTGGTTTGGCTATTCCGAACCTTGGGGCTTCTGCCCAGGACAGTGTTCGTACTCAGCCGCTTCGACGAAGTAGCCGATGTGGAAGATGAAGATGACTACCGGGATAACCTTAAAGTTAAATATGACAACGTCGTTGGTAGGCTTCGCGTGGCAATAGAGCTTGACGATGAAGAAGAAAAAGAACTGTCGGTAGTTGCTGTGTCGGCAAATCCTTTTGATCTGGGCGTTGACCATTGGCTTCAGAACCCCGATGAGTTTAAAGAGCTGTCACATATTACCGAGCTTCAGGCAGAGACGGCGCAAAAAATTCATAATAACGGCGGTGCAGCAGCCCTTGCAGAAGAGATGCGCGCCAGTGTTATCCGCGATGTTCTGAGCAAACAGCTGCCAATAGCGATAGAGAACGACCAGAAGATCTCGCAGGAAGTCACAAAGCTGGATGAGCTGAATAGCCATTTGAAGCTTGAGCTGGTGACTACAGATCGGGATATCGAAGACGCGAGGATAGAGCTACGGGAGTTCGTCGTCCGATATTTTTCCGACCTGATCCTCAAAGCGAAAGGTTGTAGTCTCGAAACCTTCGGTGATTTCTTCGAGCGGGAAATTGGCTCTGAGGGTATTGTGATCGCCACTCGGTTACAGAATGAGTTCAGTCGTCAGGTGCAGCCAATTACGCTGGAAGTAGAAAAAATGCAGATAGGATTTGAGAACGAGGTCAGTCACTTCAATACCACAATCAAGTCGCTGGGCAAGCAGGGAGTCAACCATGTCTTGAACGGAAAGTTCATTAATAAAGACTCTGTCTTGGCCGCCCGGGATGGCATTGTGAATGTCGCGAAGTCCGTTGGGGTCGACCTTGGTAAGTACCTTAAATTCAAGCCCTGGGGCGCCACCAAATTTGCCAAAGGTGCGAACGGGGCTCTTGCTGCAGTGGGATTGGCATTTGAGCTATGGGATAGCTGGGAAGAACATAAGCGCCAGACCGAATTTCAGAACGCGATAGCCAAAATGGTAAGCAATTTCGAGAAGCAGCGGGAGGAGCTCTGTACACTGATCAATTCTGTCCAGTTCAAGGAAATGTTCTTTGGGAACTATATTGAGCTCAGGCAGCAAGTCGTGGAGGTGGAGAAGATGCTTAATCAAAGCCGCGAGAGCCAACAGATGTTCCACGCGTGGAAAACAGAAGCGGAGGCAATAAGGGAGGATTTCAAGCGTATGGGATGAATGTCGGTATTGAATCCTGAATTCATTGAATTGTACTGATTCAGACCTGATCTGTCAGAATTTATTAGAAGGGGGCATGTTGGTTGGACAAGCCCTTTTTCTATCTGTCCACGGTATGAAAAATTACCCAAACTCAAATTATCCGAAGAGTGCTGCTACGGGTATAATTCCTAACTCAGAAATGTTCATAACTTTGTTAAACGTATGCTCATGGTTTTTCTAATGCACTCGATTATCTACGGGCATTGGTTATGATGTAGTAACTTTACAACGTATGATTTAGATACGTACTCAAGTATGCAGATTTTTGATG
This sequence comes from Vibrio sp. NTOU-M3, assembly GCF_040869035.1. Taxonomy (NCBI): domain Bacteria; kingdom Pseudomonadati; phylum Pseudomonadota; class Gammaproteobacteria; order Vibrionales; family Vibrionaceae; genus Vibrio; species Vibrio sp. NTOU-M3. The sequence goes on from NZ_CP162100.1 coordinate 1,121,254, forward strand.
CAATTTTATGCGAACTTATTCTGCAAATGTCTTCGTAACTATTTGAAAGCTAGTTCTGTCTATGAAGACTTATGCTGCAAGCATCACCATCTGAACGTTAGTAAATTTACTGATCCTGTTATTTTTGTCCTATTTCTCTTTTGAATATTTTTCCTCTTAAAAGAACTCATTCTGAATAACTATTTACTAAGAAAAAATACTTATTTTATTCGGTGTTTTTCTATACGTAACTCTTCTTATTTAACGCGTGATTCCGCTCACGTTTTACCTCATTTAATAAGACGAATGTAGCTATTTGTTATCCTGATTACATAACTTTTGTTAAATTTTATGCACAATGCCTAGCATAAGATGCTAAAAATAAGTGTCTTATTAGATTATTTGGCACTTCAATCTATTGGCAAAAGCTTTCCTATTGGAAAATGCCGCAAATGTTAACTGTGGTAGTGATATTTGCTAATTTGTTGAGGTAATCGGAGAATTATAAGATTTTTTGCTACATTTTTATGGCAAATTACTTCAATGATTGCTACTGTGTGCCGCAATCTTTGTAAGGTTTTAGATTTTTTTGCTTATTTTGCAGTCAAAATAAATCTAAATCACTTCCGTTCAAGTGAACTTGCAAAGAAGTCATGGATGCAAAATGAAAACTTGGAGTTTTACGCATGTATAAGAACAAAATCACACAAGCCCTTCTTCTAGGTGCAGGTCTAGCAGTGGCCGCCACTTCAACTACAACTTTTGCCGCTGACGTTCCAGCTGGCACTAAATTAGCAGAAAAACAAGAGATCGTTCGTGGTAATGGTGCGGAAGTTGCGACCATTGACCCTCACAAATCTCAAGGTGTTTCTGAATCTCACGTTATTCGTGACCTTCTTGAAGGCTTGGTGAATCAAGATGCCGAAGGTAATACTATTCCTGGTATCGCAGAATCTTGGGAAACGGCAGACAACAAAACGTTCACTTTCCACCTACGTAAAGATGCAATTTGGTCAAACGGCGATCCTGTAACAGCTAAAGACTTTGTATACAGTTGGCAACGTGCTGTCGACCCAGCAACCGCTTCGCCATACTCTTGGTACATGGAATACACCAAGATGAAGAATGCTAAAGATATCGTTGCTGGTAAGAAAGACAAAAGCACACTTGGTGTGAAAGCAGTTGATGATTACACGTTAGTTGTTGAACTAGAGACGGCAGTTCCATATTTTGTGATGATGACAGGTCACACAACAACTAAACCAGTACACCAAGCAACGGTTGAAAAGTTTGGTGATCAGTGGACTAAGCCTGAAAACTTCGTTGGGAATGGTGCATACGTAGTTGATAACTGGGTAGTGAATGAACGCTTGGTTCTTAAGCGTAACGAAAAGTATTGGGATAATGATAAAACTGTTCTAAACAAAGTTACATTCTTGCCAATTGAAAACCAAGTAGCAGAAATGAACCGCTTCTTAGCGGGTGAAATTGACGCGACTTATGAGATTCCAAATGAGCATTTCCGTCGTTTGAAGAAAGAACACGCAGAATCTCTGTCAATCACAGGTAACTTGTGTACTTACTATTACATCTTCAACACTAAGAAAAAGCCATTTGATGATGTTCGTGTACGTAAGGCAATCTCTTATGCAATTGACCGTAACATCGTAACAGACGCAATTCTTGGCCAAGGTCAAAAACCTGCATATTTCTTAACACCTGAAATTACAGCTAACTTTAACCCTGAGACACCAGAATACGGCAAGATGACACAAAAAGAGCGTAACGCAGAAGCCGCTCGTCTTCTTGAAGAAGCTGGTTTTGGTAAAGATAACCCGCTTAAGTTTACGCTTCTATATAATACATCTGAAAACCACAAGAAGATTGCTGTTGCACTTGGTTCAATGTGGAAGAAGACTCTTGGTCTTGACGTAACTCTTGAAAACCAAGAGTGGAAGACTTACTTGTCAACAAAAGACTCGGGTAACTTTGAAGTTTCACGCGCAGGTTGGTGTGGTGATTACAATGAAGCCTCGTCATTCTTAACGCTAATGAAGAGCACCAATACTACTGGTGGCATTCACTACGATAGCAAAGAATACGATGCAATCATGGAAAAAGCACTGTCTTCGACATCTGAAGCTGAGCGTACTGCACTTTACCTAGACGCTGAAAAGCTACTGGCTAAAGATATGCCAATTGCTCCAATTTATCAGTACGTTAAAACACGTCTACTGTCTCCTAAAGTTGGTGGTTTCCCAGTAAACAACCCAGAAGAAAAGATCTACTCAAAAGATCTTTATATCAAAGCTCAGTAATCAACTAAGCTGATAAAACTATAAGTAATCTAGACACTGCATGTGCCATCGCGCATATGCAGCGTCTCTTATCATTTAAACTGTCACAGACTGAAAGAGTGAGTTTATGCTTAAATTCATCGCAAAAAGGATATTTGAGGCGATCCCAACGATGTTGGTTTTGATCACCGTATCTTTCTTTCTCATGCGTTTCGCACCGGGTAATCCATTTTCAACAGAAAAACCGTTACCGCCAGAGGTTATGGCGAATATCGAAGCCAAATATGGCCTAGATAAGCCGGTGTTTGAACAATACACAACCTATCTAACCAATGTCATTCAAGGCGATTTTGGCCCGTCATTTAAGTACTTAGATTATTCGGTAAATGAACTGATCTCCGTTGCTTTGCCTGTTTCAGCGAAAGTCGGTTTTGCTGCCTTTATCTTTACGTTGATCATGGGAGTGGGTGTTGGCACCATAGCCGCGTTAAAGCAAAATACATGGATGGACTACAGTATTATGTCCACAGCAATGCTGGGGGTGGTAATGCCATCTTTTGTTCTTGCACCAACCCTGATTTATATCTTCTCTATCAACCTCGGCTGGTTCCCAGCGGGCGGTTGGCATGATGGTTCGTTTAAATACATGGCTCTACCAGTAATTGGTATGTCTCTCCTATATGTCGCGACTTTTGCCCGTATTACACGTGGTTCGATGATTGAAACGCTAAACAGCAACTTTATCCGTACTGCACGTGCTAAAGGATTAAGCTACCGCTACATCATTTTAAAACATGCTTTAAAACCTGCGCTATTACCTGTTGTTTCATACATGGGCCCTGCGTTTGTTGGGATCATTACAGGTTCTGTAGTTATCGAAACTATTTTTGGTTTACCCGGTATTGGTAAGCTATTCGTTAACGCCGCGTTTAACCGCGACTATTCCCTAGTAATGGGTGTAACCATTTTGATTGGTTTCCTATTCATCCTATTCAATGCAATCGTCGATATTTTGTTGGCAATGATTGATCCGAAGATTCGCTACTAACAGGGAAGTATGGTTATGTTAACGAAAAAAGAGAACTTAGAAGCGATTGAGAAATTCTCTGAAAACTTGGAGATCGAAGGTCGCAGTTTATGGCAAGATGCCCGCATCCGTTTTATGCGCAACAAAGCGGCGATGGTGAGTCTGTTTATTCTTGCATTGATGACGCTCGCGGTCATTTTCTTGCCGATGATGGCTCAATATGCATTTGATGATACAGATTGGTATGCAATGCATGTGGGTCCAAATGCCGACCATTGGTTTGGTACTGACAGCCTAGGGCGTGATCTCTATGTTCGCACTCTAATCGGTGGCCGTATCTCACTGATGGTTGGGGTAATGGGCGCATTTGTCGCAGTACTGATTGGTACTTTGTATGGTGCAGCATCAGGTTTTATTGGTGGGCGTACGGACCGCATCATGATGCGGATTCTTGAGATCCTCTATGCTGTTCCGTTTATGTTCTTAGTTATCGTTTTGGTTACTTTCTTCGGACGCAACATTATTTTGATCTTCGTTGCGATCGGTGCCATTGCGTGGCTAGATATGGCACGTATTGTACGTGGACAAACACTTAGTTTGCGTAGCAAAGAGTTTATCGAAGCGGCGCATGTGTGTGGTGTGAGTAAATGGAAAATCATTACGCGTCACATTGTTCCAAACGTATTGGGTATCGTCGCGGTATACTCGACGCTACTTATCCCAAGTATGATTCTGACGGAATCATTCCTTTCATTCCTTGGTCTTGGTGTTCAGGAACCAATGACGAGTTGGGGCGCACTTCTGCAAGAAGGTGCTCAGACAATGGAAGTAGCAATCTGGCAGCTTGCATTCCCAGCAGCGTTTATGGTTGTGACTCTATTCTGCTTCAACTACGTTGGTGACGGCCTGCGCGACGCGCTTGATCCAAAAGACAGATAATTAAAAATAAAAGATTAAGGAAGCAATGATGAGCTTATTAGATGTCAAAGATCTGCGAGTCGAATTCACCACACAAGATGGTATTGTTACCGCAGTAAACGATCTGAACTTTTCACTAAACCAAGGGGAAACTCTAGGTATCGTGGGTGAGTCTGGTTCAGGTAAATCACAAACCGTATTTGCTATTATGGGACTCTTGGCAAAAAACGGTATTATTTCAGGAAGCGCGAAATTTGAAGGTAACGAAATCTTAAACCTTCCTGAGAAAGCACTGAACAAAGTCCGCGCAGAACAGATCGCGATGATCTTCCAAGACCCGATGACGTCACTTAACCCATATATGAAAGTCAGTGATCAGCTGATGGAAGTATTGATGCTGCATAAAGGAATGGGTAAAGCTGAAGCATTTGAAGAATCAGTGCGTATGCTTGAAGCGGTTAAAATTCCAGAAGCGCGTAAGCGTATTACGATGTACCCGCACGAGTTTTCTGGCGGTATGCGCCAGCGCGTGATGATTGCGATGGCTCTGCTATGTCGTCCAAAACTATTGATTGCAGACGAGCCAACCACAGCACTTGATGTGACCGTTCAGGCTCAGATCATGGACCTACTGAATGAGCTGAAAGATGAGTTCAATACAGCGATCATTATGATTACGCACGACTTGGGTGTGGTGGCGGGCTCTTGTGACAAAGTACTCGTGATGTATGCAGGCCGTACCATGGAATACGGAACAGTAGATGAAATTTTCTACAATCCAAGCCACCCTTATGCGGAAGGTCTACTAAAGGCGATTCCACGCCTAGATACTGAAGGTGAAATTCTGCCAACCATCCCTGGCAACCCACCAAACTTACTTCATTTACCACCAGGCTGCCCTTATCAAGAGCGTTGCCATCGGGTGACAGACCGTTGTAAGAGTGAAGCGCCAATCCTGACACCATTTGGTGATGGCCGTCAGCGCGCGTGTTTTTCTGATTGGGAGGCTTGGACAAAATGAGTGCAGAAAAGAAATTACTATTAGACGTAAGAGATCTAAAGGTTCACTTCAGTATTGCAGCTAAGTCAGCTTGGCCTTGGACTAAGCCGTCAAACTTAAAAGCTGTCGATGGCGTAAATATCCGACTCTATGAAGGTGAAACGCTGGGTGTTGTTGGTGAATCTGGTTGTGGCAAATCGACGTTCGCGCGTGCCATTATCGGCTTAGTCGAAGCAACGGATGGTGAAGTGGTTTGGTTAGGCCAAGATGTCACCAAAATGCGTGAAGTTCAACGTCGTGAAACGCGCAAAGAGATGCAAATGATTTTCCAAGATCCACTGGCATCGCTTAACCCACGTATGACGGTTGGAGATATTATCGCTGAGCCATTAGAGACCTTTTACCCGCAGCTTTCTAAAGATGAAGTTAAGTCGCGCGTAAAAGAAATGATGGCGAAAGTTGGTTTATTACCGAATGTTATCAACCGTTATCCTCATGAGTTTTCAGGTGGTCAGTGTCAACGTATCGGCATTGCCCGTGCTTTGATCCTAAACCCGAAAATGATTATCTGTGATGAGCCGGTTTCGGCATTGGATGTATCAATTCAAGCTCAGGTTGTTAACTTGTTGAAAGAGCTGCAAAAAGAGCTTGGTCTTTCTCTGGTTTTCATTGCTCACGACCTCTCGGTCGTAAAACATATTTCTGACCGTGTGTTGGTTATGTATTTGGGTAACGCTGTAGAGCTTGGCGAAGCAGATGCCTTGTTTGCCGATCCTAAGCACCCGTACACACGTGCTCTTATGTCAGCGGTTCCAATTCCGGATCCGAAAATTGAGCGTTTGAAAGAGATTGAGATGCTAGAAGGCGATCTTCCATCGCCAATTAATCCTCCTTCTGGTTGTGTTTTCCGAACTCGTTGCCCACAGGCAACTGAAGCATGTGCTCAAACAAAACCAAGCATCAAAGGGAACGACATTCATGCCGTTTCTTGTTTACATGTTGACGTGTAATTATTGGTTCAGCCTGTGACGGGCTTAAGCGCGGTATCTCTCGGGAGCCGCGCTTTTTTTATGCCTGATCTTATCCAAGAAGCCAATTGAAAAAAGTTCTCATTAAAATGTCACAGTCTGATCTGCTCTAAAGTTTTATTCCTTTTCCTAATAGATAATGCGTCAGGGATTCATCATAGAATGAACCTTAATTGTAAAATTTTAAGCTCAACGAGGAATTAACTATGCGATTACGTGCTTTTGTAACCCTGCTTATGTTAGGGAGCACTACTTTTGCTGTTCAGGCGGCAGAACAATGCGACGTCACTATCGATGCCAATGATATGATGCAATTTTCAACGAATACTTTGACCGTTTCTTCATCATGTAAAGAAGTGACATTAACGTTGAATCATACTGGGAAGCTACCGGCAACTTCGATGGGGCATAATGTTGTGATTGTTGATACCGCCAATGTTCAAGCGGTAGGTACTGAAGGCATGTCTGCTGGTGTTGATAATGCGTATGTTAAACCAAACGACGCTCGTGTCTATGCTCATACTAAAGTGATTGGTGGTGGTGAAAGCACTAAGGTCACATTCAGCCTTGATAAAATGAAAGCAGGAGGAGATTACAGCTTCTTTTGCTCATTCCCAGGACATTGGGCCATCATGCGCGGTAAATTTGTTATCCAGTGATTCATGACCGTTAATTGATTGGATTCAATGAGTCCGTGTCAATCAAATAATTAGAACAAATAAGCCAGCTTATTCGAGTTTTTACCGAGCTGGCTTTTTTTATACTTAGCTCATACAGATTAAACAGTCAGGAGTATGGAATGGGCAAGTTGGTACAAGGGGTATGGCACAATGTTTGGTACGATACAAAAAATAACAACGGGCGATTTATACGAGAAGACGCTGGCTTTCGTAATTGGATAGAAGACAAGGTAGATACCGTTTTTAAACCTGAGTCGGGCCGCTATCATCTGTACGTCTCATTGGCGTGTCCATGGGCTCACCGTACTTTGATCTTTCGTGAATTAAAAAAGCTGGAAACACATATTGATGTGACAGTGGTGTGTCCTGATATGTTAGAGGAAGGGTGGTATATGGGCTTGCCCGAGCCATTATTTGGCTTTAAGAAGCTTCATCAACTTTATACCAAAGCAAAGCCGGATTACACCGGACGAGTTACCGTTCCGGTATTGTGGGACAAAAAGCTCAACACGATTGTCAGCAATGAGTCGTCAGAAATTATTCGCATGTTTAACTCTGAGTTTAATGTGTTGACTGGTGAAGAGTCAGACTATTACCCAGAACCACTAAGAGCGGTTATTGATGAGTGGAATGCGTATGTTTATTCAAGCATCAATAATGGCGTTTATCGCTGTGGTTTTGCCACCACGCAAGATGCTTATGAAGAAGCCTATGATGCACTGTTTGCGGCATTAGACAAAGTGGATGCCCATCTAGCTACACATCGTTATTTAGCGGGAAATACATTAACTGAAGCTGACTGGCGACTGTTTACGACCTTAGTGCGGTTTGATGCTGTTTATGTGGGACACTTTAAATGCAATAAAAAACGCATTGCGGATTATGAGCATTTGCAGGGATATTTAAAAGAGCTCTATCAAGTTGACGGAATTAAGGAAACCACGGATTTCTACCATATTAAACGACATTATTATTTCAGTCACACGGGAATTAACCCGACGCAAGTGGTGCCAAAGGGACCGGAATTAGATCTTGATTCGCCTCACGGGCGTGAAGGGGTCGGTGACGCATAGTCGTTCAAGCAGTGTAATTGTTGAACAACAAATAAAAAACCTCGCCATGGCGAGGTTTTATTATTTTGAAAGAAGCAAAGTTATTAGTTAACTGCTTTTTCGCGAGCTTGGTCAGCTTGATCTGCCTGAATCGCAGTTAGAGCAACTGTGTACACGATATCGTCTACTAGTGCGCCGCGAGATAGATCGTTTACAGGCTTGCGCATACCTTGCAGCATTGGACCGATAGAAACTAGGTCAGCTGAACGTTGTACCGCTTTGTAAGTCGTGTTACCCGTGTTTAGGTCTGGGAATACGAATACTGTCGCTTTACCTGCTACTGGAGAGTTAGGCGCTTTAGAAGCTGCCACGTTTTCCATGATCGCTGCATCGTACTGTAGAGGACCGTCGATCACTAGATCTGGACGTTTCTCTTGAGCAATCTTAGTCGCTTCACGTACTTTATCTACGTCTGCACCCTTACCAGATTCACCAGTAGAGTAAGAGATCATAGCAACGCGTGGGTCGATACCGAATGCCGCTGCAGAATCTGCAGATTGGATAGCGATTTCAGCAAGCTGTTCCGCTGTTGGATCTGGGTTGATCGCACAGTCACCGTAAACCAATACTTGGTCTGGTAGTAGCATAAAGAATACAGAAGATACGATAGATGCATCAGGTGCAGTCTTGATGATTTGGAACGGAGGAACGATAGTGTTTGCTGTGGTGTGAACCGCACCAGAAACTAGACCGTCTACTTCGTCGTTCTCAAGCATCATTGTGCCTAGGAATACTGAATCTTGTAGTTTCTCGCGAGCAACAACCTCAGTCATACCTTTCGCGCCACGTAACTCAACTAGACGAGCAACGTAGTTTTCACGAACTTCATCAGAGTTGATGATAGTGACGCCAGCTCCTAGCTCAACGCCTTGCTGTGCTGCAACGCGACGGATTTCGTCTGGGTTACCTAGAAGCACACACTCTGCGATGCCGCGTTCAGCACAGATAGCCGCAGCTTTAACTGTACGTGGCTCATCACCTTCAGGAAGAACGATACGCTTGCCAGCTTTACGAGCGAACTCAGTTAGCTGGTAACGGAATGCTGGTGGGCTTAGACGACGAGACTTTTGAGTGCCTTCAGTCATAGATTCGATCCAGTTACCGTCGATGTGACCAGCAACGTGCTCGTTGATGAACTCGATACGCTCTTTATCGTCTGCAGGAACTTCGATAGAGAAGCTCTGTAGGTTTAGCGAAGTCTGCCAAGTGTTACCTTGTGCTTTGAAGATCGGTAGACCCGTTTCAAATGCTGGCTTACATAGACCTGCAATCTCTTCAGGAATGTCGTAACCGCCAGTTAGAAGTACCGCACCGATATCAACACCGTTCATTGCTGCAAGTGCAGCTGCAACGATTACGTCTGGACGGTCAGCAGAAGTAACAAGTAGAGAGCCTGGTTTGAAGTGCTCAATCATGTTTGGCAGAGAACGTGCACAGAAAGTGATGCTCTTGATACGACGAGTCGCGATGTCACCTTCGTTGATGATGTCAGCATTTAGGTGCTGAGCCATATCAATTGCACGAGTAGCGATCAGGTCGATGCTCCATGGCACGCAGCCTAGTACACGAATTGGAGAAGTGTTGAAGATTTCCATCACTTTCATTTCGTTTTGCTTCGCGCTGTCTGCATCGTCAAAGATTTCAGATAGGTCAGGGCGAGTACGGCCAGCTTCGTCAACAGGCGCGTTTAGCTTGTTGATGATTACGCCAGAGATGTTTTTGTTCTTAGTACCACCGAAGTTAGAACATGCAACTTCGATACGCTCTTTAAGTTGCGCTGGGTTATCGGTACCAGGAGTTGCAACAAGAACAATTTCTGCGCCTAGAGTCGCCGCGATTTCTGCGTTCACTTGGTTAGCGAATGGGTGCTTACGAGTTGGTACTAGACCTTCGATAAGCGTTACTTCTGCATCTTTGTTGATTTGGTTGTAACGCTCAACAACAGTTTCTAGCAGCTCGTCCATGTTGTCGTTACCGATTAGGCTTTCAGCAACAGACATTGCCATAGCTTGGCCGATTTTCATATCGCTGTTGTAACCAACGATTGTTGACGTTAGATCAGGCTGATCACCACCAGAACGAGGCTGACAGATTGGCTTGTAGAAAGAAACCTTAACACCTTTGCGCTCCATTGCGCGAAGAACACCCATGCTAACGCTAGTTAGACCAACACCAGCGCTTGCAGGGATAAGCATAATAGTACGAGACATTCGTAGAGTACCTTTAGCTATTGGGGATAAAAGCTCAACTCTTATTCCTTAGTGGTAATTGGAATAGGAGTTGAGCCCCTTAATAAAATACTGGCTAGCGAAATGCTAGCCAGTGAAAGTCATTAAAGACCTGCTAGGCGCGCAGTGTCTTCAGCGATAACTAGCTCTTCGTTAGTAGAGATAACCATTGCTGGGATGCGGCTGTTCGCAGTAGTGATTGTGCCTTCGCCGCCGAAGCGTGCTTTAAGGTTTACTTCACCATCAACTTCAATACCAAATACACCTAGGCGGTTTAGAACCATTTCACGGATAGGTGCAGAGTTTTCGCCGATACCACCTGTGAATACGATAGCGTCAAGACGACCGTCTAGAGTCGCTGTGTAACCAGCAACGTATTTTGCTAGGCGGTGTGCAAATACGTCAAGGGCACGTGTTGCTTCTGGTTTCTTACCGTAGTTGTCTTCTGAGAAACGGCAGTCAGACGTCACTTCAGTTAGGCCTTGTAGACCAGACTCTTTTGTTAGCATCGTGTTGATTTGCTCAACAGAGTAACCTAGTGCGTCATGTAGGTGGAAGATGATAGCAGGGTCGATGTCACCACAACGAGTACCCATCACTAGACCTTCAAGAGGAGTTAGACCCATAGACGTATCTACAGATTTACCATTCTTAATTGCACATACAGATGCGCCGTTACCTAGGTGGCAGTTGATGATGTTTAGTTCATCTGCTGGCTTACCTAGGCGCTCTGCAGCTTCGCGAGCGATAAATAGGTGAGAAGTACCGTGCATGCCGTAACGACGGATACCGTGGTCTTTGTATAGGCTGTATGGAAGAGCGTATAGGTATGCTTCTTCAGGCATTGATTGATGGAATGCAGTATCGAATACAGCAGACATTGGTAGGCTAGGGAATGCTTTTTGAGCCGCTTTGATACCGATGATTGCTGCTGGGTTGTGAAGAGGTGCTAGTGTTGCACAATCTTCGATACCTTTAACAACGTCATCAGTGATAAGAGCAGATTGAGTGAACTTCTCGCCGCCGTGTACAACGCGGTGACCAATCGCTTTTAGTTGCTCAGCAAGTTCTGGCTTAGAAGCAAGAATAGTTTCAACGATGAAAGATAGCGCTTCATCGTGTGCAGCGCCTTCGCCTAGTTGTGCTTCGTGCTTGCCATCAAGTTTCCACTTGATACGAGCTTCTGGAAGGTGAAGACATTCTGCAAGACCTGTTAGGTGCTCGTCGCCGTTTGCTGCATCAACAATAGCGAACTTAAGAGAAGAACTACCGCAGTTTAAAACTAAAACTAGCTTAGACATGAGTGACTACCTGTTATTCGTCTGATAATAAAATCAGTTAAGGATGAAAATTAATCTCAAGAATAGTCGAACTGTCTGGCAGCGCGTACTAATCTTGGTCAAAAAAACTGTAATTTCCTTATAGTGAGACGTTACTTTACCGTGAAAGTAACCTGTGCAATCCTTGCAGATATCGTCACAGAGTTGCCTTAATTGTAAATAACAGCAACAATGAGATTGAGGGTGCGCAAAGGATAGCGATAATAGACAAATATAACAAAAAAAATTTGAAAGAATATTAACTTTCGTCAATTTTTTACGCGAGTAGTTGAATCTTTCAACTAAATTTGAGTTAGCGTCGACCCAAAAGTGAAGTGAGAGAGCATTATGAGTAATAAAGTCGGTTTAGTTCATAGTTTGCGAGATGGACAGAAGTACATGGATATTTGGCCAATGCGCAAAGAGTTGAATTTACTCTTTCCTGAACAGCGTATTATTAAGGCGACGCGTTTTGGTGTGAAGGTCATGCCCGCGATTGCTGCAATCAGTGTGCTTACCCAGATGGCTTTTAATAACTATCAAGCAATGCCTCAAGCTGTAATTATGGCACTCTTCGCAATTAGCTTGCCCATTCAAGGTATGTGGTGGTTAGGAAACCGTGCGAATACTCAGCTTCCTCCAGCATTAGCAGGGTGGTATCGTGAAATTTATCAGAAAATTACTGAAAGTGGCTTTGCACTTGAGCCAATCAAAGCTCAGCCTCGCTACAAAGAGCTGGCTCAAATTTTAAATCGAGCGTTTCGCCAACTTGATAAGTCGTCATTAGAACGTTGGTTTTAAATCACCTTGATGTTGCGACCACACAACACCAACTCTCAAACATAAAAAACGGCCACTTAACATAAGTGGCCGTTTTTGTGTTGAGTTGCAATATTAGCCAAACATTGTGATAGCCTTAGCAGGTTCAATGTATTCTAAGTTGAAACTCTCAGCGACTTCTTTACATGTGACTTCTCCGTGAATGACGTTTAGGCCTTTTAGGAAGCCTTCATCGCTCATGAGTGCGTCGCGATAACCAAGATTTGCAAGCTTAATAATATAAGGAAGGGTTGCGTTATTGAGAGCAAATGTTGAGGTACGTGCAACCGCTCCAGGCATGTTTGCAACACAGTAGTGAACGACATCATCAATAATATAGGTTGGGTCGGCATGAGTGGTTGCGTGTGAGGTTTCAAAGCAGCCACCTTGATCAATGGCTACATCTACAACAGCAGAACCTGGCTTCATTTTTTCAATATGCGCTTTAGTTACGAGCTTCGGAGCGGCAGCTCCGGGGATCAATACTGCTCCAATAACAAGATCAGCGTCTAATACGTGCTTTTCAATCGCATCTTCTGTCGAGTAAACCACTTTCGCACGGCCTTGGAATTCTTCATCTAGGCGACGTAATGTATCTACATTCCGATCTAAAATTGTCACGTCTGCACGCAGTCCAACGGCCATACGTGCGGCATTTGCCCCGACCACACCACCGCCAACAACGACGACTTTCGCAGGTTCAACACCTGGAACGCCACCTAGTAATAAGCCTTGTCCACCGTGAGATTTCTCCAAAGTTTGTGCACCAGCTTGAATAGACATGCGGCCTGCGACCTCAGACATTGGTGCTAATAGTGGCAAGCGACCCATATTATCTGTTACAGTCTCATAGGCTATACAGACAGCTTTGCTCTTGATTAGCTCTTCAGTTTGTGGAAAATCTGGTGCTAGGTGCAAATACGTAAATAATATTTGCCCCTCTCGGAGCATGGCTCGCTCGATAGCTTGAGGTTCTTTAACCTTGACAATCATATCTGCTTTCGCGAAAACGTCAGCAGCAGTAGGAAGAATGGATGCGCCTACAGCGATGTAATCATCGTCTGAAAAACCGATGCCATTACCAGCATTGGTTTCAACAAAAACTTGGTGACCTTGTGAGACAAGTTCGCGAACGCTTGCTGGGATCATACCCACTCGGTACTCGTGGTTTTTGATTTCTTTAGGTACGCCAATGATCATCCTGACTCCTCATTTTATTTTGGTTGTATTGACTATATGTAGGGTGTTATTGTCGAATTAATCTCTAGTATAGTGGCTAAAGTAAAAAATTTGATACTGAATATTAATAAGTTGTAGTATATTTTTTTGCAAGGAAGTAATAAGGTGGAATAAAAAATGGCAGACAATTATAAAAAGCCGTCTAAGGATTTGGACCGTATTGATCGCAATATTCTAAATGAACTGCAGAAAGACGGTCGTATTTCGAACGTAGAACTGTCTAAGCGTGTAGGCCTTTCGCCAACACCATGTCTAGAGCGTGTACGTCGCCTAGAACGTCAAGGGTATATCATGGGTTATACGGCTCTGCTAAACCCTCAATACTTAGACGCATCTCTATTGGTATTTGTTGAAATTACGTTAAATCGTGGTGCGCCGGATGTATTTGAACAGTTCAATACTGCGGTTCAAAAGCTTGATGATATTCAAGAATGTCATCTTGTTTCTGGTGACTTTGATTACCTTCTAAAAACACGTGTATCTGACATGGGCGCTTACCGTAAGCTGCTTGGTGATACATTACTACGTCTTCCAGGAGTGAATGACACTCGCACTTACGTGGTAATGGAAGAAGTTAAGCAAACAAACCAATTGGTTATCAAAACACGATAATTGGGTTAAGTATCAAAATCCCTTTCGATATTCTGACTTTAGATAATTGGGTTTTTGATTGCGATATGGTTAAATCAATAGTCCGAGCACCGTTGGCTGCTCGGACTATTTTTTTATATGAACAGTGAATTTAAGTTGGTTATGTTCAAGCAGAACAAAAGTAAAATTGAGACAATAATTAAAACGGGCGAAGAGCCTCAGTCTTCGCGCCTTAACGGACCTCAGCGCCTAAAAGAGTGCAGTCTTATTGTGGTTGTATTGGCGTCAATATTATTGTCTGTCGCACTTCTTACATTTAGCCCTGCAGACCCTTCTTGGTCTCAAACTGCATGGGGTGTAGACATTGAAAATGCGGGTGGCATGGTAGGCGCGTGGATTGCAGACACGTTGTTTTTTACTTTTGGCTCCTTAGCTTACACATTACCAGTAATTATTACTGTCACTGCATGGATAGTGTTGCGCACACGAGATGAAGATGAACCCATTGATTTAATGTTATGGGGGACACGACTTTTAGGTCTGACTGTTTTGATACTAACCAGTTGCGGCTTAGCGGATATTAACTTTGACGATATCTGGTTTTTCTCGTCTGGAGGTGTGATTGGAGATGTGCTGACCAGTTTGGCACTGCCAACATTAAACGTCTTAGGTACAACACTGGTGCTTCTATTCCTTTGGGGCGCAGGCTTTACACTACTTACAGGTATTTCGTGGCTCACGATTGTGGAATGGTTAGGTTCATCTGCGTTATCCATGGTGACGAAGCTACTTAACAAAATGCGTGGAAATGGTGATGAGTTGGTCGAACCTGCGCTCAACGAACCCGTATTTGATCAAAAAGAAGTGACGGAACCTAGCTTGGGAAGGGGTGTTGAGTCCATTAGTCTAGAGCCTATTGATGAGCCAAAACTCACAGCGGAGCCTGAACGCCATTTCAATATCCATATGCCTTCCTCTCAATCAAATGTTGACCAAGAAGAAGAGTGGGACCCATTACTTGCACCAAGTACGCCCGAACCAGCGGCATCTCCTGAGCCTGTTCAACCCGTTGTTAGAGTAACCCCTGAACCCGTGCAAGCGATTCAGCCAGCACAGCCTACTGTTGAGCGAACTCGCCAGCTTGGAGCGACCATTGAGGAACTCGAGGCCGCAGCAATCAGTGCCGATGATCTAGCACCTCAAGAGCAGGTGCCACCACAACCAATGGCGTCGATTACCGAACCAAAGGCAGAAGTGATTGATGAACCCGTGGAAGACATGCCGTGGCAAGTACAAGAAGAGGAAAAAGTGCCACTTCAGCCAGATGCTTTGTCTTCAATGAACATGGTGCCTGAGGTTTCTGAACCCGATGAACCAATCATTTCCGACTTCAGCGTTGTGGATGATGATGCTTCAGTTGAAAGAGCGGAACCAGTAATCGTGGAGGAGCCGGTATTTGAACCAATAACAAACGAAGCTCTAACCAACGACGTTGAAGCGTTCCAGAATATTGTGGCAGAAGCTCAGGCAAAAGTTGTTGCGCAGCAAAATCCATTCTTAGTTCAGCAAGACGTGAACTTACCAAAACCGGCAGAACCTATGCCGACATTAGAGTTACTTTACCATCCAGAGAAACGTGATAACTATATTGACCGCGATGCGCTTGAAGATATAGCACGCCTCGTTGAATCGAAATTAGCGGACTACAAGATCAAAGCCGATGTGGTCGGTATATTCCCTGGCCCTGTCATTACGCGATTTGAACTGGATTTAGCACCTGGTGTTAAAGTGAGCCGCATTTCAGGCTTGTCAATGGATCTGGCTCGTTCATTGTCTGCAATGGCGGTCCGTGTTGTTGAAGTGATCCCAGGTAAACCGTATGTCGGTTTAGAACTGCCAAATATGAGTCGCCAAACGGTGTACTTCTCCGATGTGGTAGGTAGCCCACAATTTGTTGAGGCGAAATCGCCAACGACTGTGGTACTGGGGCAAGACATTGCTGGAGAAGCGGTGATCGCCGATCTGGCTAAAATGCCCCACGTACTGGTTGCCGGTACGACAGGCTCTGGTAAGTCTGTGGGTGTGAACGTCATGATCTTGAGTATGCTTTACAAAGCAACACCTGAAGAAGTTCGCTTTATCATGATCGACCCTAAAATGCTTGAATTGTCTGTTTATGAAGGCATACCACACCTTCTATCAGAAGTTGTAACAGACATGAAAGATGCTTCAAATGCATTGAGATGGTGTGTGGGTGAAATGGAGCGTCGTTATAAGCTTATGTCTGCGCTGGGTGTACGAAACATCAAAGGCTTTAACGACAAGCTTAAAATGGCAGCAGAAGCAGGCCACCCAATTCATGATCCATTGTGGCAGCCGGGAGACAGTATGGATCCTGAGCCACCGCTACTAGAGAAGCTACCTTATATCGTCGTTATCGTAGATGAGTTTGCCGACTTGATGATGGTGGTTGGTAAGAAAGTAGAAGAGCTAATCGCTCGTCTTGCCCAAAAAGCTCGTGCTGCCGGTATCCATTTGATTCTGGCCACGCAGCGCCCGTCTGTCGATGTTATTACCGGTTTGATCAAAGCGAACATTCCAACAAGGGTTGCGTTTACCGTTTCGACTAAGACTGACTCACGTACGATTCTTGATCAAGGTGGGGCAGAATCCTTACTTGGTATGGGTGATATGCTTTATCTACCTCCAGGTTCAAGCCATACTGTGCGTGTTCATGGTGCTTTCGCGTCTGATGATGATGTACATGCTGTTGTTAACAACTGGAAGGCGCGTGGTAAACCAAATTACATTGAAGAAATTACCAGTGGGGATCAAGGCCCAGAGACGTTGCTACCGGGTGAAAAAGCAGAAGCAGATGAAGATATGGACCCGCTGTTTGACCAAGTTGTTGAACATGTGGTGCAGTCTCGTCGTGGTTCGGTGTCCGGTGTTCAGCGTAGATTCAAGATTGGTTATAACCGAGCCGCTCGTATTGTCGAGCAATTAGAGGCTCAGGGTATTGTGAGTGCACCTGGACATAACGGAAACCGCGAGGTGTTAGCGCCTGCACCAGGGCGAGAGATGAACTAACTACTTTCATAAATAAAAAAGCAGGTCATTGACCTGCTTTTTTATTGCTCGCTTTAAACATCTTGGCTCTTTAAACAAGCAAAGTATAGTTAATCATTACTTGAAGAGAGTGCTTCTAGCTAAGGAAAGCAATGGTTCGGTATGAATGGATTGTAGATGGCAGGCAATAAAAAGGTTGGCGTTTGCAGGCCAACCTTTTGATGTTGTGTAGTGATTGTTTACTTAGTTTTTGCAAACTGAGCGAGAACAATAACTGCAAGAGCGACAAGGTTTGCCGCAAAAATAACTACTAACCACTGAGGCATAGAAAGTGTCAAAAATTGCCATACAATTTTACTGCAATCTCCGTAGGCTTCAAACATCCAAGGAACCCACTTATTTAATGGCGCCCAATTTGGAAATGTGACGAATAGATCGCATGTAGCAAATGGAGAAGGGTTAAATTGATAATCGACGTGCTGAAGCGCTAACATCAGACCTTTATAAGCACTTAATCCCCACGCAGCCAAACCAAGCCAACGAACCACAGAATTGTTTGGTGCCATCAAGCCGAACAAAGCAGCGATACCCACACCCATCATTGCGACACGTTCATAAATGCACATCACACACGGGGAGAGCATCATTACGTGTTGGAAAAATAATGCGCAGGCTTCGAAGAAGACGACAAAAATAAGCAGTAACAGCCAAGATAAGCGGCTTTGAGAAAATGATTTGATGGTCGAAAGTATGTTCACGGAAGTATCCAAAATAAGAAAAAGCTCTGACTAATCAGAGCTTTTTATCGCGGAAAAGTTTCAGTATCAACAAAAACTTTTAATATTAATGGCCAACAGTTACGGCCGGGATCACATCATTTGCATGAGGGACGATCCAGCCAGCATCGTAGAACCATGCCGTCATAGGTTCAACAAGGAATACAATTCCTGCTAGGCCTACCAATGCCAAAACAACAGTATATGGTAGTGCCATGATCACCATTCGACCATAAGAAAGGCGAATGAGTGGGGCTAATGCTGAAGTTAACAGGAATAGGAATGCCGCTTGGCCATTTGGTGTCGCCACTGATGGTAGGTTAGTACCGGTATTAATAGCTACCGCAAGTAAGTCAAACTGATCACGAGTAATAATACCTTCAACAAGTGCGGTTTTAACTTCGTTGATGTAAACCGTGCCCACAAAAACGTTGTCCGATACCATCGACAGCAATCCATTTGCCACATAGAACAATGCCAACTGCGCACCTTTATCTTCAACGTGCAATACTGCATCGATAACGGGCTTAAATAGCTCTTGGTCAATGATAACAGCTACGATAGAGAAGAATACGGCAAGTAGGGCTGTGAATGGCAGCGCTTCTTCAAAGGCTTTCCCTAACGAATGCTCTTCAATCACACCGGTAAAGGCGGTCGCAAGGATAATGACAGATAAACCGATTAACCCAACAGCTGCTAAATGAAGCGCAAGACCAACGATCAACCAAACGGCAATTAAACCTTGAATCCAAAGCTTAGCGACATCTTGGTTAGTACGATTTTTACGTTCTTCAGTGTCAAAGTCGACTAAGATCTGGCGAACATTCTCAGGCAGGCGAGCGCCGTAACCAAATACCTTAAATTTTTCCACCAACACACACGTAATTAGGCCACAAACTAAGACCGGAGCGGTCACTGGCAACATTCGCACGATGAATTCGCCAAATTGCCACCCAGCTTGATCGGCGATAATAAGGTTTTGTGGTTCGCCAACCATTGTCATTACGCCACCTAGAGCAGTACCGACCCCGGCATGCATAAGTAGCGAGCGTAAGAAAGCACGATAATTCTCAAGGTCATCACGAGTGAGCTCAGACAAATGATCATCTTGAGTATGGTCGTGTGAAGCATTTGACCCCTTTCCTGATGCAACTTTGTGGTAAATAGCGTAGAAACCAATTGCCACGCTAATCACAACTGCGATCACAGTTAGTGCATCTAAGAAAGCTGACAGAAACGCAGCCGCAAAGCAAAATGCGACAGAAAGCATCGATTTAGAACGAATACCAAGAAGAATCTTAGTAAAAATAAATAGAAGCAACTGCTTCATGAAATAAATACCAGCAACCATGAAGACCAGAAGTAATAACACTTCAATGTTGGCAACTAATTCATGTTTTACTTGTTCCGGGCTAGTCATGCCGATAGCTATGGCTTCTATCGCAAGCAAGCCACCGGGTTGAAGTGGGTAGCATTTTAAGGCCATTGCGAGTGTAAAAATAAACTCTGCAACAAGTAGCCAGCCAGCTACGAATGGATCAACCAAAAAGAAGACAATAGGGTTGATAATAAGAAAGGAAATAATGGCAACTTTGTACCAATCTGGGGCTTTACCAAGAAAATTCTTAATAAAGGCATTTCCGAGCGACATCGGCATTGTTAATACTCTTTATTGTAATGAATAGACACTGCATGTGCTTGTATCCATTATCGGCACGTTATTTTAGGAAACAATCCCGATTCAACAGTGACTTAGAAAAACAACATAGAGTTGGGCAATGTGGCCTTGCCAAGTCACTCCCTGAGAAAGACAAGCACTCCTTTACTTTGGTCGCCACTCTACTCTTCGATGGGATTTAGTCAATATGAATGTATGATTCGACTCTCAACTGATAAGAATTTTGTTTAAAAACGCGATCAAAGTGGCGTTAGCATAACATAAGAGTTGTGAAAAAAAGTATTCGGTGGCTACAAATTGATATAAATGATGTGAAAAGCAGTTTAAGTTGAATATATCAATGAAAAAAACAACATAAAATTGAGTTTTTAATAATTGAACTAAACACCGTAACGCTATATGCCATCTAGTATTAAGTATGTTTTAGAGAGTGATAATTTGAATAAATACTCGTTCTCTTATAAACATATGTTCTAATATATTCAGATTAAATTAGAGTTAACACTCTATATTGATTTTGACTGAAGTTTGTTGTTCGCCGGTTTCCGATAAGCTCCAACTAGTGGTATGATGAGTTCCATTCGACCCAACTAAATATAAATTGGAACAATAAATAAATGGTCATAAAGGCAAAGAGCCCAGCAGGTTTTGCGGAAAAGTACATAATCGAAAGCATTTGGAAGGGGCGCTTTCCTCCTGGCTCGATTTTACCGGCAGAGCGTGAGCTGTCTGAGCTAATTGGTGTTACTCGAACAACGTTACGTGAAGTACTGCAGCGTTTAGCAAGAGATGGCTGGTTAACCATTCAACATGGTAAGCCGACACGAGTAAACCAGTTTATGGAAACATCGGGTCTACACATTTTAGACACGTTGATGACGTTAGATGCCGATAATGCAACGTCGATTGTAGAAGATTTGCTTGCAGCACGTACTAATATCAGTCCAATTTTTATGCGTCATGCGTTTAAGGCAAATAAAGAAAATGCTGCGAGAACGATCGCTGGGGTGATTGAATCGTGTGAGGCGTTGGTTAATGCTGAATCTTGGGATTCTTTTATGGAGTCTTCGCCATACGCTGAAAAAATCCAGCAGCACATTAAAGATGATGGTGAGAAAGACGAAGTTAAACGCCAATCAATCTTAGTTGCGAAGACTTTTAACTTTTATGACTATATGCTTTTCCAACGTTTAGCATTTCATTCAGGCAACCAAATCTATGGTTTGATTTTTAATGGTTTGAAGAAACTTTACGACCGTGTTGGTAGTTATTATTTCTCAAACCCACAAGCGCGTGATCTCGCGTTGAAGTTTTACCGTGATCTATTAGAAGTTTGTGAAAGTGGTTCTCGTGATGATATTGCAAGTGTTGTTCGTCACTATGGTATGGAAAGCGCTCAGATCTGGAATCAGATGAAAATGACATTGCCGACCAACTTTACGGAAGACGATTGCTAATTTATAGCTCATCCGTTTGCTACGAATAGAACCGTGATATAACAGCACCACTAAAAAAAGCCACCTTCAAAAGAAGGTGGCTTTTTTAATGGTTTATTTTTCTAGCTTAAAATGATTAACACCGTACCCGCAAGCGTCATCAGAATATTCGCTATTGCGTAGGTCCCGGCATAGCCTAGAGCTGGAATGGTAGATTTAGCGTAGTCGTTCACAATATCCATTGCCGGAGCGCAAGTTCGGGCCCCAATAATGGCACCGAATAAGAGTGCTCGGTTCATCTTCAATATATAGGCACCTACAAAATAGGCTAACGCAACAGGCACGACACTGACAATAAAAGCCAGTCCAATAACCTGAGGGCCAACCTGAGAAAGGTGCTCGAACATCTTCCCGCCTGCACTTAATCCAATGCCAACCATAAAGAACATCAGGCCTAGGTCTTTGACCATATTCAGTGCCCCTTGAGGGACATAGCCGAACGTCGGGTGGTTGGCTCGCAAGAAACCAAGCGTGATACCTGACAGTAAAAGACCTACTGCATTACCTAAGCCGAAGGAGACTTGGCCAAAAGTCATTGTTATCAAGCCAAAAAGAATACCCAAGATAAAGAAGCTGCAGAATGCGAGTAAATCGGCCATCTGGCTATGGATTGAGATGAAACCGATTTTTTCAGCAAGGCCGTGTACGCGGCTTTTCTCACCACTTACCTGAAGAATGTCCCCTTTGGCTAGAACGATATCTAAATCCATCGGCATTTCAATCTGGGCACGTACTACACGGTTTAAGAAACAGCCATATTCTGAGAGGTTCAAGTCAGAAAGACGCTTCCCAGCCATCGAGTCACTTTTTACCACGATTTCTTCTTCTGCAATACGCAGATCTAGTAAGTTACGATCGAATACTTCCTTGCCATTACGAAAACTTGGATCGAGGCGAGCATGGCTGTCTGGGAACCCCACCAGCGCAATTTCATCACCTTCTTGCAAAATCGCATCACCATCTGGGTGGGCAAGAATACCATTTCGTCGGATTCGTTCGATGTAGCAGCCAGTTTGACGGTAAATACCCAACTCACGCAGGTTTTTCCCATCTATCCAATTTATCAGCTCTGGTCCGACACGATACGCTCGAATAATTGGAAGGTAGACCTTACGTTGGCCGGAGTTGCCAAGTCCACGCTCCTGAGCTATTTGCTGGGCAGAATCAGAAAGGTTTTGCTTTTGCATTTTAGGCATCAGCTTGGCAAACATGATCATACTGATCAATCCGATCAAATATGCCATTGCATAACCGACAGAGAGGTTCTCTATGACTAAGCCAAAGTCCATGCTTCTTGGGATTGACGCCAAACCCGAATTCAGCGCATCTTGTGCACCAACTAAAACTGGGGTTGAAGTGAGAGCACCTGCCATCATACCTGCAGAAAGGCCAAAATCGAGACCAAGATAATGGCTGGAGTAATAAGTAATACAGAGTGCTGTGGAGAGTACAACCATACTCAAAATAAAGTAATGTTTACCATCACGGAAGAAAATACCGAAGAAGTTCGGCCCAGCTTCAATGCCAACGCAATAAATAAATAGCATAAAGCCAATGGTCAATGCATCAGTATTAAAAGTAAAACCTAGGTGACCCATGATCAGCGCGGTAATAAGTACGCCGATGGAGTTACCTAATTGGAGATTTCCAATGCGGACTTTACCAATTGCCAGCCCTATTGCGAGGACGACAAAGATCAAAAGAATTGGGTTTTGTTTGAGCAAGAGTACGACGTCAATGTTCACGGGGCAGTTCTATATTTTTGTGCCGACAGGATAAGTGTGCGAATTGTATCTGAATATTGCAAAAAGATAAGTGAATTATTTTATTTTTAGCGATTAGTTCAGGTATTAAAAAACCCGCTATGAGTAGCGGGTTTTATATAATCAGGAGGTCAATTAATCGAATAGACCCAAGTTTTCTTTTGCATATGCTTCGAAGTCATCACAGCCGCCAATGTGCTCTTGATCAACGAAGATTTGTGGTACCGTTTCAACAGGTTTACCAACCGTTTTTTCAAGGTCAGCTTTAGAGATACCTTCTGCTTGGATATCTACATAGCGGTAGTTGAAGTCGTCACGCTTTGCTTTTAGTGTTTCTGCGTGCTCTTTTGCACGAACACAGAATGGACAAGCTGGGCGACCAAAGATAACTACGAACATATACTTTCTCCTTCATTTTGATAACGACAACTATGCCTCATCCCTCAGCGGAAATAAAGATGCATTTACCTCTTGTTTCGATAGGTAAAATCTATCGACGTATTTTTGTTCAACTCGGATTAAAAATGCGATAGATCACGTGAAATTTTTTAGAAAGACACTATTTTTATAAGGGTATTTTCGACAAGTTGCACTTCATCAAGTTAATTTTATTCAGTAGCAGGCAAGCTATTGATAAAGGAGTCTTAGGTTCGGGGAGCAAGCTATGTTTCAGTTTATGACCTCAACGCGCATTGTTTTCGGGGAAGGTGCGTTGCAGTCTTCGTTATCTCTTTTTAATCAATATGGGTACAGCGTACTTCTCGTTACAGGGAAACGAACTGAACGGGCAAATCCTATTATTCGGTATCTGAAATCTCAAAAAATGCGTTACCAGCATGTTGCGATCTCGGGTGAGCCTAATATTACTATGGTCGAAGAAACGGCCAATATGGGCAGAAAATTTAAGCCGGAGATGGTGGTCGCTATTGGGGGCGGAAGCGTTCTCGATACAGGTAAAGCGTTAGCGGCAATCATTCCTAATCAGGGTGATGTGTACGATTATGTCGAAGTTGTTGGTCGTAGTGTTCCCTTGAAAACCAAACCTCTCCCTTTTATTGCTATTCCAACTACTGCAAGCACCGGCTCGGAAGTGACACGCAATGCCGTGTTACGCTCAGGGCAAGATCAAGTCAAAGTCAGCCTACGCAGCCCAGATATGTTGGCTGACATGGCTATCGTCGATCCGACATTAACATACGGCATGGACAGTTACACTTCAGGACGAGGTGCAATGGACGCATTTACCCATCTGATGGAAGCTTATGTATGTGGAGACCCGAACCCGTTGACCGATATGATCTGCGAAGAAGGGTTAAGAAGGTTAAAGAAATCGATTCTTCCCGCCTGTTTAAATGATGACTTTGCTGCTCGATCTGATCTTTCTTTTGCCGCAATGTTGGGTGGGATGGCCACTACCAATGCAAAGCTGGGGGCGGCACATGGTTTAGCATCAGCGCTTGGCGGCAAGCTTCATGCTCCTCATAGTGTTATCACCGCACGGCTCGCACCGCATGTAATGACGGAAAATATTCGAGCAGCTAAAGTGATGCAACGCAATGATGTATTACATCGTTATGCCAAGGTTGCTCAAATCCTTACAGGACGTATTAATGCTCATATTGAAGATAGTGTGCTATGGGTAAATATGATGCTAGATAAACTCAAACTTCCTGAACTTAGAGAGTTTGGTGTCTGCAGCACATCGTTTGAACAAGTCGCAGAAGATGCGTTGAAATCGGTAGCCATCAAAGGAAATCCACTACCATTAACCGAAGGACGTTTAGTTTATATATTGCAGCAAGTGTGTGAGTGTGATGGTCGGTGTGAAAGTGGTGGTGCTGTTCGTGATGATATAGAAGCACCCGCGATCATGTTTATGCAGGGAGAGCAGGTGGAGGAGCAATAAAAAAGGAGCGTATACGCTCCTTTTTTTAAAAGTGTGATAGCTTGTCGTAGCGTGAGTCTTTTAATGCATCTTTAACACGCTTTAGGTTTTCTCTGAAACCTGAACCACGACGAAGCGTAAAGCCGGTTGCGAGTACATCAATGACAGTCATCTGTACTACTCGACTTGCCATCGGCATGTACACGTCAGTGTCTTCTGGAACATCTAATGAAATTGACAGTGAACTTGCTTTGTCGAGCGGAGAGTCCTTTGCTGTAATTGCAATGACTGTCGCACCGTTTTCACGGGCTAAATTAGCGATCTCAACTTGGCTCTTTGTTCGACCGGTGTGGGAGATCAGCACGATAACGTCGTTATCAGTACAGTTAATGCAGCTCATTCGTTGCATTACGATATCTTCAAAACAAGTGATTGGGATATTAAAGCGAATAAACTTGTTCTGAGCATCCTTCGCCACAGCAGAAGATGCACCTAACCCGAAGAAGGAAATACGTTTGGCTTGTGTCAACAAATCAACCGCTCGGTTTACCTGCATTGGGTCTAGGCTATTTTTTGCCACATCAAGACACGCCATTGTTGATTCGAAAATCTTATGCGTGTACGCATCTGGGCCATCATCTTCCTCGACATTACGGTTCACATAAGGTGTCCCGTTAGCCAAGCTTTGCGCTAAATGAAGTTTAAAGTCTGGGAACCCTTTGGTGTCCAGTCGGCGGCAGAATCGATTAACAGTTGGCTCACTAACGTCAGCCATCTTTGCCAGTGTGGCAATACTAGAATGGATAGCAGTCTGCGGTGACGCCATTATTACTTCGGCAACTTTACGCTCGGACTTACTAAAGTTTTCTAGATTTTTTTGAATTTTTTCTAATGTATTCATAGTGTTCACGAGAGTATAGAGAACAACTCGTTGGTTATGCCTGCCTGATTGGCATTGAGGGAATAAATGACTTCCCAAAGTAGGCAACAACTAACCAACGCCATGGAACCAGTATAAACCTAACCTTTAGGTTTACAGTAATTTTTATACATATCAATTGGTGAGAATATGACAGGCCTCAAGTAAATTTTGTCTAAACTACAAAAAAACTTAGCTTAAGTGCTCAAATAATCAGAATGAGGCCCGGAATGACATATAAATTACATCAAATAGAAAGAAATTTTCACTTTTGCGTAATTTGACGTGCCAGAGTATCAAGTTGTGCCATGAGATTTGGTGCCTGTTTTGCGATTTCTCGCTGCTCACATAAAACGGATGTCAAAATATCATTCGTTGTCAGTGGGTTAGCTAAAACGACTCGGAATACAATGGTGTCAGCTCTTTGCCATTTCTCTGGGTTGAGTTGGGTTCGGGACACAAACGATTTACCGGTTTCCCGTTGACGTTTTTGAATGAACTTAGTCAACTCGTTTAGTAACTGATTGAGTGAAAGTGCTTCGTTATCATCTGCTTTATCTAACGCTTTTCGTACGTGCACTGGTATGTAGCGATAGGTGAGAAGACACAATTCAGGTTGTGAAATGAGCTCAAAATCGTCTTGGTCAGCCACCAAATCTGCAAAATAACGCGCTTTGGTAATGCTTTGATCGATAAGTAGCTCGTAGCCAGGGCGGCTGATAATGTGCATTGCGGCATAAACAAGCATCGCCATCCCTGAACGAGAGCCCTCTAGTGTATGGCTTCCTAAATCTTTAGAACCTTGACGTAAGATGTACTGAGCATGATGCTCAATAGACTTCATGGCATCAGGATCTTTAAACAGAACCATGCCAGCTCCCATTGGGATATAGAGTTGCTTATGGGCGTCAATGGTGACGGAATCAGCCAATTCAATGCCATTGAGTAGGTGGCGATAGGTATTCGACATTAACGTCGCACCACCCCATGCTGCATCAACGTGGAAGTGACAGTCTTCTTGCTGACAGATCTTAGCGATAGCGTTTAACGGATCAATGTTGCCCGTTTCAGTGGTACCAGCCACCCCAACGACGGCAAATGGTTTGATATTCTGTTCTTTTAATGCGGTGATCTGGCGCTGTAAATCTTCAGGACAAATACGATTGTCCGCGCCTGTTTTTACAGGCACCAAGCCCTGTTGACCAATACCAAGGACGTCGGCAGCTTTCTTCAGTGAATAGTGTCCTCTTTCAGACACCAAAACTGCTAACCCTTGATAGCCATAGTGAGCCATTGCTCGGAAAAGGCCTTCTTTTTCCACTCCTTGAAACTCACCATTTGCTTTCAGCGCGTTATTTCGAGCAACCCAAAGTGCAGTAATGTTGGCGATTGTACCGCCGGAGCAAAACGCACCGAGAGAGTGTACAGCGCTATGCATCCATCGCGAGTAAAAGTCGTCGCTTTGGTTGTAAATAAGCCGGTGGAGCATTCCAAGCACTTGGCGTTCTAAAGGCGTAAATGCCTTTGACGTTTCGATCTTCACCAAATTCTGGTTTAGCGCGATCATAATTTTCGACAAAGGCATCAAAAAATAAGGAAGCGCAGAGGTCATGTGACCAATAAAACTAGGTGAAGAAGTGTGTACTGAATGAGATACCAAGGTATCAAGCAGGTGCTGTGTATGATCCGAAACAAATGCCGGTTGTTCAGGCATAGCTGATGTTGAGAAATCTTTCTCAATGTCACGCAAAGGCTTTTCTTCTGCAACGATATGTTCGCGCAGGAATTTATTTAGGTTTTGCGATAACTCTTCATCAATTTTAGTTAAGGTGGAGTCTGGTCCTTCGGGAACCGTGAAAATTCGAAGTAAACTTTCGAAACTCACATCCGCCGTTTTATGTTCCATAACCATACAACGATTGCTCTAATTGAATTGTTTTTCTTGCAGGCGGGACAATCTAAACGAAAACGGGACTAATGTCCCGTCTTAAATGTTACATCTCGCGATAGAAATCTTAGTTAAGGGCAGGAAATCTGCTCAAGCTGCTTAATTGCACCATTATAGCGGGTTAAAGCTTGGTCAATTTGAGTAGGGTGGCTCAATAGATCAGCGAATGCTGAGCGAAGCTCGTAGTTCTGATTGTGAGGCTTAGCTTGGCGATCGTTAAAGGTCTTCTGAGCGATAGTACCAAGTTCATCACTGCGTGAGGCAAGAACTTTTACGTCATGCTGCTCGAGCTTTAACCACGCCTCGACAGGTTGTGCTGTCGCAACTTTTGAAGGGTCATTTTGTAAAAAGTATTTAACGGCTGCTCGATTGAGCTCAAAGTGGTTTTTCCTACCTTGCAAAAACCATTGGCTCACTTCTGCAAGATCTGGGTATTGCTGTACGGTTAACGTTGTCAGATCTTCATACCAATGTATGGAAGCGTCAATGTAAGCATCGTATTTCTTGGATAAACAAGCATTATCTGCTGCAAAAGACATCGTTGATGCTGTAGTTAGTAACAGCGCAACAATAGTGCGTTTCATAATCAATCCTTTTGAAGTTACTTCTATATCATTATTATATTTTCGCAAACATCATAGAGAATATGTGCGAACTTTCCTGCGATCTAGCCTACAAGTGATACAAAGAATAGCATTAAAACAGGCACTAATAAGCTGAGAATAAACCCACTAACAATGGCAACAGGCACGCACCGTACCCCACCTGTTGTTTGGATGACGGGCAAAGTAAAATCCATTGCGGTTGCACCTGCATAACCTATAGACGTGCACGGACGGTTGCGGATAAACAAGGGGATAAGTACTAAGGATACTAATTCTCTAAGCAGCTCTATCATGAATGAAGCGCCACCATAAACGGGGCCAAAGGCGTCACCCATCAAGATTCCCGCGAGAGAATACCAGCCAAAACCAGACGCCATCGCTAACCCTTTATATGGGTTGATATCTAACACAAATGCGGAGAGGAGGCCCCCAATCATTGAGCTGATGATAACAATCAGGGCGATGATCATTCCATGTTTGTTGAGCAGAATTTGTTTTAGCGTCAGGCCACTGTTTCTCAACTGAATACCGATAAAAAACAGCAAGGCAAATAAGATCCACTCGCTAGCGGTATCAACCCAGCCTAAATCGATGGAAAGCATCAGCCCGACAACTAAGCCACCACCGACGACAAAAATGAGCTTTAGAGACTCTAATGCCATGCTCGACAGTGGCAGTTTGCTGTGCTTTGTATCGGTGTCTATCGGCATGAATTTGTCGATGAGAGGAAGTGTTGCTAAGTTGCATAAGCCAATGCAAGCAAAGAACACACCGGTATATTTCAGAATAAGCTGTAAATTCTGTCCAAGGTTATCCAGTGCGGCCAAGCTGAGGCCCATTAACGCCAATATGACGTAGATAAGATTCGATGTGATCTTATTAATGGATTCTAAGCGAGAGGGGTTAGAGACAGAAATTAAATACCCCGCAACAAGCGGGGCAAATATAAACAGCATTCCTGAGAACATGGCACTTCCTGTTAGCGTTATTAAAGGCCGCTAGCGTTAATAACTTCATCAATCTGAGTTTTGAACTCAATATCACTCAAATTGCTGAGTTTGTACAGAATATCTGCACCGGTAATGTCAAATTCAACAGTATGTTCATCGATACTCTCATCTTTACGACGGAACATCAGAATGTGGTTAGCCATACGTGCAATATCAAGGTATTTCACGTCATAAGCAGAAATAGACGAAGATTCATTAGTTGCAACTTCAATAAAATCATTATCGAAGCCCCAACTGGTCAATACCATTTTACTGGCGATAGAACATTGGTTATTAAAGATCTGTAGTGCGATATCTTGATCGAGATAATTACCGCGCTCTAAGTAGAGGTAATATTCACTGACAATGCAGAACAAGCCAATATCAGCTAATAAACCAGTGAGAAGCGCTTTATCTGTTTCGATATTGCGATATTCACTGTTATTACTTTCTTTAAAACCTTTGGCAACCATCACCATAGTGGCGGCAAGCTCGCGAGAATTCGCGGCACTCTCAAGCAGAATTTGATTGCACTCTTTGCTCATATTTACTGAATGCTTTAGCTGCTCAATCGCTTGAGCGGTGACAATATCTCGAACACGCAAGATTCCAAGTCGAGATACTGCAGTGACTAAGTCAGTGCAAGTGATGTTTCGGCGATTAAAAATGACAGAGTTTGCAACACGGATAACAATGGCGGCTAAACCGGGATCTTCTAGAAGACAATCGGCGACATCACTGACGGAAGTCATCTCTTGAGTGCATAGCTTTTGAATACGTAATACGACTTCTGGAATAGGAGGAAGGGAAATTTTTCCAGTACTAATGGACTGCTCAATAAGTTGAGCAAATTCGGTTTCGATTCCCTTGATCAACAGCTCGTTGTTCTCAGGGAGCCAGTAAAAAGATAAATGATTCATAAAAGAGTTTTTAGATGACGTTACATATACAGTGTAACTTTTCTACGAGGAGATAGGCAAATAAGTTGTAACGAACAATTGATGTCTATCGAAAGAATTTCCTAATGACGAGTGCTGTTTTTTTGACGGTAACTATCAAAAAAACTCGCCACGTGATATCTGTCACTAATTGATATGAATTTAGTTTAATTGATGTGAGCTGTGCACAGACTTATTTTTCAACGTTAACTATCATTTATGGTATTCGATATTGGCACAACACAATACAAATAAACTTACAGTTGGCCAAACAGTTTACTTTTTCGCTTTAAAGCTGCTTCTATCTGGTGATCAAAAATAATCGGGGTTATAGATTAAAAGGATCAATGGATATGACAGAGCAATCGTTCATGCAGTACGTTAGCAAATTTGGTACTTTCCAAAAACGCTCTATGTTCGGTGGTACCGGCTTGTT
Source organism: Vibrio sp. NTOU-M3 (assembly GCF_040869035.1). Lineage (NCBI taxonomy): Bacteria > Pseudomonadati > Pseudomonadota > Gammaproteobacteria > Vibrionales > Vibrionaceae > Vibrio > Vibrio sp. NTOU-M3. Next base: position 1,151,993 of record NZ_CP162100.1, read on the forward strand.
TCAGGAAGAAGCAATGTTTGCACTTATCAGTGCGGATAAGATTTTTATTCGAGGTGGTGATGAGTTAGACCCTCAGCTAATTGAGCTCGGTTGTCAGAAGTATCGTCATGTTAAAAAACAGACGACGGCAACTGTAAACTATTATGAAGTGACAGAGCTATTTACAGAGAGAAGTGAGCAGCTTGACCATATTGTAAAACAGTCAATTGAATACTCAGTTTCTCAACGTAAATTCAAAAAATCATCGGCTAACCGTCGTTTACGAGATTTGCCTAATATGCAACTTACATTAGAGCGAATGGTGAAAAAGGCGGGCATTGAAGATGTTGAAACATTTATGGAGTTAGGTGCGGCTGAAGTCTTCAGTAAAGTACGTCAGACATATGGCAGTGATGTTGATGTGAAATTGCTATGGAAATTCGCTGGTGCGATAGAAGGCATTCATTGGAAATTGCTCCAAGAGCCACGTAAGCGTCAGCTATTATCGAACTGTCAGTAAACCGTATTCTAAATATAAAAAACCGAGACATTTGTCTCGGTTTTTTGTTTATTTATGTCCAAGAGCTTTAAGCTTGCTTGGACATAACAACGAATTAGAACTTGAAGCGAGTGGTAAACATGATCTGGTCGCCATAGAAATCATTGATACGAGCTTCTGCGCCGAGAGAGAAAAGTTCTGTAGAGTGGAAGCGAGCGTATGCACCACCAATCCAGTCATCATTATCATCAATCGACACGTAACCAAGCTTACCACCAACTTCTAGTTGAGGACCTAGCCATTGGCGTACACCTAAGTTCAGTTCCATACCGGTATCAGTGCCTTTATCTGCACCGTCATCAACTAAACGGAAAAGCATTTCACCCGTAAAGTCTGCCCAGTTATTTATTGGAGCGTGGAAACCGAAGCCTGCTGCTGCATCATAATCGCCTTCAAACTCAGAATCGACGCGGCCAATAACGTGAGCATTCGGGTGGATGGACTTACTCATTGCAGCACCGAAAGTAACTGGACTGGCACCAATGCGAGCCTCAAGATAATCGTAACTGAAGTTACTCATTACCGATGGGCTATTAGGATCAGTGTTTGCGAAAGAGTGGCCAGATGCAAGCACAAGCGCTGTTGCTAAGATTGTTTTACGCATACGAACGATAAACCTATTTAAAATTGTTAGTTTCCTTGGTCTTTAGCGACGACTCGCCACGACGTTATGTTTACGACATGATAATGCATCCAGACGGGTAGTCACCAAATAAATGTCATTGTTTTGTCGCTACTTCATAAAATAAGCAATCTGTGTGCCAAATCAATATGCTATCTGGTTATTATTCTCCGAAATTGATCCGGTTATCTGCGATTGCGTTAAAGATTTTTTCTGTATCGAGAACTTGGGCCCATTGCATGAGATCCGGGTCATTGTTAATGACATATTGTGTTAGCTGCGCTTTTACGGTGTCTCTTAAGTCGTCTCCTCGCCAAGGTTTGGCAATATAAAAATCAAGACTGGAGTGATTGACTGCTTCTACGGTGTCTTCTAATCCTGCTTGGCCGGTGAGTAGCAGTTTTCTGGTTGCTTGGGTGGCATCGTCTTGGTTCAGCTCGATCAGAAAGCTGATTCCAGTTTGCTCAGGCATGATGTGATCACAGAGAATGAGTGCGAGCGGTATCTCTTCATTTTTATATTCTTCAATGATTTCCTTAGCTTCAGAGACCGACTCCGCCGCTTCGATGGAAAAATGCGCTTCAAACTCGTCGAGATCTTGAATCACGCTGTCTAAGACTTCACGTTCATCGTCGACACATAAGATTAGGTATTTACTCATGGATGACTCCTTATGGTGTTGTGGACGAGGTATCCTTTTGAATAGGCAACCACACGCTCATTTTGGTAAAGTGGTTTTGTTCTGACTCCACGACTATTCTTCCTCCATGTTGGGCGACGATTTGCTGGCATACTGACAATCCTATTCCTAAGCCGAAATTCCCTTCTTTTTTCGTCGTGAAGTTAAGGGTGAATATCTGTTCAACCAGTTGTGGTGGTATTCCGCAGCCATTGTCTTCAAAGCTGACCACTGCCCAATCTTGGTGTTGGGCATGCTCTAAACGTGTTTGCAGCCGAAGTTTTCCTTTGCTAGGAAATGCGTCAATCGCATTAGAAATCAGGTTGGTCCAAACTTGTTGCAAAGCAATCGGTAAACAATAGATGTGCGGTAATTGGCAATACTCTTTTTCAACGTGATGGAACTTGAGTCGGTTTTCAAAGATCATCAAGGTATCTTCGATGCCTTCGTGAATGTCTACCGAATGGAAGGTTTCATCATCTGGCCGCGCGTAGCCCTTGAGACTTTTGACCATATCAGCGATGCGTTGGGCGCAAACATGGATAGAGCGGAGTGTACTGCCAGTTAAATGGTAGTGTTCAAGCATGTTTAGTTCTTTAAGGGTTTCTGATGGTGATGCTTGTACTTTGCTTTTTAAGTGTGCATCCAGCTCTAACCCTAACTTTACGATCTTTTTAGCAAGGCGCCGGTCACCTAACTCAGCTTCGAGCTGCTTGGCCATTTGCCGTTCTTGAGAGGTCGATATTGGCTTTGCAGTAAGCGCATTGGCCAATAGTTCTGCACCTTTGTCACTAATGGCTTGATGTTCAGGTGAAGTCACAATGTTGGCAATGTTTGCTTTTAAGGTGTCTGTTCCTCTTAATATCGCTGCGACAGGGTTATTCAGTTCATGAGCGACACCAGCAACCAATTGTCCTAGCATCGCCATCTTTTCTCTTTCGATAAGCTGCTGATGGGCAGACTCTAAAGACTCTAAAGTTTTTTGCAGTTCTAATTTGGTATGAATACTTCTCTGTAAACGACGGTTGAAGTGACGGAGTAACAGGTTGGTAAATAATGGCAATAAGCTGGTGTTGGAGTGCATGACTTTAGCAAACACCTCACGATCCAATTTGATAACCTCAGTTTTTGTCAACGTAATGGCTGTTGAGAATGATTGTTCTCCTGTTACGAAAGACATGCCACCAACAATATTTCCTTTGTTATGTCGAACCACTTCGCGCTGCATACCAAGGTCATCTTTTTTATATAAGGCCACTTCGCCATCGGTAATGAACCATAGAAAGCGGTTTTCTTCTCCTTCTTTTGTTAGAAGGTGTTCGGCTGAATATGTCCGGCATGCCCGGGTGTCATCGTTTGAAGCAAAAAAGTCGTGAAGTGCCTGAATGACTTGTTGTGCCAGTTCGTCATCACTGAGCCGGTGGTGGTCACTGATGAATCCTTCGCGATAGCTGCGCATCTTAAGATCAATATGGGCTCGAAGGAGGCGTTGTTGTTCTAATACTTGGCTGTAGGAGAGCGAATTTTCTACGTCATTTTCTAAAACATAGGTAGTGAGCTCTTTTAAAGCTGTTTGATACACCAACTTGTCTTGTAAAGGTTTGGTTAGGCAGTGATCAAGGCGACCTTCATTGACCGCAGTCACGATGGCTTGGATATCTTGTCCACAGCTGATGAGGATTTTACGAGCGTCCTGAGTATGCTTTAGCTTGTCGAGTTGAATTAAAAAATCGGCGCCGTTGAAATCATCTTGATGGCTTGCGATGACGAGTGCCACGGTTTGTCCGTTATTTTGGCAATAATCAAGGGCAGTGTGTGCCTCTTCAAGTGAGCTTGCAGTATGAAGATCGAATTTTGTAGTGAAGTGGCTAAGCTCATGACGCAGTTGTTCTGCGCTGGTGGGGTTATTGTCTAAGCAGAGGATTGCAAATTGATTCACTTAATCGCCATGAAGTGACTGAAAGACTGATTTCACTGTAGCAATCTTTGCCCTTAGGTGTTGAGAGCTAGGTTCTATAATTTCTGCAGATTTGTACTTAAGGCCAATAGTCTGATTTATCTCAATGTTTTTTGGTGTAGACTGATTGAAACGATCAACAAAGAAAATAGACCATGCATCAGCTTAAAAAAATCGGCGCTATAGGTGGCGCAATCTCATTAGCACTATGTTGGCCTCTTGCGGTAGGGCAAATTGGTCAGAATGTTATTACCGATGGCATCAATAATTTCGATAACGCTTCCGTAAAAGCAGAAATTGTCAGCTACGACCGTGGCTACTTATCGTCCGTTGTTAAAACGCGCTACACCTTAACCGATGAAGCGTTGGCGGAGCAGCTTCAGGCCGACGGCTTGCCAACCGACTGGATTGTGCTCAGTAATATTGATCATGGGTTATTAAGCTTGAGTGCCGTTTCTGTTTTAGAAAATGTGCCTCAGTTACCGCTTACTTTGAATACGGTAACGCAATTAAATGGGAATACCGACTTCTCGCTAGAGCTGGCTGCTTGGCATCAGGAATTTTCTGGTGAGGATGGTGCGGCTATTTCCATTGCACCATCAAACTTAACTGGACATGCTACCGTTTTAGGCAATGTGAATTATCAGTTAGATATTCCATCGATAGAGATTGATTTTAACTCTGGTGAAAAATTGATCATGACGAGTTTAACTGGTCAAGGTGATGGAAAACAGCTCAATGGATATTGGCTGGGTGATCAAGTTGCCAAATTGGATAGTATTCGCCTTACCGAGGGTGAATCGACAACACTTCTCGACATTAACCAAGCCCAATATGAGTTCAACTCAGCGCTAGATGATATGACGAGCCGTTTAGATAGCCATCATGTATTTACCATCAATAATGCAACAATGGATGAAGACACTTTGTCTAATTTCAAAGTGGATGTTTCACTTGGTGATATTGATAGTGAATCATTCAGTCAATTACTTTCCTTATATCAAAATAATCCTCAGTTGACTGAAACAGAGATTCAGAAAGCGATTCCTTATGTTGAAACGTTATTCTCTAAAGGTTTTAACCTGACGATGAATAAGATGGCTTTAACGCTTGGTAAAGGGGAATTTGAGTCTGCATGGAATGTTACGATTCCTGAAGGTACCGATAATGTGGCTGCCGATCCAACAAAAATTTTGCCAGCTCTGACAGGTAAATTGGATACCTATTTTTCTGATGAGCTTGTTGAAGAGTACCCATTTATCAAACAAGGTATCGATGAAGCTGTGATCATGGAATTTGTTCAGGATACCGATACTGGTTACAAGATTAATGCGGACTTAAAAGATGGTAAGTTAGTCTTTGCTAATGGACAGCAAGTGCCTTTGTTTGCTCTTCTCATGCCCTTGATGTTACAACCATAGTGAAAATTATTCATGTTTAGGAAAGAAAAGAGGTCTTAAGACTTCTTTTCTTGCTTTTTATCCGCGAAAAAACGTGTTATTAATCGTGTAGTTCTTAATTAAAGCATGAGCAAGGAAAGACAGAATGGACAATGTATATAACTTTAGTGCTGGCCCTGCAGGTCTGCCTAAAGCAGTGATGGAAAAAGCGCAAGCTGAGTTCGTAAACTGGAATGAGCTGGGCACGTCCGTCATGGAAATCAGTCACCGTAGTAAAGAGTTTATTAAAGTGGCTGAAGAGGCAGAGCAAGACTTACGTGATCTGCTGAATATTCCGAGTAACTACAAAGTACTGTTCTGTCAGGGAGGCGCTCGCGCTCAGTTTGCGGCGGTGCCATTAAACTTGCTTGGTGAGGCAAAGAAAGCGACTTACATTGATGCTGGTTATTGGGCCGAAAGTGCAATTAAAGAAGCGCAAAAATACTGTGAAGTGGATGCTTTTCTCGCAAAGTCAGAAAAAGATGGCAAAACGGCAGTATTAGAAGCTTCCAAGTGGCAGATCGATTCAGAATCTGCGTATGTTCATTTCTGTCCAAATGAAACCATTGATGGTATTGAAATTTCTGACTTGCCAGTGACGGATAAACCGATTGTAGCGGATATGTCTTCAAACATTCTGTCTAAACAGATAGATGTATCTAAATATGGCGTAATATATGCGGGCGCCCAAAAGAATATCGGTCCAGCAGGTATTTGTATTGCTATCGTTCGTGACGATTTACTCGCTCTAGCGAGCGAATTGTTGCCAAGCTTCATTAACTACAAAGTGTTGGCAGAAAAAGACTCGATGTTTAATACGCCCCCAACGTTTGCTTGGTATCTGTCAGGGTTAGTATTTAAGTGGCTTAAAGAGCAGGGCGGTGTTGCTGCAATGGAGCAGGTAAACCGAGAGAAAGCAGAAGTGCTTTATGGTTATATCGATCAATCCGATTTTTATCATAATGGCGTTCATCCAGAGAACCGTTCTCGTATGAACGTGCCTTTCCAGCTTGCTAAACCTGAGCTCGATGGTTTGTTTTTAGAGCAAGCGAGCGCACGTGGTCTAGTGGCTTTGAAAGGGCATCGTGCTGTTGGTGGCATGCGTGCTTCCATCTACAATGCAATGCCTCTTGAAGGGGTAAAAGCGTTGGTTGAATTCATGAAAGAGTTTGAAGCAAATAACGCTTAGTATTCCTACTCATATGCAAAGGCTTGGTTTTTACCAAGCCTTTTTTGATCCTTCCTTATATTTCTTTCGTATCCAATAACATAAAAGCTTCAAGCTGAGGTTTGTGCGTATGGTTGCATTTGTCTACGCTTAAATCTAAGCCGATAAGCGTATGGTGTTCAGGAAGGGCGGAGAATATATATGGACATTTCAGAAGTTGGGAGACTTTACCAACAGCTAGACAAGTCGAGCTTATTTTTGCTCAAAGATATCTACCATCAAAATATTGTGTTCGAAGATGCTGCACATCGTTTAGTTGGGATTGAGCAACTAGAGCGTTACTTTCAGGGGTTATACGATAACGTTCTTCGCTGTGATTTTGATATTGATGAGCTGCAACAAGTCGGTGAGACTGGCTTCTTAACATGGACGATGCATCTCCAGCACCCGAAACTCTCCAAAGGCAAGAACATCGAAGTGAGTGGCGTAAGCCACCTAAAGTTCTCGGAAGGAAAGGTCATTTATCACAGAGACTACTTTGATCTGGGTGAGATGCTCTATGAAAATCTGCCTCTTCTTGGTCGTGTCGTTAAAGGTATCAAGCAGAGGCTAGCTCAATGAGTTGTGTGTTCATTACCGGAGCTACATCAGGCATTGGCCGGCAGTTAGCGATAGATTATGCCAATGCTGGTTGGATGGTCGTGGCTTGTGGCAGAAATCAAAGTTGTTTATCTGAGTTATCACGGTTGTCCCCTGTAATACAAACGCTTTGTTTTGACATGACTGAACTAAGGGCGATTAAAGAACAAGTCGCTCAAATGCAGTGCTCTCCAGAACTTTGGATATTAAATGCTGGCGATTGTGAATATATCGACCATGGGAAGATTGATGCGGCGTTAATAAAGCGCGTGTTTGATACTAATGTTATTGGACTGGCGAATACCTTAGAGGCCATTCAACCCTATTTTAGTACTGGTGACAGAGTGGCCATTGTCGGTTCCATCGCAAGTGAAGTTGCGCTGCCTAGGGCTGAAGCTTACGGCGCTTCAAAAGCGGCAGTAAGCTATTTGGCTCGATCGCTTGCTCTTGATTTAAAACCTTATGGAATAAAAATATCTACGATCTATCCCGGTTTTGTTAAAACGCCACTAACGGATAAGAACACCTTCTCAATGCCTTTTCTCGTCTCGCCTGAGAAAGCATCAAAATGCATCCAGCGAGGACTAGAAAAAGGGAAAGAAACGATCTACTTCCCAACCCGATTCACAAGCATGCTCCGATTTCTTGGGGCGCTACCTTATTTTTTACAGCGCAAGCTCACAGCGCAACTCACTTCCCGATAAGAAGGATACGACTATGAAAATAGCAATAATAGGAACGGGTATTTCAGGCTTAACGTGTGGCTATCATCTTCATAAACAACATGACATCACGTTATATGAAGCAAATGACTATATTGGTGGCCATACCGCAACGGTGGATGTTGAATTAGAAGGGCGCATGTATTCAGTGGATACTGGCTTTATTGTTTACAACGACAAAACCTATCCCAACTTTATTAAAATGATGAACGAGATTGGTGTTTCAGGGAAAGAAACTGAAATGAGCTTCAGTGTTCGAAATGACAATCAGGGGCTCGAATATAATGGTCATACGCTTCGTACCTTGTTTGCTCAAAAACGTAATCTGTTTAGCCCAACATTTTATCGGTTTATCTTTGAAATATTGCGTTTTAACCGCGCTGTAAAAAATAGCCTGTATCAAGATGAGGATGAATTAACACTGGGTGAGTTCTTGGAAAGCAACGCATTTAGTGACTATTTTTGTGAGAATTATATTTTGCCCATGGGTGCTGCCATTTGGTCTTCTCCAATGACCGATATTCGCGCATTTCCTTTCTTATTCTTTGCGCGCTTCTTCCTTAATCATGGTTTGCTCGATGTGGTGAATCGTCCTCAATGGTATGTGATTGAGGGAGGCTCTAAAGCATACATTCCAAAATTGACCAAAGAGTTTCGTCATAATATTCGCTTAAACAGTCCGGTTGAAAAAGTTTGGAGAGAAGGCTCAGGCGTCTGGGTGATGAGTTTGGGGAAGGCGGAATACTACGACCACGTGATTTTAGCTTGTCATAGTGATCAGGCATTGAAGTTGTTGGCTGATCCCAATATGTCAGAAACAGAGATCTTACAAGATTTAGCTTATCAAGCGAATGATGTGACTCTGCATCTTGATGAATCAATGTTGCCCACCAGAAAAGCTGCGTGGGCTTCTTGGAATTATCACCTCTCTGGTAACCAAGGGACATTCAGTTCGCCACCTGTTCTGACTTATAACATGAACATACTGCAGCATATTGAGTCTGAGCATACATTCTGTGTCACGTTAAATGGCGATGCTCAAATTAGCGAAGATAAGGTATTACGACGTTTTACTTATCATCACCCCGTGTTTAACTTGAAGTCGATGACCGCCCAACAAAGACGAAGCGAAATTAATGGCAAACGCAATACTTGGTTTTGTGGCGCATATTGGCACAACGGTTTTCATGAAGATGGGGTGCGTAGCGCATTAAGTGTGGTGGAAGATCTGCAGGCATTATCAAATGCTTGCCTTGTTCATCGCGGAGCAGCATAAGATGGTGTCGCAGCTAAATAGCCATTTATTCATCGGGACGGTTAGGCATCGGCGTTTCTCGCCAGTGAAGCATCGCCTTAACTATACTTTGTTCTCGCCCTGTATCGATCTCGATGAGTTAGCAAAAGTCCAAGAGCGAATTTGGGGGCTGGGTGACAAATGGTGGCACTGGGCTCGCATCAAACGCTCTGATTATGTTGGAAAAGCTGGGGATTGGAAGAGCGCAGTCCATCAGAAGATTTATGAGATCACGGGTGACGAAGTTAATGGCAAAGTGCTTGCTGTCGTTCAACTGCGCTATATGGGAATCTATTTCAGTCCGGTGAACTTCTATTATGTTTTTGATGCCCAGCAAAATTGGAAATATCTCTTAGCCGAAGTCAGCAATACGCCATGGAACGAAAGGCATTATTATGTTGTTCCAGCCAATCAGAAAAGATGGGTACATAATAAGGCTTTTCATGTCTCACCGTTCAATCCAATCAACCAGTCTTACCTCTGGCGAATAAAGCCTTTAACAAAGCAGCTTTTTATCCACCTTGAATGCTATGAAAACGACAAAGTCTTTGATGCCACCATGGTGATGAAAAAGATCCCGCTTTCTAGTCGAGCTTTGATCACCCAGTTGATCAAAACGCCTGTCATGGCAGTAAAAATGGTAATAGGGATTTATTGGAACGCGCTAAAGCTTTGGTGCAAAGGCGCTCCTTTTTACTCTCACCCCAAATATAACTCGGAACCAATAAAAAATAATAATGAGGAGAATCGGTGATGGCCAGTAGTGATGCATTGATTTTAAATAAACGTACCAGCCAATTGGACAAACTAACACGAGCGCTTTTTTTTAAGCTGATTAACCATTTAGATACCGGCTCACTGATTATTGATGAGACATTTGAAAGTGATGAAAGTCAGCGTATTCACCGGTTTGGTTTTTCGTCTGAGGGAACCCCTACGGCCAGTATAGAAATTCACAACCCGGCACTTTATTCGCGTGTTCTAAAAGGTGGCAGTATCGCGGCGGCTGAAGCGTATATGGACGGGTGGTGGGATAGCTCTGATCTGATTCAGGTGATTGAGCTGTTTGCACTCAATATGAAAATGCTTGATAAGTTGGAGAGCAAAACCAGTTGGATGACTCAGTTCACTGATAAATTACAGCACTGGTTAAATCGTAATACGTTGCGAAATTCGACTAAAAACATTCACGCTCACTACGATATTGGTAATTCGTTATACAAGTTATTTTTAGACAGCTCGATGTTGTACTCGGCCGCAGTTTTTAATCAACCAACAGACAGTTTAGAAGTGGCTCAAACCAATAAAATGGAACGGTTATGTCAGCAATTACAACTGTCTAAACATGATCACGTTATCGAAATTGGTACGGGTTGGGGTGCGATGGCTATTTATATGGCGAAACAATATGGATGCCAAGTAACCACAACAACGATATCGGAGGAGCAATATAACTACACGAAACAACGCATAATCGAAGAGAAGCTAGAAGATAAAATCACTTTGCTTAAAAAAGATTACCGCTTATTAGAAGGGCAGTTTGATAAGTTAGTTTCCATTGAAATGATTGAAGCGGTCGGGAAAGAGTTTCTCTCTACCTTTATTGAGAAATGCAATTCCTTGCTAAAAGCGAATGGATTGATGGCCATTCAAGCAATTACGATCGCTGACCAACGTTATGATTATTACAGTCGAAATGTAGACTTTATCCAGAAATACATCTTTCCAGGTGGCTTTCTGCCTTCTGTCTCTGTACTGACCGATGCCGCTACATCGAAGAGTGAGTTGGTTGTAAGAGACTTATTTGATATTGGACTAGACTATCAAAAAACACTCGAAGAGTGGTTATGTCGCTTTGATAAATTACTAGCTGAGGTTAGAGCGTTAGGGTTTGATAGTCGATTTATAAGAATGTGGCGCTTCTATTTTTGTTATTGCGCAGGTGGCTTTAAAGCAAGAACGATTAGCACTGTACACATGACATTCGAGAAAGTCGGCTAGCCAACAACTTAAGGTGTCAGGAGGAAACAACATGGCAAAGCTGTTTATCATTTCGACCTGGTTTCAAGTTATTTGGTTTGCTGCTGTTGTCGGTGGGGAAAACTATCAATGGGTGACCATTGCTTGTGTAGTGGCAACTTATGCTATTACATTGATGAAGCACTATATCCCTCTAGAAAAAGTTGTTTTATTGAGCTTACTCGGTATTGCTGTGGATTATGCCAATATTCAGTTCGAGTTGTTGCGATTTGAAATACTAGAATTTCCATTGTGGCTGCTCGCACTATGGTTTGCCTTTTTATGGTATGCCTATTATTTAATGCCATTTTTGACCCGATATCCTGTTTTTCCCGTATCACTATTAGGAGGGTTTGCAGGGATGGCAAGTTACTTTGCCGGTAATGGTTTAGGTGCAGTGACTTTCCCAAACTCTGTAAGCAGTACGGCAATCATTTTGTTTGTTGAATGGTTTGTCATTATATTTGTGATATGTCGGGTTTATCGTTATGCAAATAGTGAAAAAATGGAAAACAAGCTTCTTTGCTCTACTGATTGGGACAAACGTAGTAAGCGCTGAGGCCACTACAATAGGAAAATCGCCTGTTTGGCATGAATGGCAGGTGGTTGGGACGGCACAACTTACCGTCTTTATTTTTGACGTGTATTCTTCACAACTGCTATCTCCCAATGGAAAGTATGCAGCATCCGACGATATTTCTCCCCATCCTCTAGCGCTAGAAATACACTATCAACGTAACATTTCAAGTCAGCAACTCATTGATGCCACCGAAGAACAATGGCGAGAGTTAGGTTATCAATCTAGTCAAATAATGCCTTGGGTAAAAACGGTGGAAGGTATATTCCCAAATATAGAGCAGGGGCAAAAGCTGACGTATGTGACTGATGGAAGAGTCGGGCAATTTTTTTACGCTAACGGTGAGGTCGATTTATACCAAATTGGTCAGATTGAAGATGAGCAATTAAATGATGCTTTTCTCGCGATTTGGTTATCGCCTGAAACAGAATACCCAGAGCTACGAAAACAGTTGATAGGAGAAAATCAATGAGTTGGAAAGCTATTCTCTTATTAATTTGCTCATTTTGGTTCTCGGGGTGCTCTACAGACTTAAACGACTATAGCGACAGCAACCCCGCATTTAACTTATTTGAGTATTTTGATGGGAACACCAAAGCTTGGGGAATGGTTCAAGATTATAGCCAAAAGCAAACTCGCCGTTTTGAAGTTAACATCGTTGGTTCTGTTGAGGGAAAGACACTGACGTTGGTTGAGGATTTTGTATTCGATGATGGAGAAACAGATCAACGGATATGGGTAATCACACGATTAGAAGATGGTCGCTATCAAGGAAAGGCGGATGACATCATTGGTGTGGCGACAGGGACGGAAATAGGTAATGCCTTGCAATGGCAATATGACTTTCAGTTGGACGTAAATGATTCAACCATCACGGTGTTTTTTGATGATTGGCTCTTTCGCCAAGATGACAAGCATGTGTTTAATCTAACGAAGATTAAGAAATTTGGTGTCGAAGTGGGAACCATCACGTTGTTCTTTCAGAAAATACATTGAGAACACACAGGAAAATAAAAAGGTTGGTGCTTTCACACCAACCTTTCATATCGTTAATGGATAACGAAGTAATTACAGCTTATCAGTTAGCTCGATTGCTTGACCAATATAGTTCGCTGGTGTCATCTCTTTAAGGCGTGCTTTCTCGTGCTCAGGAAGCTCAAGACCATCGATGAAGTTACGCATTGCTTCGCCATCTACACGCTTACCACGAGTCAGCTCTTTTAGTTTCTCGTATGGCTTCTCGATGCCGTAACGACGCATTACAGTTTGTACTGGCTCTGCGAGTACTTCCCAGTTCTTATCTAGTTCAGCAAGAAGTGCTTCGCGGTTTACTTCTAGCTTGCTGATGCCTTTAAGCGTTGAAGTGTAAGCGATGATTGCGTAGCCAACACCAACACCAAGGTTACGTAGAACCGTTGAGTCAGTTAGGTCACGTTGCCAGCGAGAAACAGGCAGTTTTTGTGCTAGGTGGCCGAACACAGCGTTCGCAAGACCTAGGTTACCTTCCGAGTTTTCAAAGTCGATTGGGTTAACTTTGTGAGGCATTGTTGAAGAACCGATCTCACCAGCAATGGTTTTTTGCTTGAAGTGGCCCAGTGCAATGTAACCCCAAACGTCACGGTCGAAGTCAATCAGGATAGTGTTGAAACGAGCGATAGCGTCGAACAGTTCAGCGATGTAATCGTGTGGTTCGATCTGAGTTGTGTATGGGTTCCAAGTAACACCTAGAGACTCAGTGATGAACTCTTCAGAGAACTTGTGCCAATCTAGCTCTGGGTAAGCAGAAAGGTGTGCGTTGTAGTTACCTACTGCACCGTTGATTTTCGCAAGGATCTCAACGTTTTCGATTTGCTTGAACTGACGCTCCATACGGTACGCCACGTTTGCCATTTCTTTACCCATAGTAGATGGAGAAGCAGGTTGACCGTGTGTACGAGATAGAAGAGGAATGTCGCGGTATTCCACTGCTAGCGCTTTGATAGCATCGATTAGGTTGCGGATTTCTGGAAGAATCACGTTCTCACGCGCTTCTTTAAGCATAAGAGCGTGTGATGTGTTGTTGATGTCTTCAGAAGTACATGCGAAGTGGAAGAACTCGTTTACAGCGTGCAGTTCAGGAACGTCTGCTACTTTCTCTTTTAGAAAGTACTCAACCGCTTTAACGTCATGGTTAGTTGTACGCTCGATCTCTTTGATACGGCGTGCATCTTCTTCAGAGAAGCTTGCAGCAAGGTCGTCTAGGAATTGATTTGCTTCTGCGCTAAACGCTGGCACTTCTGCAATTTCAGCAGTAGCAGCAAGCTTTTGTAGCCAGCGGATTTCAACGATAGTGCGGTACTTTAGTAGACCGTATTCACTGAAAATTTCGCGTAACGCAATTGTCTTGCTTCCGTAACGGCCGTCTACTGGTGAAACAGCAGTCAATGCTGACAGTTCCATGATGTTCTCCTGAATTGGGTTTCTAAATTTCGTGAGCTTTATACCAATAACTGTGGCAATTGTCACGAATATTGCGCAAACGTTTGCGCGAGATTTGTACTAGTCAAAAAAATGAGCTCGCGATAAACGCGAGCTGCTTACTTGATATCTTACTGCATTCGAGCAAGAAGGATTTGTGCTTGCTCTACCATCTTCTTACGTCCGAAAATCAGGTGGCGACGTTTACCGCCAACTTGACGCCAAAGTACTGCGCTACGGATACCTGATAACAACAGTGCACGAACTTTGTGCTGGTTAGAGGTTTGTTGCAGAACAGATGGAGTACCAGTGACCTGAATTCTAGGGCCTATTGGGCTGATGACATCTAGGTATACACTGGCAACATTGCTGATCATGTTCTCGTCTAAGAGGTCATAGTGTTCAAGCTGTCGCTCTAACATCTGAATTCGATCGCCAAGTTGTGACATCGCATCATTTCGCGCACTGAGTTTACGTTCGAGTGCCATCAGGCTAATAATATAGCGTGTGATTTCACTGCCAGTCGGCGTGCTATCGATTCCTTTAACCAAACATTCCAGACCGAGTTTTAAATTGGCTTCATTCCCAAATACCGCAACTGTGTTAGAAGGGTTGGTGCTGAGAATTGCATTGAGTGAAGCTTGAAACGCGTCAGAATCACAATAACCGTCTTTTGCTACTTGTTGCACTAATGCAACGGCCTGACAAATACCAGCAAAGGCAATAGTTCGGTCATAAAGTGCGTTAGCCACGTAGTGATACTCCTAATAACGATGAACTTTAATTCAATTAAATTCGTTCTTCGATGATGCCGCCACCGAGGCAAACTTCATCTTTGTAAAATACAGCTGACTGTCCCGGCGTTACCGCAACTTGTGGCTCATCAAAGATCACTTTGATGTTCTCATCATCAACAGGGATGATCGTACAAGGAATATCAGTCTGACGGTAGCGTGTTTTAACCGTGCATTTCATTGGTTCTTTAATGGCTTCACGGTTGACCCAATGTAGTTGTGATGCAACCAGCCCTTGGGACTTTAATAACGGATGATCAGCACCTTGAACGGCAATAAGCACGTTACGTTTCAGATCTTTATCTGCGACATACCATGGTTCTTCGTTACCGCCACCGCCTTTTTGTCCACCTATGTGCAGGCCTTTTCGTTGACCTAACGTGTGGTACATCAATCCTTGGTGTTCGCCAATAACATTGCCTTCAGGTGTTTCGATTTTGCCCGGCTGAGCAGGCAAATAGCGAGATAAGAAGTCTGTAAATTTGCGCTCACCAATAAAACAAATACCTGTTGAGTCTTTCTTCTTCGCAGTAATTAAACCTTGCTCTTCCGCGATGCGACGCACTTCTGGTTTCTCTAGCTCTCCAACAGGGAAGAGGCTACGTGCAATTTGCTCGTGGCTTAGCGTATATAAGAAGTAGCTTTGATCTTTATTGCTATCAATACCACGCAGCATTTGTGGTTTTTCATCCTGCTCTGGGAATGAACGACGCACATAGTGACCCATAGCAATATAATCGGCATCTAGCACTTCGTCTGCAAACTCAAGAAATGCTTTAAACTTGATTTCTTTGTTACAAAGAATGTCTGGGTTGGGTGTTCTGCCTGCTTTATATTCAGCTAGGAAGTATTCAAATACGTTGTCCCAGTATTCCGCAGCAAAATTTATTGTGTGCAAATGAATACCAAGTTTGTCGCAAACCGCTTGTGCATCAGCAAGATCTTCAGCAGCTGTACAGTATTCTTCGTTATCATCTTCTTCCCAGTTCTTCATAAACAAGCCTTCAACTTGATAGCCTTGTTGTTTAAGAAGATAAGCGGAAACGGATGAGTCTACGCCACCAGACATACCTACAATAACTTTCTTTTGACTGTTGTCAGAACGGTTTTCGGACATTACAAAACACCACTTGATTTAACTGGGGGCAGATTCTATCAGAAAGAGTTGATTGGTGACAGATCCGAGACCGAAATCACAATTTTCTTTGATTAAAAAATAACGGCTTAGAGCCAGTGTTTGCAAGGGAGTCTAGCATCTTGATAGGACTCAGGTATAACATTGGGGACAATTGTAAATATCGAGAACATGAGATGACAGAAGAAACACAACTGATCCAAGAAAATGAATTGATACAAGTGATCGAAAATCAGCTTGAGGATAGCAACCCAATTAAAGTTAAAGAGACCTTAATGCGTTTAATGATGACTGGAACCTCGCGTGAAGATGCTATTGCGATGATGGCGTGTGCTGTTTCAATCGAGATATTTGATGTCATGAAGAATGATGGAGAGTTTAATCTTAAGCGATACACTGAGCATCTAGATATGCTGCCGGATTTAAGTTTTATGGAGGGTGAATAAAAATATCCCTTAGCAAACGTTTGCTATAATTCTCTATTATTGCCGCGCCTGTTTGTGCGCGGTAGAATCCGGCATCCTTTCATCCCTTACTCAGAATCATTGTTATGAAATTTCCTGGCCAACGTAAATCGAAGCACTACTTTCCGGTTCACGCTCGCGACCCATTAGTCAGTCAGTCGCAAGAAAGCAAAAAAATGTCTCGTACTCATATTATCGGTATTGACCAAACTTTGGTGGATATTGAAGCAAAAGTGAGTTCAGAGCTTATCGAAAAATACAATTTGAGTAAGGGACACTCTTTAGTTATTGATGATGCGACTGCAGAAGCTTTGTATAACGAGCTAAAAGATCAGCAACTCATTACCAACGAGTATGCAGGCGGTACAATAGGAAATACCCTTCATAATTATTCTGTATTAGCAGATGATCGTTCTACTTTGTTAGGTGTTATGAGCCAAGATATTAAGATTGGCAGCTATGGTTATCGTTATTTATGCAACACATCTAGCCGAATGGATTTAAATTACCTCCAAGGGGTGGAAGGTGCTATTGGTCGTTGTTTTGCGTTAATAACTGAAGATGGTGAGCGAACGTTTGCGATTAGTGAAGGGCAAATGAACCAACTTCATGCGGATAATATTCCAGAGAAAATTTTTAAAACTGCATCAGCTTTAGTTTTAACGGCTTATTTGGTTCGTTGTAAAGAGGGCGATCCAATGCCTGAAGCGACAATGCGAGCAATTGAATATGCTAAAAAACATGATGTTCCAGTTGTTCTAACCCTAGGTACAAAATTTGTTATTCAGGACGACCCGGAGTTTTGGCGTGAATTTTTGCGAGATCATGTCACTGTTGTTGCCATGAATGAAGATGAAGCAGAAGCATTAACTGGAGAGTCTGACCCTCTTGCTGCGTCAGATAAAGCACTAGACTGGGTTGATCTGGTCCTATGTACTGCTGGTCCAGTTGGTTTATTTATGGCGGGTTATACAGAAGATTCAGCAAAACGTGAAACATCGCTGCCATTATTGCCAGGGTGTATCGCTGAATTTAACCGTTATGAATTCAGCCGACCTGCATCAAAAGCAAGTTGTGAAACGCCTATTAAGATCTATTCGCATATTTCTCCTTATATGGGTGGCCCAGAAAAGATAAAAAATACAAATGGAGCAGGGGATGCGGCATTATCCGCACTGTTGCATGATATGGCTGCAAATAAATATCATAAAGAGAACGTTCCCAATTCAAGTAAACATACATACTCATTTCTAACTTATTCATCATTTTCACAAGTTTGTAAATATTCAAACCGTGCTAGCTATGAAGTGTTAGTTCAGCATTCGCCAAGATTATCGCGTGGTCTGCCAGAACGTGAAGATAGTCTCGAAGAGGCATATTGGGAAAGATAAAAATAAAACCCGCCGAAAGGCGGGTTTTATTTTATAACTGGTTTAGCGCAGGGACTAATTCTTATTAGATGAGGAAATCATCTAGAGATTTGCCAGCGTCTAATTGCTCTTGGATTGCTGAAGGCGTACGGCCTTGACCTGTCCAAGTTTTCTCTTCGCCATTAGTATCAGTGTATTTGTACTTAGCTGGACGAGGAGCGCGTTTTGACTTAGCTTTACCTTTTGCTTTGTTTTCACCAGAAAGAGCAGAAATTAAAGCTTCAACATCAATACCGTCACTTGTAATTTGTTCTGCAATAGCTGCTAATTTAGCTTCTTGTGCTTCACGTTCCGCACGTTCTTCTTCATAAGCATCTTTGCGTTCTTGAACAACAGTAGTTAATTTGTCCAATGCTTCTTCTAATTGCTCTAAGGTCAGTTCACGAGCAAAAGCGCGCAAGCTGCGAATATTCAATAATGTTTTGGTTAATTCCGACATGTTCATTCCTATAAAATAAAATGGAGTCGATAGCTAAATAGTAAACCTGAGTTACAATTAATACAATATTATATTAGCTATTTTATTCAAATATTACTTACAAATCTGATGAAAAATAAGAACTGTGTCGTCATTTAATTTATTCTTTAGCTTTTATTAATAAGTATTGATTTCTGTATTAGATATAGAAAAGTCAATATTCATTTAGAATGAATGTATCATTTGTTTCATATTGTATATTGCTTTCCATCAATAATAATTAAAGATAGACGAAGTTTTATAACATTGATTGCATAGTTAAACTAACCTAAACAATCATTGTCATATTGTGAACTTCCGCATGTAAATAAAAATCGAAATGTTGTATTGCATTGGTGTTTCAAACAAGTACAATGGCGAACACCTAATGCTCTTTTGTGGTTAAATTGTTGTTAAAATGACTTTTCAATAGTTTAAAATAATAAGAGCGGTAGAGGTGCGAATTGAATGAGTAACATTTGCTAGGGTGATGCCAGTGAACAAATGTGAAGGGTCAATTCGCCGAAGTAAATAGGTAAATCAAAACCGTTTGCTGGGGTTGTTTTCGAAAGGAGCAACACTGCCATAGTCTATAATTTGTAAAACTATGGAGCGCTACTGTAGGGTTGGGTGAAGTGTCCACTTCCCTGTCGCTAAGTTCAACATTAATTGTTTGGAAATGAGTTCCATCAATTAGTCTGCAGTAGATCTCTAACCATTTATTACTGGTTTTTGAAGATCATGAATTTAATTGATTTTGCATCATCCCCTTACTCGCTTTTGCCACCGTTAGTGGCACTTAGTCTCGCAATCATTACTCGTCGAGTTTTACTTTCACTTGGTGTGGGTATTACGCTAGGAGCCGTTCTCCTTAATGATTATTCATTTACTCATTCTCTAAGTTATATTAGTTCGACCGTATCAAGTGTATTTGTTGAAGATGGCGGATTGAATACTTGGAATATGAGTATCGTCGGCTTTTTGCTATTACTTGGTATGATGACCGCATTGCTTACGTTGTCTGGCGGTACTCGTGCATTTGCTGAGTGGGCTCAGTCGCGCGTTAAAAGTAAACGTGGCTCTAAACTTCTTGCTGCCTTTTTAGGCGTATTCATTTTCGTCGACGATTACTTTAACAGCTTGGCTGTTGGTGCTATTTCTCGCCCTGTCACTGACCGTTTTTACGTTTCTCGTGCCAAACTTGCATATATCCTTGATTCAACTGCCGCACCTATGTGTGTTGTGATGCCAGCTTCAAGCTGGGGGGCATACATCATGACGATTATTGGTGGCATCCTAGTTTCACACGGTATCACTGAATACTCTGCACTAGGTGCATATTTACGTTTGGTGCCAATGAATTTCTACGCTATTTTCGCTTTGTTGATGGTGTTCGCCGTTGCATGGTTCAGCCTTGATGTCGGTAAAATGCGAGAGCATGAAATCTCTGCTTCTCAAGGTCGAGGTTTTGATCACGACTTAGAGAATGATACTCAAGAAGCGCACGATCTAAATGAAGAATTAGATATCGTGGAAAGTGAAAAGGGCAAAGTTTCCGATTTAGTTTTACCAATTGTATTCTTAATTGCAGCTACCGTTGCTTCGATGATGTACACCGGTGGACAAGCATTGGCGGCTGATGGTATCGCCTTTAATATGCTAGGTGCATTTGAAAATACAGATGTTGGTACTTCGTTGATTTATGGCGGTTTGGTTGGATTATTTGTTGCTTTATTTACAGTAGTCAAACAAGGGTTACCTGCAAAAGATATTTCACGCACGTTATGGATTGGTGCGAAGTCTATGTTCGGCGCGATTTTGATTCTGATTTTTGCTTGGACAATTGGCTCAGTAATTGGAGACATGAATACAGGTAAATACCTGTCGACCTTAGCGCAAGGTAACATCAATCCACATTGGTTGCCTGTCATTCTATTCCTACTTTCTGGATTAATGGCGTTTTCGACGGGTACGTCTTGGGGAACATTTGGCATTATGTTGCCAATCGCTGGTGATATGGCTGGTGCTACAGATCTTGCGTTAATGCTTCCTATGTTAAGTGCGGTACTTGCAGGTTCGGTATTTGGTGATCATTGTTCGCCAATTTCGGATACAACTATTTTGTCGTCAACGGGTGCTCGTTGTAACCATATCGACCACGTGGCGACTCAGCTACCCTATGCACTTTCTGTCGCATTAGTATCGTGTATCGGGTTTATTGTTTTAGGAATGACAGCTTCTGTTGGTCTTGCTTTTGCTGCTGCTTCTTTAACATTTATTGCTGTATGTGTCGTACTTTCTATGCTTTCTAAGTCTAAAATTGAAAGTGCTCATATATAGTAACGTATTGAAATTATGAATAATAAGAAGGGAGGCGTGATCCTCCCTTCTTATTTGTATTATACAAATTGAGTTTTTTTAAAATTAATGGTTGAAAAAAGTTAACAGCTTAGTTAGTGTGGATGTTAACGAAACAAACCAAGTATTGAAGCTTAATATATATGCGCAATTTTGTAATGAATATTCATCATCACCATCACCCATCCTAGTCTTTCGGGAGATGTGCGCATATCCGGGAGACAGGAAACTCCCGGAGGCTAAATCGCTAGATTCAGATTCAGACCCTCGGGAGACCAAAGATCTCTTGAGGGTTTTTTAGTTTTAGTCATTAGAAAGTTTATAAATTTAAATTGCACAAGGAATTCGCAATGCAAACACAACGCCTAAGAATCGCAATTCAAAAGAAAGGTCGCCTAAGTAAAGAAAGCCAAGCGCTATTAAAAAAGTGTGGCGTGAAATTCAACGTAATGGGTGAGCGTCTAGTGGTTCACTCAGAAAACATGCCAATTGATTTGCTTTTGGTTCGTGATGACGACATCCCTGGTCTGATTATGGATGGCGTAGTAGACCTTGGCTTTATCGGTGAAAATGAACTGGAAGAAGTTCGTCTAGATCGTAAAGCGTTGGGTGAACCGTATGAATTTTTTCAACTTCGTCGCCTTGATTTCGGTGGCTGCCGTTTGTCTATCGCAATCGACAAAGACGAAGAGTACAACGGCCCTCAAGATCTCGCAGGCAAACGTATCGCTACGACATACCCACAACTGCTGAAAGCCTACATGGATGAAGCGGGCGTTCCATTCTCAACATGTATGCTGACAGGCTCTGTAGAAGTTGCCCCTCGTGCGGGTCTTGCTGATGCGATCGCTGACTTGGTTTCTACAGGTGCAACGCTGGAGGCTAACGGTCTTAAAGAAGCTGAAATTATCTTCAAATCAAAAGCGACACTGATTCAACGCACTGGTGAGTTCGACGCAGACAAAGTGGCGCTAATCGAAAAGCTGTTAACTCGTATGCAAGGCGTACAGCAAGCCAAAGAGTCTAAGTACATCATGCTACATGCGCCAGCTGAGAAGCTAGACCAAATCAAAGCACTACTGCCAGGTGCGGAAGATCCGACTGTGTTACCTCTGTCTGCCGACAAGCAAAAAGTTGCGGTTCATTTGGTAAGTACTGAAAACCTGTTCTGGGAAACCATGGAACAACTAAAAGAACTGGGTGCGAGCTCAATTCTAGTACTACCAATTGAGAAAATGATGGAGTAATCGCAATGAGAACAGTCGTATGGCAATCGCTAAGTGAAACGCAGCAAGACTCAATCCTAGAACGTCCTGCAATTACTGAAGGTGCGAATATCACTGCCGCGGTTTCTGAAGTAATCGCAAAAGTTCGCAAAGAAGGCGATGCTGCACTATTGGAGCTGACGGAGAAGTTTGACCGTGTGAAACCGGAATCCATCCGTGTTTCCGTTCAAGAAATCGATGAAGCGTCAGCGCGTCTTTCTGAAAAGATGAAAAGCGCATTAGAGCAAGCGTATGAAAACATCACTAAGTTTCACAAAGCGCAAAAGCCACTGCCAATCAAAGTAGAAACTCAACCGGGTATACTTTGTGAGCAGGTAACGCGCCCAATTCAAAAAGTGGGTTTGTACATTCCCGGTGGCAGTGCGCCATTACCATCGACTGTTTTAATGCTTGGTGTTCCTGCAAAAATTGCGGGTTGCCGTAAAGTGGTGCTTTGCTCTCCACCACCAATTGCTGATGAGATCCTTTATGTAGCAAAATTGTGTGGTATTGATGAAGTATACAACGTCGGCGGTGGTCAAGCCGTCGCTGCGATGGCTTATGGAACAGAAACCGTATCCAAAGTTGATAAGATCTTTGGCCCGGGTAATGCCTATGTTACGGAAGCAAAACGTCAGGTAAGTAATGATTTCCGTGGCGCAGCGATTGATATGCCAGCAGGCCCATCAGAAGTGTTAGTGATTGCCGATGAAACCGCAGACCCAGACTTCATTGCTGCAGATCTTCTAAGCCAAGCGGAGCACGGCCCTGATTCTCAAGTGGTATTGGTGACACCTTCACCTGTGATTGCGGATCAAGTGACGGACGCGGTTCAACGCCAACTTAAAGAACTGTCGCGTGCGGATATTGCCGAGCAAGCATTAGCTTCAAGCTTGATTATTATCGCCGAGTCTCTGACTCAATCGGTTTCCATCTCGAACTACTACGGTCCTGAGCACTTAATTGTTCAGACTAAGAATCCACGCGAGCTTCTGCCTCTATTAGACAACGCAGGTTCTATCTTCCTTGGTGATTGGTCGCCTGAATCTGCAGGTGATTACGCATCGGGCACCAACCACGTTCTTCCTACTTACGGTTACACACGTACTTATTCAAGCTTAGGTTTGGCGGATTTCTCTAAGCGTATGACGATTCAAGAACTGTCTGCTGATGGTCTAAAGAACCTTGCACCAACGGTGGTCACCATGGCTGAAGCGGAAGGCTTGGATGCACACAAACGTGCAGTGACGATCCGTGTAGAAAAACTGGCAGCTAAGTAAGAGGGCAATGAGATGGAAAAGCTAGCGCGCAAACAAGTCCAACAACTTACCCCTTATATGTCGGCTCGTCGAATTGGTGGTACCGGTGACGTATGGTTAAACGCCAACGAATCGCCATTCAATAATGAATACAAAACAGACTTCGCTCGTCTTAATCGTTACAGCGAATGTCAGCCTAAAGAACTGATTTCTGCTTACGCAGCCTACGCGGGTGTAAAGCCAGAACAAACACTAACATCTCGCGGTGCGGATGAAGGCATTGAACTACTGATTCGTGCTTTCTGTGAGCCGGGTGAAGATGCGATTCTTTACTGCCCACCGACTTACGGTATGTACGCCATCAGTTCAGAAACCATCGGTGTAGAGCGCAAAACCGTGCCGCTAACGTCAGATTGGCAACTAGACCTTGCAGGCATCGAAGCTAATCTGGATCACGTGAAACTGGTTTTTGTATGTTCGCCAAACAACCCAACGGGTAACTTAGTTAAGCGCGAAGATATTGTCTCTCTGCTTGAGATGACAAAAGACCGTGCAATCGTGGTGATGGATGAAGCGTACATTGATTTTTGCCCTGAAGCATCAACGGTAGATTTACTGGCGCAATACCCGAATCTCGCAATTCTGCGTACTCTGTCGAAAGCTTTCGCGCTTGCTGGTCTGCGTTGTGGATTTACGCTTGCGAACGAAGAGCTGATTAATGTACTTCTTAAAGTTATCGCACCGTACCCAGTCTCGGTTCCAGTGGCAGAAATTGCGACTCAGGCGCTTTCGGAAGCTGGCTTAGCACGAGCGAAGTTCCAAGTTCTCGATCTGAATGCAAACCGTGCCTACTTGCAAGTTGGTCTTTCAATGATTCCGGGTTTGGAAGTGTTTGAAGGATGGGGGAATTACCTATTGGTGAAGTTCCCAGATGGCGATGATCTTTTCAAAGCCGCTTGGGAGACGGGGATTATTTTACGTAACTCGCCAATTGAGAACTGCGTACGTATCAGTGTGGGTAACCGTGACGAGTGCGAAAAAACACTTGGATTTATTAGAAACTACTACTCATAAGTAGAGAAAAAATTTATCGTTCTTGCTCAATAGCGGGAGCGCCAAAAGAATAGCAATAAGGAAGTTCGAGTGAGCAAACAACAAAAAATCCTTTTTATCGACCGTGATGGCACCTTAATTGTTGAGCCGCCAGTTGATTTTCAAGTAGACCGTTTAGACAAACTAAAGCTAGAGCCATTTGTTATCCCAAGCCTGTTGTCGTTGCAGGATGCAGGATACCGCCTAGTGATGGTAACTAACCAAGATGGTTTGGGTACCGACAGCTATCCACAAGCAGACTTTGATGCTCCACACAACATGATGATGGAGATCTTTGAATCTCAAGGTGTAAAGTTTGATGACGTGCTGATTTGTCCTCACTTCGATGAAGATAACTGCTCTTGCCGTAAGCCTAAATTGGGCTTGGTAAAAGAGTACCTTCAAGGGGGCAAAGTTGATTTCCAAAACTCTGTTGTGATTGGCGATCGTCAAACCGATCTTCAACTTGCAGAAAACATGGCAATTCGTGGCATTCAATACAATCCAGAAACCATGGGTTGGAAACAGATCCTAAAAGATCTAACGGTGAAGGCACGTGTTGCTGAAGTCATTCGCACCACGAAAGAAACAGACATCAAAGTTGTAGTTAACCTTGATGAACAAGGCGGCAATGACATCTCTACTGGTCTTGGCTTCTTTGACCACATGTTGGATCAAATCGCGACGCACGGTGGATTCCAGATGGTGTGCAAAGTAGAAGGTGACCTGCACATTGATGATCACCACACGGTAGAAGATACCGCTCTTGCTTTGGGTCAGGCGTTGAAAGAAGCACTGGGTGACAAACGTGGTATTGGTCGCTTTGGCTTCAGCCTGCCAATGGATGAGTGCTTGGCACAATGTGCACTGGACCTATCTGGTCGTCCTTACCTTAAGTTCGACGCGCAATTCAGCCGTGAGCAAGTGGGTGACCTTTCAACAGAGATGGTGGTTCACTTCTTCCGCTCTCTGACTGACACCCTAGCGTGTACGCTGCACCTTTCTTCTGCGGGCAACAATGATCACCACATCATTGAGAGCCTATTTAAAGCGTTTGGTCGTACTTTACGCCAAGCAATCAAAGTAGAAGGCACTGAGCTACCAAGTAGTAAAGGCGTGCTTTAAGGCTCACGTTAGCAAGGAGAAAAACAGTGACAGAACAGAAAGTTGTCATTATCGATACTGGCTGTGCCAACGTCTCTTCGGTGAAGTTTGCCATTGAACGCCTAGGCTATGACGTAACGATTTCAAAAGATCCACAAGTTGTATTGGCAGCTGACAAGCTATTTCTACCGGGCGTGGGAACCGCCAGTGAAGCGATGAAGAACCTAGAAGAACGCGATCTGATCAGCTTGGTAAAACAGGTAGAAAAGCCGCTACTAGGTATCTGTTTAGGCATGCAACTGTTGGGCAAAGTGTCTCAAGAAAAAGGGCAGAAAGCCGACGAGTTAGTTGAGTGTCTTGGACTTTGTGATGGCGAAGTGAAGTTGCTACAAACTGGTGGCTTACCGCTGCCGCATATGGGCTGGAACACGGTGTCTGCAAAAGCAGGTAACCCACTGTTCAAAGGTATTGAAGAAGGTGAGTACTTCTACTTTGTACACAGCTTTGCAATGCCGGTTGGAGATTACACGATTGCCGAGTGTGAATACGGCAACCCGTTCACAGCAGCAGTACAAAGCGGCAACTACTACGGTGTGCAGTTCCACCCTGAGCGTTCTTCAAAAGCGGGCGCGAAGCTTATTCAAAACTTCTTAGAATTATAAAAGGGATTTAGTGTGATTATTCCAGCTCTTGATTTAATTGAAGGACAGGTGGTTCGCCTTTATCAAGGTGATTACGGCCAAGTAACCGAGTACAAAGTCGACCCAGCAGAACAGTTCAACTTGTACCACCAAGCAGGTGCCAACTGGCTGCACTTAGTGGATTTAACTGGCGCGAAAGACACGACAGCACGTCAACTTGATTTGATTGCAAAGCTACTAGCAAGCACACCAGCGAACATCCAAATCGGTGGCGGTGTGCGTACAGAGCAAGACGTGATTGATCTGTTAGAAGCCGGTGCGCAGCGTGTTGTAGTCGGCTCTACAGCAGTAAAACAACCAGAGCTTGTGAAAGGTTGGATGGAAAAATACGGCGCAGAGAAAATCGTTCTCGCGCTAGACATTAACATCGACCAAAACGGCACACGTAAAGTGGCGATCTCGGGTTGGCAAGAAGATTCAGGCGTGACTATCGAAGCTCTGATCAACGATTACCTGACGGTAGGTCTACAACACGTGCTTTGCACGGACATTTCTCGTGACGGTACGTTAGCGGGTTCAAACGTTGAGCTTTACGTCGACCTATGTAAACAGTACCCACAAGTGCAGTTCCAATCTTCAGGCGGCATCGGCTCATTAGCAGATATCGAAGCACTAAAAGGCAGCGGTGTTGCTGGCGTGATTGTTGGTCGTGCATTGTTAGATGGTAAGTTCACAGCAGAGGAGGCGTTTGCATGTTGGCAAAGCGAATAATTCCATGTCTTGATGTTCGTGATGGACAAGTGGTAAAGGGCGTCCAGTTTCGCAACCACGAAATCATTGGCGACATCGTTCCTCTGGCGCAGCGTTATGCAGAAGAAGGCGCTGATGAGCTTGTGTTCTACGATATTACCGCTTCAAGTGATGGTCGTGTCGTCGATAAAAGTTGGGTCGCTCGCGTTGCTGAAGTGATTGATATTCCTTTCTGTGTGGCTGGTGGCATTAAATCAGCAGAAGACGCGGCGCGCGTTCTTGAGTTTGGTGCAGATAAGGTATCTATTAACTCTCCTGCCTTGGCGAACCCTCAGTTGATTACTGACCTTGCTGATAAGTTTGGTGTGCAATGTATCGTCGTTGGTATCGATTCATACTACGACAAAGAGACCGGCAAGTATCAGGTTTACCAGTTTACTGGTGATGAAGAACGCACCAAAGCAACCCAATGGGAAACGCGTGATTGGGTGCAAGAAGTACAAAAACGCGGTGCTGGTGAAATCGTACTGAACATGATGAACCAAGACGGTGTGCGTAACGGCTACGACATCGAACAACTGAATATGGTACGCGAAGTATGTAATGTTCCGCTGATTGCATCAGGTGGCGCGGGTGCTATGGAGCACTTTGCAGAAGCTTACCAAAAAGCCAATGTGGATGGTGCGCTTGCCGCGTCGGTATTCCACAAACAAGTCATCAATATTGGTGAACTAAAGCAGTATTTGAAACAACAAGGCATTGAGGTACGACTATGAGTGTGAAAGCCGCCGAAGTAAGTTCGCTAGCTGAGCGAATCAACTGGGAAAAGGTGGATGGTCTGGTACCTGCCATCGTACAAGATTTCCAATCAAGCCAAGTGCTGATGATGGGTTACATGAACCAAGATGCGTTGGCAAAAACGGGCGAAACAGGTCAAGTGACGTTCTTCTCTCGTACTAAAGAGCGTCTTTGGACCAAAGGTGAAACCTCTGGCAACGTATTGCAATTGGTGAACATGCAGCTCGATTGCGACAACGATACATTACTGGTGAAAGTGAATCCCATTGGTCCCACTTGTCACACTGGCACGACAACCTGCTGGGACGGTGATCCTCAGGAGGAGTCACAAATGGTGTGGCTTCATCAACTTGAGCAGCTATTGGCTGCCCGCAAGAGTGCCGACCCAGATTCCTCTTATACTGCCAGTCTTTATGCCCGTGGCACCAAGCGTATTTCGCAAAAAGTGGGCGAAGAAGGCGTTGAAGTCGCGCTTGCGGCGACGTCGGGCGATAAGGCGGAGTTAGTGTGTGAATCAGCAGATTTGATTTACCACTTAATGGTATTGCTTCAAGACCAAGGCCTATCGATGAACGATGTAGTGAATAAGTTGAAAGAGCGTCATAAGTAACCCACGTCGTTTTATGGTAAAGTGATTCAATAATTAAAGCCGTAAGTTCCCCTTACGGCTTTTTTCATTTTGAACTCGGAGAGGTTTATGGCTGGTCATAGTAAGTGGGCGAATATCCGTCATCGTAAAGCGGCACAGGATGCCAAACGAGGTAAGATTTTTACCAAACTCATTCGTGAGATTGTGGTTGCTGCGAAAGAAGGTGGTGGTGAGCCAGAAAATAACCCTCGACTTCGTGCCGCTATCGACAAAGCCCTGTCAAATAACATGACTCGCGATACTGTTAATCGTGCGGTGTCCCGAGGAGCTGGTGGGGAAGGGGATGAAGGAATGGAAACCGTCATCTATGAGGGTTATGGCCCCGGTGGTACTGCCGTGATGGTTGAGTGTATGACAGATAACCGCAACCGTACCGTCTCTGGTGTGCGTCATGCGTTCTCAAAAGCGGGTGGTAATCTGGGAACAGATGGAAGTGTTAACTACCTTTTTGAGAAGAAAGGTGTGATCTCATACGAAGCGGGATTAGATGAAGACGAAGTGATGGAAGTTGCACTTGAAAGTGGTGCAGATGATATCGAAACTGCGGATGATGGTGCGATTGATGTGTTTACTGCGCCTGCAGATTTTGGGGGCGTAAAAGATGCGCTTGATGCGGCTGGGTTTAAGGCAGCAAATGCCGAAGTCTCTCTTATTCCATCCACTAAAGCTGAACTTGACGCCGAGACCGCCCCAAAGTTACTTCGATTGATTGATGCTCTGGAAGATTTGGATGATGTTCAAGAGGTGTATCACAACGGTGACATTTCCGATGAAGTTGCTGCTTCTCTCGAAGAATAAATCATAAAAGCCCCTTACTAAGGGGCTTTTTTCAATTTACATCTCAAACAAGAAGTAATAGCCATAACCAACAAGAAATGCGGGAATTGCTGAGTATATTGTCGCAATTAATGCCGCTTTTGGTGCCATTGCAATCGCAGGGAATAGCGCATCACCATCGTTTGAAATTGCATTAGAAAGTTGAGCACTCATTGGCACAGCTCCGGATATGTATAAGCTAGTGACTAATATTTGAGGTCCACACCCTGGTAACATTCCTACAGCAAGGCCAATGAGTGGCATCCAAACACCCCAACCCGAAAACAGTTGATGGAGGTCCGCACCGCTATAGAAGGTGGTTAGTTCAAAGGCCATAAATGCTACCACTACCCATGCGGTAACAAAGTTGGTGTCCTGAGCAGCTTTTTGTAGAGGATGCGATGCAAGGCATTTTTTATCTTCGGAAACCGTCGATTCATAATCCTTGATTTCTTTTGTCATCGCCCAAAGCAACATACTGACAACTAAGAGTATTGCACCTAACCATTCAATTGAGCCTGTCGGTAGATTAAAGGTCACATTGGGGTCAACTTGGAACGAGCCCATAAAAGCAATGACAGTTGTAGGAATGAGTAAGTACTTCCAGAATACACCTTGTAGATTGATTGCTTTTTGCTCAGTTTGAGAAGGTTCAGCATTGCATGAGAAGCTTGACAGTGTTTTTGCAACTTGTGGGCGTAAGAAATCATCAGAATGAAAGAGGTTCACGACCCAGCCACTCACACAGCCAACGATAACGCCAAGTATCACAACGGCTATACCAATATCTGGTTTACTGGCGAGCAAAAGAAATGCAGCATCACCCATTGTTGCAGTTAAAACTGCAACAATGGCTCCGAAGCCAACCCGACCACTAACAAATTGTGTTGTAACGATGATGGCCCCACCACAACCCGGCAAGGCACCTAATAAGGCTGCAAACAGAACTTGGTAATAGCGTGACGAATTGTATAACGTTGCGATACGGCTTTGTTTACTGAAGAAGCGAGAAATGTAATGGTAAATTGCGAGTGTGAAAGCGACATAACTCGAAACTGCCCAAAATGCATCAGATAACGTATTTACAGTGACTTCCCTTGTGCCATCAACAGCAAGTAATGCAATAAGACACAAAGGTAAAATCAAACGCTTATAGGCTAGATCAAATTGCGATAAACAAAGCCACTGCGGTAAATGGGGGAAAGCTCTAAGCGTATTCATAATGACCTACATGAAAATGCGAATTATTATCAATACTACCTTAATGCGAATTATTATCAACAATAACTTTCAGACACGTTTTTCTTTTTTGTAAGTCATGACAAATTTCAAAAATCAGGTAAAGTAATCACCTTTCGTGAGTAATAGCCCCAATTAGGGCTCGTATAGTCTTAAATAGGAAAAGAGATGATTCTAGTAGTAGGTCACAAAAACCCTGATAGCGATAGTATCTGTAGTGCACTAGTAGCCACTGAGCTACTTAAAGCACGTGGCGTAGAAGCTATGCCAATTCGCCAAGGCGAAATCAACCGTGAAACACAACATATCCTAGAAGTAGCAGGTGCAGAAGTGCCAGAACTACGCACTTCTGTTGCGGGTGAGAAAATCTGGTTGGTGGATTACTCAGATCTAGCACAAGCGCCAGATGATGTGGCTGAAGCTGAAATCCTAGGTATTGTTGACCACCACCGTCTAGGCGATGTGATGACGGTAAACCCAATGGAAGCTTGGATCTGGCCAGTTGGTTGTACAAACACCGTACTTTTCAACATGTTTAAGATTGAAGGTCATGAAATCACACCTAAAATCGCTAAATTGATGATGTCTGCAATTCTTTCTGACACCGTTGGCTTTGCTTCACCAACCTGCACGCAAAAAGATAAAGATGCTGTTGAAGAACTAGCAAAAATCGCAGATGTATGTGATGTAGATGCGTTCATCAAAGACCTTCTTATCGCGAAAACGAACATCGAAGGTCTTTCTGCAGCAGAGCTAGTAGAAAAAGATCTAAAAGGTTACCCATTCAATGGTCGTGACGTTGTTGTAGGTCAAGTTGAGCTGGCGACACTTGAGCAAGTAGATGGCATGATCGATGCGCTT
Organism: Vibrio sp. NTOU-M3; assembly: GCF_040869035.1. Taxonomy (NCBI): domain Bacteria; kingdom Pseudomonadati; phylum Pseudomonadota; class Gammaproteobacteria; order Vibrionales; family Vibrionaceae; genus Vibrio; species Vibrio sp. NTOU-M3. Next base: position 1,183,216 of record NZ_CP162100.1, read on the forward strand.
GAAGCTGATCTAGAGCGTCGCTGTGCTGAAGATGGTCTTGCATTTGCTGCAGTGATGCTAACAGATATCACGACCGCTCAGACTCGCCTTCTACACAAAGGTGAATGGTCTGAAAAACTCGTTAAGCACGAGCAAGACGGTATGCTGATGATGGAAAACACATTGAGCCGTAAGAAACAAGGTTGGCCTTGGCTTCAAACTGAACTTGCTTAATTTGTTGCTTCTTACTGAAAAGCCCGCGTTTGCGGGCTTTTTTATTCTTTACTTTAAGCGATGAGTTATTTTTTCAGGTCAATTTCACGCTCTATCGCATTAGTTTCCACTTCAGGATTTTGTGAAAACTTAGTGACTGCCCAATCATTCATGTGTTTCAGAATCGCTGAAACAGCATGTTCTTTAGTCGCTTCTTCAGAGCTTTCTAATTCTAACGCTTGTTTAGGGTGTGAACCTGTCGCGTCTTCTGCAATATGGAGCCAGTCTGGATGCCAATAATATGGCTGCCCGTGTGGCGACGTCCAGCTGTGAACCCCGTTACTTTCGCCTTTATACTGAATATCGCCTGCGTTGTATTTTGTCATTGTTATCATCTCTATTTTGTTTGGCATTTGTGCCATCAATATTCATTATTAAAGTAATCAAACTGGCATTGGAAATATGTGATGCAAAACGTTTGCTTATGCAAAGTGTAAAGAAATTAACTTGAGACGATCAGATAAGCCGAGGTGACTTATCTGATAATAAGGGGAGGGTATTACTCGTCGTTTAAGTGGTCGATGATGGTCTTCTTCGCATGGTCTTCTGTTGCTGACGTACCGTCTTCAACATTAATGTCATGCTTACCATGTAAACCCGTTATATCTTCTGCGACGTGCAACCAGTCTGGATGCCAGTAGTATGGCTGTGTCCCTTGAGGGTGAGTCCAGCTGTGCACTCCGTTTGTTGCTCCGTTGTAATAGAGATCTTCAATTTTAAACACTTTCATGATTAACGCTCCGAAGTGAAGTACACACTGTTAGTATGGTTGATTTTCTAGCAGTATGAAAATCAAATTGAGCAAAGTAACAGGCAATAAAAAAGCCTCCGTATAAGGAGGCTTTTATTCACAAAGTTCAGTTTTTAGAAGTTTGCGCTTCTTGGTGTACGTGGGAATGGGATCACGTCACGAACGTTGCCCATACCTGTTACGTAAGAAACTAGACGCTCGAAGCCAAGACCGAAGCCTGCGTGTGGCACTGTGCCGTAACGACGTAGGTCGCGGTACCAGTTCATGTGCTCTGGATCGATGCCGATTTCACGCATACGCTCATCTAGAATGTCTAGACGCTCTTCACGTTGAGAACCACCGATGATTTCGCCGATGCCAGGTGCAAGAACGTCCATCGCAGCTACTGTTTTACCATCGTCATTTAGACGCATGTAGAATGCTTTGATGTCTTTCGGGTAGTTTTTAACGATTACAGGCGCTTTGAAGTGCTCTTCAGCAAGGTAGCGCTCGTGCTCAGAGGACATATCGATACCCCACTCAACAGGGAATTCGAACTCACGACCAGAATCAAGAAGGATTTGGATCGCGTCAGTGTAGTCTACTTGAGCGAAGTCAGAAGAAACGAACTTCTCAAGACGAGTGATTGCTTCTTTGTCGATACGTTGAGCGAAGAACTCTAGGTCATCACGACATTCTTCTAGTGCTGCTTTAAACACGTACTTAAGCATGTCTTCAGATAGTTTCGCAATGTCATTGAGATCTGCGAATGCTACTTCAGGTTCAACCATCCAGAATTCTGCTAGGTGGCGGCTAGTGTTTGAGTTTTCAGCACGGAAAGTAGGGCCGAACGTGTAAACTTTGCTTAGTGCACAAGCGTAAGCTTCACCGTTAAGCTGACCAGATACTGTTAGGAAGGTTTCTTTACCGAAGAAATCTTCGTTGTAGTCTACTTTGCCTTCTTCTGTACGAGGTAGGTTTTCCATGTCTAGCGTAGAAACGCGGAACATTTCACCAGCACCCTCAGCATCAGAAGCTGTGATCAGTGGTGCAGATACCCAAAAGTAACCTTGCTCGTGGTAGAAGCGGTGGATCGCTTGAGATAGACAGTTACGTACACGTGCAACCGCACCGATTACGTTTGTACGCGGACGTAGGTGCGCAACTTCACGTAGGTACTCGATAGAGTGACGAGTTTTTGCCATTGGATAAGTGTCAGCGTCTTCAACCCAGCCAACTACTTTAACGTCAGTTGCTGCTAGCTCGAAGTCTTGACCTTTCGCAGGAGACTCAACAATCTTACCAGTTACTTCAACAGAACAGCCTGTAGTTAGCTTAAGAACTTCGTTGTCGTAATTATTAAGATTATTAGGGACCACGGCCTGAATCGGGTCGAAACAAGAGCCGTCATAAATGGCAAGGAAAGAGATTCCAGCTTTGGAATCACGACGCGAACGGATCCAGCCGCGAACAGTGACTTCACTGTCTACCGCTAGCTGACCTTTCAATACGTCTGATACAGGCGCGTAAGTCATGTTTTCAATATTCTCCATTGAGGTGAAAATTCAACCCAATACCTGCTTATTGCACTGAGTGCCTAAAAAGTAAGCAAAATATTGGGTTGGATAGAATTTTTACTATTTCAACGGAACATATTACCTGTCATCTCGTCAGCTTCAACCTTTATTCTCATTTGCCAAGAGAAAAACGCAGCAATTTCGCGTATTTCTATCGATTAAGAGTAAATTGATTTAAAAGTGATTCAAGTTGCTCAGACGATTGCTCAAGATTTACGCTGATGTTTCTTGTTTTAGCCGCAGATTGAGAGGTTTCGTTCGCATGCCGTGTGATGGTTTCAGCCTTATATTGAATATCTTCACTTAACTGAGTTGTGGTACCAGTTTGCTGCTGAATTGACTGAGCATGACTGAGTGCTTGCTGCATTTCTGTGACCACAGAATTCATTGCTTCGACAAGTTGCTCTACTTCAGCAGAACGCTGGTGAGCAGTACCACAAACCCTATCGACTGACTGCATAGAAGTTTGGCCATCATTTTGAAACTGGTTAATAATGGTTTCAATGTTACATGTTGCCTCAGCAGTTCGACTTGCCAGCTGGCGAACCTCGTCTGCTACCACAGCAAAACCACGGCCTTGTTCTCCCGCTCTGGCCGCTTCAATGGCTGCATTTAAAGCAAGCAGATTTGTTTGTTCCGCAACACCTTTAATGACTTCAAGAATCGTCGTGACTTCTCCGGTTTGGTTATTAAGACCGACAATGCTGTGTTTAACATCTTCAATTTCTTGTACCAGATTTTTAATATCCGTACTGGCGTTGTGTGCCTTAGTTGCGCTTTGTTCTGCAAGCTGCGTTGTATGAAGAATGAGCTTTGAAGCTTCTTTTGTTGATTGCTCAACCAACGCTTGTTGTGACTGCATATGCTCAATGTTGGTTTCGACGTCGGAGGTTTCATTTTGTTGGTTTTTTGCTGCTCGATCTGTTGTGAGAGCAACATCTGTTAACTCACCGGCAGATATCGTGAGGGAATGGGAGGTGTGTTGTACGTTTTTTAGCCCTTGGCTCACGGTTTCTATAAATGAATTGATTGATGTTACCATCTGTCCTAATTCATCTTTTGAACGGCTATGCAGGCGCTGGGAAAGATCTTTCGTTCGACTCACTTCTTGCATGAATTGAGAAGCATTTTGAATAGGTTTGACAATCATTTTTCGAATTAATGCAAGCGTGATAATAAAACCAATAAATGCAATACCTGCCATGATCACAATGGCAATCATGGTACGTTGGTTAATCAGGGTTTCAATATGAGAAAGGTTATACTCTAGCCGAACTGCGCCTAGAACTTCTCCTTCTGCGGCCATATGGCAAGCCACGCAATTGGTCCCACGATAGTTTTCACTTGACTTCATGGGAAGTGCAACGACAAGTCCTTGTCCCCAATCTGCCATGATCGGTTCGATGACAAGTTCACCAGAAAGCGCTCTACGATCAATATCATCAACTGGTTTTTGGTTCTCATCTCCGGGGCCATAGAGTTTACTGACTAACTCTGAACGAAGAACGCGAACCTGCTCAATACCTTCTTGTATTAGAGCCTTTTGGCGTAATGTTTCTTTCTGCGCCATAGTGCCAGTGAGCATCATCATGTTCAGACTGTCAAAATAGTTGCTTGCTTTGTCGTGCAACTGCTCACTAAGAACTGAGTTAATCAGATTTCGTTGTTGGATGTATTGATAAATGGTTGAGCCAGTAAGCACTAAAGTAAACACAATGACTAAAGTCACGAGGAGTTTTTTTGTTATTGTCATGCTCATATTAGTAGTGATGAATTATTGGAATAGACATAACAATTTTGCTTGAATTCTGTACGGTGAAAAAGACGTGTTGGAATGGAATGTGACCATAAACAAAATGTGGATTTTGTAAATGTGATGTAAGTGTTGGGTTATCAAATCATTGGCGGAATGACAGAAAATCGACATAAGACAAAGGTCTAAATGGCGATTAAATTAAAGGCAAACGCTTACTGTGCTTATCCGCTTGTGTCGAGAAAAGATATTCCTTAGTATTGCGTCTCTTTTGAAAAGTCTGAGAAACGAAATGAAAACCGAATTGTATAAAGAATTCATGTTTGAAGCTGCACATCACCTCCCGCATGTACCAGAAGGGCACAAGTGTGGACGTTTGCATGGGCACTCATTCTTAGTTCGCCTTTATGTAGAAGGTGAAGTGGATCCACATACTGGTTGGGTTGTTGATTTCGCAGAAATTAAGGCGGCATTCAAACCTATTTATGACCGCTTAGATCATTACTACTTAAATGACATCGAAGGTTTGGAAAATCCAACCAGCGAAGTGTTAGCAAAATGGATCTGGCAGCAGCTTAAGCCAAATCTACCTTTATTAAGTAAGGTAGAGATCAAAGAAACCTGTACTGCGGGTTGTATATATAAAGGCGAGTAATAGTTGTGATGAGAAAAAGCGAAGCTTAGGCTTCGCTTTTTTGCATTTGGAAAGTTGTTAATTATAGAGTTGCATTTGTCCAAAAAAATAGGCATTGCAATCGACTCCTTACAAGTTATGATGAATCGTCTCTTGCTGTTAAGAGGCCTGCTGCGAAGGATTCGCTGCATCGTTACCTTAAGGAATGTCTAGCTGTAATGGACGTCTCAATGATTTTCAAAATTACCCAACCAATTATTGAACCGACAGAAGGTTCGCCCCATCTTGCGAAACTGGCACATATTAATTCTACTGCTATTGCTTTTTGTCGTTTCTATCACGCCTTCTCTGTCTCTTTTTCTCGCACTTTTCTCTTTAAAGCCCGCTATTCGTATTGCTTTTGATTGTTAGCCATCGCGCTAGGCAAGCGCATCTTTCTCTATACATTCATCAAACAGAATACGAAAAATATGAACACTAAACTTCTAGGGAGCTCCCTAATTATTTCCGGCACAGCGCTGGGCGCTGGCATGCTTGCTATTCCAATGGTTTTAGCTCAATTCGGCTTATTATATGGCACGTTATTGATGGTGCTGATTTGCTTTGGTACGACGTACGCGGCACTACTCCTGCTTGAGGCAACCGTTAAATCTGGTGGTGGACTTGGAATGAACTCCATCGCACGCAAGACACTTGGAAAAGGCGGCCAAATTGTTACCAATGCTTTGTTGTATGCACTACTGATTTGTCTATTGATGGCGTATATTTTAGGTGCATCTGATTTGATAGGTAAGTTATTAAGTAACCTCGGGCTCAGCTTTAGCGCGATGCAGAATCAGGTTTTATTTACTCTAGGTGCTGGCGTTATTGTTGCCTGTGGAACGGGCGTGATTGATAAATTAAACCGCTTGTTGTTTATCGTCATGCTATCGAGTTTGGTGTTGACGTTAGTCTTTTTATTACCAGACTTTTCATCCGAATATTTAGGTCAGGTGACCAACCACGATCACCTTGAACTCATCAAAACTAGTGCAGTGCTTTTCACAAGCTTTGGCTTTATGGTGGTGATACCTAGCCTTGTTTCCTACAACCAAGAGGCGACAGACAAGCAACTCAGAAACATGGTCATTATAGGTTCGCTGATCCCTCTAGCATGTTACCTTTTATGGCTGTTTGCTGTTGTGGGAAATTTAAAACCAGAACAATTAAGAGCGTTTACAAATGTCTCTGAGCTGATGACGGTGTTTGAACATCGCTCCCCTTGGATTGGCCGTATATTATCGGTGTTCACGGGACTTGCGTTGTTAACTTCGTTCTTTGGTGTTGCGATGGCATTGTTCCACCAAAACACAGATACGTTTAAACAAAATAAAGTGGTGACTTACGTGATCACTTTTATGCTGCCACTTGCTGGTGCGATCCTAGCAGCGGACAAATTCCTTGCTGTATTGAGCTACGCCGGCATTATTTTGGTCTTCTTAGCGGTGTTTGTTCCGTTTGCCATGGTGGTAAAACTAAGAAATAAAGACCTTGAACAGAGCCGTTATACTGCTGAAGGTGGTATGGCTATGTTGTTGTTTACAGCCTTGTTCGGCGGTTTTTTATTGTTTTCTCAACTTATCTAAATCGTACCGACAAAAAAGCCCGGATATCTCCGGGCTTTTTTAATCCATCGTGCTTTTAACTGATAACTTTGACCGCTAGACAGACTTGAGTGGTTTCGCGATATTTCGCGTTCATGTCTTTATCGGTCTCTAACATGGTTTGCAACAAACCATTCATCTTGTTTTCTCTTTTTTCAGCAATGACGTAAGCAAATTATTGAAACTAAATTACGTCCCGACGTTATTTAATAGACAAATGTGATAACTGTCATTGTTTGAACTGTGTAACTCATCAATTGAGCGGAAATTTAGTTTGAATTTAGTCACGATATAATTCGAGTCAATAGTCATAGTGTGATTAAGTTAGATTATTGCGAATTTAGTAAGATTTCTTAAATGGTGGGGCAGTTCAAATTATGCTTATTGACATGTTGCTGAAATAAAATTTGTTATTAATTTTCTTTGCCAATTCTTGAGATACATTCATTAAAACAAATTGACAGCTATTTAATTGTGAGTTGTTGCACAAAAATGATGTGCTTGCGCGGTTCAACTCCTCTTATTGATAATTAACCCATCGGACAATGAACTGTGGATAGGGTTTAAAAATGCTGTATGAACTGATCGACCACGAACTAGTAGATGTCATTAATGACGGTGTTTACCAATGGCAAGAGGCGGTTAAGAAGACAACGCAATACCTAGAAGATAAAGGTTACGTTTCTCAGCAATACGCGGATGCCATCATCCAATCTACCAAAGAAAATGGTCCTTACTATGTCTTGTGCCCGGGACTTGCCATGCCACATGCTCGCCCTGAAACCGGCGTGCTAAAAACGGGCTTGGGCATTCATATTTTCCCTTCACCAGTTGATTTTGGTTCGGACCTTGGTCCTGCCAACATTCTTATCACCCTAGCTGCAAAAGACTCTGATACCCACATTGAGGTGATTCAAGCATTAAGCGAGATGTTTGTGGACGAAGAGAACATTGCAAAACTGGCACAAGCCTCATCTAAGGAACAAGTGCTAAACATAATAAAAGCATACTAAAAGGAACATAACGTGAAAGCAAACATGCGAGCCAATGTGCAAGCCTTCGGTGGTCATTTGACCGCTATGGTGCTGCCAAATATCGGAGCCTTTATCGCTTGGGGCTTTATTACTGCACTCTTTATCCCAACGGGTTGGATGCCAAACGAAGCGTTTGGTGAACTTGTTGGTCCTATGATCACTTACTTGTTGCCACTGTTGATCGGTTACACCGGTGGTCAGATTGTTGGTGACAAACGCGGCGCGGTAGCCGGTGCTATCGGTACCATGGGGGTTATTGTTGGTGCAGACATTCCAATGTTCGTCGGTGCGATGATCATGGGTCCTCTCAGTGCCTGGGTTGTGGTGCAAATGGACAAACGTATCCAACACCGCATTCCTTCTGGCTTTGAGATGGTGGTGAACAACTTCTCGCTGGGTATTGTGGGCATGATCCTATGTCTGTTCGCTTACGAGATCGTTGGTCCTGCGGTAACGGCAGCAAACTTGTTTGTGAAATCAGGCATTGAAGCTTTAGTGGCAACGGGATTTCTTCCTTTACTTGCGATCATCAATGAGCCGGCGAAAGTTCTATTCCTTAACAACGCCATCGACCAAGGTATTTACTACCCACTAGGTCTGCAAGCGGCGGCAGAAACAGGTAAATCGATCTTCTTTATGGTGGCATCTAACCCTGGCCCTGGTCTTGGTATGCTGCTGGCTTACGCGAAGTTTGGTCAAGGTCTGTCTAAACGTTCCGCGCCAAGTGCCATCATCATTCACTTCTTCGGTGGTATTCACGAGTTGTACTTCCCGTACGTACTAATGAAGCCAATCATGATTGTGGCAATGATTGCGGGTGCGGCAACTGGCATTGCGACCTTCAATCTACTGGATGCAGGTCTAGTAGCTGGTCCAAGTCCAGGCTCAATCTTCTCATACCTAGCATTGACACCAAAAGGTGGTTTCCTAGCAACCATCGCAGGGGTAACAACTGCAACGATTGTTTCCTTCCTTGTCGCAAGTGCGATTCTGAAGATGAGTAAATCGGAAGAGACAGAAAGCGAGTTTGAAAAATCTGTCACCGATATGAAAGACATGAAGGAAGAAGGTGCGATCAAATCTACAGCGACTGCGACGCAACAAGCAAATAAGCCAATTTCATTTATTGCGTTCGCTTGCGATGCGGGTATGGGTTCAAGTGCGATGGGAGCATCAACCTTCAAACGTAAGTTGGTTCAGGCTGGGATTGATATTGAAGTGAAGAACTTCGCTATTGAGAAAGTGCCAAGTGAAGCTGACATTGTCGTGACACACGAAAGCTTAGAAAGCCGCGCAGTCAACGCAACAGGTTTGCCTGTGGTGACAATTAAGAACTTCCTCAACGACCCAGCGCTGGATGAGCTGATGGATAAGATTAAGCAACAAACGGTCGCAACTGAGCAACCAGCCTAACAATGCAGTATGGGGTGGAACCTGCCGCCCCATTTAGGAGAGAAATCATGGTACAAACAACGGCAGCGGTTATCTGCGGCGAGAAAGACGTTCAACTAAGAACCTTTGATTTGCCAAGCATCTCAGCCGATGAACTTCTGGTTAAAAACATTTCAAACAGCATCTGCTTGTCCACTTACAAAGCGGCATTGTTAGGTAGCAAACACAAACGCGTACCTGAAAACATTGATGAAGTACCAGTGATGACAGGCCACGAATACGCAGGTGTGATTGTTGAAGTTGGTGAGAACCTAAAAGACCAATACAAAGCAGGCGATTACTTTGTACTGCAACCAGCAATGGGTTTGCCTACTGGTTACTCCGCGGGCTACAGCTATGAAACCTTTGGTGGCAATGCAACGTATTCCATCATTCCAAAAATCGCTATCGATTTAGGTTGTGTGCTGCCTTACCACGGTGACTACTTTGCTGATGCGTCTTTGGCTGAACCTATGTCATGCATCATCGGTGCTTACCATGCGAGTTACCATACTACGCAATACGTGTACGAGCACGATATGGGCATCAAAGAGGGGGGAGCATTAGCGCTACTTGCATGTGCTGGCCCTATGGGCATTGGCGCGATTGATTACGCGATTAACGGCTCGGTTAAGCCAAAACTGATTGTGGTAACAGACATCGACGCCGCACGTTTAGACCGAGCTGAGTGCTTAATTCCGGTTGAGAAAGCAAAACAACAAGGCGTTGAGCTGCATTACGTGAATACAGCCCAAGTCGATGACCCTGTGACTTATCTGAAAGCGCTGAACGATGGCAAAGGCTACGACGATGTGATGGTGTACGCGGCGGTATCGCAAGTGCTCGAACAAGCCGATGAGCTATTGGGTAACGATGGCTGTTTGAACTTCTTTGCTGGGCCAACAGATAAAAATTTCAAAGTACCGTTTAACTTCTACAACGTGCATTACGAATCAACGCACATTGTGGGTACATCTGGTGGTTCGACAGGCGATATGGTGGAGTCTATCGACTTGTCTTCACTAGGTAAGATCAATCCATCGTTCATGATCACGCATGTAGGTGGTTTGCAAGCAGCGCCTCATACGATTTTGAATCAGTTGGATATTCCGGGTGGTAAGAAGTTGATTTACCCACACATTGACCTGCCATTGACCGCAATTGATGACTTTTTATCGTTAGTAGACCAAGATCCATTCTTCGCCGAATTAGACGCAATTTTGAACGCTAATAACTATGTGTGGAACGCACATGCAGAAAAAGCGTTACTTGAGTTTTATGACGTGAGCTTAACGGTTTAGTCGCAACGAATTTGTGTGGTAGCCTTTGCACTGCCACATAATGGAGAGGTCATAAGACGTTGTCACGTGAAGATGAATTACTGGAGAAGCTGGATGAGTGTGATAATGCTACAGCGTTTCTTCAGGTTTCTAACAAAATAATAAACCTCAAGCTAAAAGCATTACTTCCAAGCGTATTCGTCCAAGACGAATTTGTGAAGGAATATGCGGTGGAGCCCTTATTAAAGGAAAATGGTCCTTTGGTCACAACCGATGTGGTGTCGAAGTTGATGTTTGCGATGGGCAAAATCTCATTGGAAATCTATGCTGATATTGGTTTGTATGACCAAGTGCTGGAGTACGTGGTTAGCCAGCCAGAGAAGGTCGAATTTGCTGATGATGTAATTTACGACTTCATCAAAAACCAAGCGGTACTCTCTTCCTTGCAAGACAGCTTTTATCTTGAGTCGATCAATCAGCTTAAGTTCTCTTCGTTTGAGTCCTTTTCGCAAATGAGGTACGAAGCCCTCATTAAAACAGTATTGAAGCTGTCGTGCGAAATGTTGATAGAAAGAATCGAAGGGGAGATCAATCAATAAGGATTCACCATGAAAGTGAATTTAAACGTCAGTGGTTTTGAAACCGACGCTATCTTTCCTAATGTCGACGTAAAGCGAATCCATCAACCTCTCATAGAAAAATTTACCCGCCTCTATCATGAGAAGCAGGAACGCATTGTGGTGTTCTTATGTGCGCCCCCTGGCAGTGGTAAATCGACACTTGCCGCGTTTTGGGAGTATCTATCCGAACAGGATGAAAATCATGAGCCGCTTCAGGTTCTGCCTTTTGATGGTTTTCATTACCCAAATGAAATCCTCGACAACAATACTATTGAACGCAGTGGTGAAGTCGTTCCTCTGCGCAGCATTAAAGGTTCCTACGAGACCTTCAATCTCACGGAGCTCATCGCCAAGCTTAAACAACTCAAAGTAAAAGACAGCAAATGGCCGTACTACGATCGTAACTTGCACGAGCCTGTTGATGATGCAATTAAGGTTAACCGTAACATCGTCGTTGTAGAAGGTAACTGGCTGCTACTTGACGAACCAGTATGGAAAGAATTGCATCGTTTGGCTGACTTCACTGTGTTTATAGATACCCAAGCGGAGTTTCTACAACAGCGTTTGGTTAATCGTAAGATCCGCGGAGGTACAGACCCAGAAGCCGCATTGGAATTCTATTTACGCTCTGATGCGGTCAACGTTGATAAAGTGTTGAATCATTCGATTCCTGCGGACTTATCACTGTTCCTCAATCAAAACGGTTCATTCGACATTCGATAGTTTGTCCACAATTTTCAGGAGAACACCATGGATATCGTTGTTGATAGCCACACCCATACTATTGCTAGTGGACATGCTTACAGCACCATTTTAGAGAACGCATTGTCTGCCAAGAATAAGGGGCTAAAACTTCTTTGTACCACCGATCATGCTCCCGAGATGCCAGGAGCACCTCACTACTGGTATTTTAACAATCAAAGAATTTTGCCCCGCTTTTTACACGATGTAGGTATTCTTCGTGGCGTCGAAGCCAATACGCTAAATGTGAAAGGAGAGATAGACTTACCACCGTCCTCTGATCAACATCTTGACTGGGTGATTGCCAGCTTTCATGAACCCGTATTCAAGCCAACAACCGAAGCTGAGCACACAGCTGCTCTGATTAATGCCATCAAAAGTGGCAGAGTGGATGTTCTTGGTCACTTGGGTAACCCAAATTACCCATTCGATATGGAACAGGTGCTGCGCTGTGCAAAAGAGCACAATGTTGCGGTTGAAGTAAATAATACGTCTTTGACGGGGAAAAGCCGCAAAGGAAGTGACAGTCGTTGTGATCGCATTGTCGAGCTAGGCAAAGAGATTGGTGTGTACTTTAGTACAGGATCTGATGCTCACTTCTGTGAAGAGATTGCCAGATTAGACTTGGCGATTGCTTTGCTGGAAAAGCATGGTGTGGAAGAAGAGAAAATCCTAACCACATCAACTAGCCGATTTCTAAACTTCTTGCAGCTAAGGGGTAAGCCACGGATCTCAGAGTTTGATGTGCTCTATTAATATACCTAAAACAAAAATCCCTCGAATGAGTCGAGGGATTTTTTCAGTCGCGATATCAAGTTAACAGATAACTTTGACCGCTAGACCACCTTGAGAGGTTTCGCGGTATTTCGCGTTCATGTCTTTACCAGTTTCTAGCATGGTCTCAATAACCTTATCCAGAGAAACTGTTGGTGCAGAAGAACGACGTAGCGCCATACGAGTCGAGTTGATTGCTTTAACCGCCGCAATACCATTGCGCTCGATACACGGAACCTGTACCTGACCAGCAACTGGGTCACAAGTAAGACCTAGGTTGTGCTCCATAGCAATTTCTGCCGCCATACAGACTTGCTCTGGGCTGCCACCCATAAGCTCAGCAAGGCCAGCTGCCGCCATAGAACATGCAACGCCAACCTCACCCTGACAGCCAACCTCTGCACCAGAAATAGATGCGTTACGCTTGTACAGACCACCGATTGCGCCAGAAGCAGCAAAGTAACGGATGTAGTCTTTCTCAGTTACCGTTTGGATGAACTTGTCGTAGTAAGCTAATACCGCTGGGATGATGCCACACGCACCGTTTGTTGGAGCAGTCACAACACGGCCACCTGCTGCGTTTTCTTCGTTTACTGCGAAAGCAAACATGTTTACCCAGTCCACAACCGACATTGGGTCATTGGTTGTTTTCTCTGAAGTAAGTAGCTGCTGGCGAAGCGCTGCGGCACGACGAGGTACACGCAGAGGACCAGGTAAGATACCTTCGGTATTCATACCGCGATCCATACACTCACGCATGGTTTTCCAGATGTTTGCAAAGTATGTACGAGACTCTTCGTCAGAATGCAATGCAGCTTGGTTTTGCATGACCAGTGTGCTGATAGAAAGACCGTTGTCTTTACACTGATTAACAAGCTCTTCTGCTGTTGTGAACTCGTAAGGTGCTTTAACTGGGTTTTCTTCTTCTTTACCGAAGTTCTCTTCATCAACGATGAAACCACCGCCGATTGAGTAATAGGTTTTTGAGTACACGTTTTCTTCGCCAATCCAAGCGTGGATTTGCATGCCGTTTTCGTGTAGCTCAAGGTTGGTTGTATGGAAGTTCATACCACCATCTTTTGGGAACGATACTGTGTGACAGTGCATGCCAACAGGAAGGCGTTCAGTTTCTTCTACGCGAGCAATAAAGCCCGGAATAGAGTCGATATCTACTTTTTCAGGAGTGTTGCCAGCAAGACCCATGATGATTGCGATATCAGTGTGGTGACCTTTCCCTGTCAGTGATAGTGAACCATAAACATCGACGGTAATTTTAGTGATGTCGCGCAATTTTCCCATTGAGCGTAAATCATCAATAAATTCCTTACCTGCTTTCATTGGACCAACAGTATGCGAGCTTGAAGGACCAACGCCGATTTTATAGATGTCAAAAACACTAATCATATCGATTACCTCAAAACTAAGCCTCCCAAGGGGGTAGGGAGGCTTATTATTATCGTTATATTCTTGGTTTGATCAGACTTTTATAAAGTCGAGAAATCAAAGAGCGCCGTAGATTACAGAAGTAATTGCTGCAATACCACAGATAGCTGTGAAAATCTGTACAGGTGCAGAAGTTTTGTACTTCGCCATTGCTGGCACTTTCTGCATTGCGAATACAGGCATTAGGAATAGGATAGCTGCAATCATTGGTGCACCCATGGTTTCAATCATGCCTAGGATGCTTGGGTTTACGATAGCGACAATCCAAGTCGTCACAACGATGAAGATTAGCGATGCTTTTTCAATCTTGCTTACAGGCGTTTCTGAGCGAGATTTGATTAGACCTACTAGACCTTCATGCGCACCTAGGAAGTGACCGAAGTAGCTTGAAGTGATTGCTGCGAAAGCAACTAGTGGGCCCATGTAAGAGATAAGTGGAGATTCGTGAACGTTTGCTAGGTAAGAAAGAACAGAGATGTTTTGCTCTTTAGCCATTGCGAGTTGTTCTGGAGATAGAGAAAGCACTACAGAGAAAACGAAGAACATCACGAAGCCCATTAGCATCATTGCTGCGCCACCAGTGATAGCGTCAGTTTTCTTAACCGCATCGTCACCGTATACGCGGCGTTGCTCTTTAGAGAACTGAGAAATAACTGGGCTGTGGTTGAACGAAAATACGATGATTGGGATTGCTAGCCACACAACTGATGGCATAGAAGACCAGTCTGGTGCAACAGACATCATTGAGCTGTTCCAATCAGGGATTAGGTAAAAAGACAGCGCAAGTAGGATGAACACAAGCGGGTAGACCAGTGCAGACGTTGCTTTCAGCATGAGCTCTTTACCAAATACAACACCAGCTGTCATCGCAGCGATTAACGCACCAGAAAGTAGCCAGCGAGGGATAGATTCCATGCCCATTTGGTTAACGAGGAAAGAGTCAACTGTGTTTGTGATACCAACACCGTAGATAAGAACGATAGGGTAGATAGCGAAGAAGTAAGCAAAAGTGATGATGTTTGCGCCAGTTTTACCGAAGTGTTCTTCTACTGTGTCAGTGATGTCAGCGTCAGGGTTTTTCGCAGAAAGTACGAAGCGTGCAAGAGATTTGTGTGCGAACCAAGTCATTGGTGCCGCGATTAGAGCAAGGATAACTAATGGCCAGAAACCACCAGCACCTGCTTTAATTGGAAGGAAAAGTACGCCAGCACCTACCGCAGTACCGAAAAGCGACAGACACCAAGTAAAGTCCTTGTAAGTAAACTTACTAGGAGATTGTGCGGTAGATACCGCAGAAGTTGTAGTATTCATTTTGTGATACTCATTTTTGGGAACAGGAAATAAGTCGGGGGCATTCTTGCATAGAATTGATGTGCTAAAACTAGATCTAAATCATGAATTGATATGGGTTATAACATGATATGGCAAAAATCTGTTTTTAATCACGAAAATGATGTGCCACATTTGATTTTTGCTAATGACTAAAATTAGAAAAACTAATCCGACCGATAAATAATCAGAATGTATGCATAGGCAATCGTTTTCTTCGAGAGCGGTTAGTTTTATTTATGTCGGAATGTGCTGTTTCAATTAAGAGAGTGAGATGTGATTCTGCATTGCTTGAATGATTTGTGCGGTCATGCCCCATATAAAGTGCTGGTGGTAAGAAAGCCCAAATACGCGATGTGAGTGATTGTTCAACTGAAAGGTATGGCTCTTTAGTTTGTCTTTATCCAATATCACGGAAGCGGGCACTTCAAAGACTTCGTCGACTTCATTGGTATCGATAAGCGTTTTGTAATCAGGTGAGACAAACGCAATAAATGGCGTTACTGAGAAACGGCTGATGGTCACCAGCTCTTTCATATTACCTAAAATATCAATATGTCGTTCAGCGATGCCTATTTCTTCATAAGTTTCTCGTAAAGCGGTATGGGCGAGACTTGAATCACTCAGTTCATATTTGCCCCCTGGGAAGCTGATCTGACCGGGGTGGTGTTTTAGATGTTTTGCCCGTCGAGTGAAAATAATATGCAAACCACTTGGGCGTTCAACAAAGCCAATTAATACCGACGCTTTTCTGAGCGAATCGCTATTCAAATGGGCGACTCGTTTTAAAGCTTCTCCATGATATTCGCTCGGTGTAAAGAATAAAAACTTTTGAATAACATGATCTTTTTTAAGTTCTGACAGCACAAAATCCCCTATGAACGAAGTTGAAAAAGCGACTCTTATAGACAATGCTTTGAAATAGTCCCTCCCTTCTTATAAAGGATAGTCGATTAAGATGAAAGGAATAATCTTTACCGAGTTCATGGAATTAGTTGAACAGAAATTTGGTCCGGAAAGTCTTGAAACTATCCTTGAACAAGCAAAGGACCAAGGTGTTTATACGGCAGTGGGCAGTTATGATCATAAAGCCTTGGTTAAGTTGATTGTCGTATTAAGCCAATTAACCAACATTCCTCCAGAGGAATTACAACGGGTGTTTGGGCATTCTATATTCAAAAATCTTTATCAATCTTTACCTAAGTCTGCCAGTCTTCATGAGTGCAAAAATACCTTTCAATTTATTCGCTTGGTTGAAGACTACATTCATCTTGAGGTCAAAAAGCTCTACAGCGATGCAAATCCGCCCAAATTTGAATTTATTTCGGAAACAGAAACCGAGTTGGTGTTTGATTACGTTAGCGCGCGTTGCATGGCACATGTTTGCTTGGGCTTGGTTGAAGGCTGTGCGGAATATTTTGGCCAGAGTGTTGAAATTTTTATGGATAAGCAAACTGACGTAGGAAATCAAGTTCGGTTTAGTCTACAGCTTGTGGATGCATGACGATGAACAGAGAGCAGCTTCTAGAGCGTAAGCTTATTCGGGAAAGTGCAATTCGAAAAGAAGCGGAACGGCTGTTAGAAGAGAAAAGTCTTGAACTTTATCAGTTGAATCAGAAGCTGCAAGTCGCGCTGAGCCAACTAGAAAAGCAATCCAAACATGATCTGCGTAAATTGGAATTTGAGGCTCGTATTGATGAGGTGTTGATCGATTTTGGCCGAGCATTTCTAAATCGAACGTTAGATGATGGATTAATTTCCAGCTTTTTGCACCGCTTAACAGACAATTCGGTCATTACGAACTGTTATCTGGAGCTTGATAGTGAATTGTTGGAATCGGCAGTGGAACACCGGTTTGGCGATCAGACTCTCAGTAATAAAGAACCTAAAGAGTCACGATTTGTTTGGGATGGTGAGATCCTTCAACTGAGCATTGAACTTGAACATGAACAAGTCGGTTATATTGTGTTCGATTTGCTGGTTGGCGATATTGAAAAAGACTTTATCGCGAATCAAATGTCGTTGGTCAAAGACTTATTTTGTAGTGCTGTGAGCCGCCAGTTAATGCACAGTAAGTCGCGCCGTGCACAATTAAGGGCGGAAGAATCTGAAAAAGCAACAAAAGAGTTTGTTGCGATGATCAATCACGAACTGAGGACACCTTTAAACGGCTTATTGGGTAGCGCAGAATTACTTGCTGATACAGAGCTGACTCTAGATCAGAGCAGTTTGCTGGGGAATCTTACCAATTCCGGTGAGCTGCTCAGGCATATCATCAACGACCTGCTTGATTTTAGCAAAATGAATGCGGGCATGATGGAATTGGTCAATAAACCGTTTGGTCGAGATGAATTGACTGAGACGCTAACCAGTATCTTTAAACCAAAAGCTCAAGAGAAAAATATTGGTTTTACGATTCAGATGTCACAACAGATACCAGAATACCTTGTTGGTGATTTTGAACGTATATGTCAAATATCGGTGAACCTTGTTGGCAACGCAATCAAGTTCACCTCATCGGGAGCGGTTCGAGTGAATATAGATTGGCGAGATGAAGCCATGCATATCGAAGTGATTGATACTGGTCCGGGTATAGAGAATGACCTACACGAAGCACTTTTCGATCCTTTCATACAAGCGGACAGAACGGCCAAACGTCGTTTTGAAGGGACAGGTCTGGGCCTTGCGATTTGTAAAAACCTCGCTTTGTTGATGCAAGGTGACATTGGTTTTTCTAGCACCGTTGGAAAGGGGAGCCAGTTTCACGTGAGTCTACCATTAGAAGAAGCTGAAGCACCGTTACAAAGTGAAATCTCGGGTAATGAAGAATTAGCAAGCTTTGAAGCGCTCTCTATTTTGGTGGTTGATGACATTCGGATGAATCAAATCATCATTAATCAAATGTTGAAGAAATTAGAGGTGGTACCACAAACAGCCAATAACGGAATAGAAGCGATAAAGCTAGTTGAAGCTGTTCACTATGACATCGTATTTATGGATTGTCGGATGCCTGAAATGGATGGGTTTGAAGCAACACACTACCTCAGAGAGCAAGGTTATCAACTGCCAATTATTGCTCTAACCGCAGGAACCACGTTAGAGGAGCGCCAGCGGTGTATAGAATGTGGTATGAATGACATTCTCACCAAACCATACACCGCCAATGACTTAAGAATGATGTTGGCTAAGTGGAGCCCTTAATCTGTTACAAGAACAGGTAAAATTCGACTCAACTTATCTAATGTTTCTTGGTATTCAGAATCACACTGACTATCGGCCACAATGCCACCACCGGCCCAAGCGTAGAGTTGCCCTTTTTCTGCAACGAGTGTTCGTATCGTAATACTGGTATCCATCTGACCGTGACGTGATATGTAGCCAATACTGCCACAATAAGCATTCCGTCGATGAGGCTCTAATTCTTCAATGATAGCCATTGCCCGAACTTTCGGAGCACCAGTGATGGACCCGCCCGGAAAGCTGGCTCTGAGTAGATCCGTTGCATGGTAGCCTTCATCTAACTCTGCGCGAATAGTACTGACTAGATGGTGCACGGCTGGGAAACTTTCAATATCAAATAGTTTTGGTACATGAACTGTACCCGGTTTGGCTACTCGGCCGATATCGTTACGAAGGAGATCGACAATCATTAAGTTTTCTGCCTGATCTTTTTCTGCATGCGCCAGATCGTAAGCATTGGCACTATCTATTGCCGCATCTTCAGAGCGGGGGCGAGTACCTTTGATCGG
This sequence comes from Vibrio sp. NTOU-M3, assembly GCF_040869035.1. Taxonomy (NCBI): domain Bacteria; kingdom Pseudomonadati; phylum Pseudomonadota; class Gammaproteobacteria; order Vibrionales; family Vibrionaceae; genus Vibrio; species Vibrio sp. NTOU-M3. The sequence continues at coordinate 1,202,206 of NZ_CP162100.1, forward strand.
CTTCGTTTCAATAACGCGATCATTGAGTTGTAAAAAACGTTCAGGAGAAACGCTGATAATGGCGCTTTCCTCTGTTCTGATAAACGCAGAAAATGGTGCTTGGTTTCCTTTTTCTAATCGTTGATACGCTTCCCACTCACTGCCTCGATAACCGGCATTGAAACGCTGGGCTAAGTTAATTTGGTAGCAATCACCTGACAATAAATAATCTTGAACGTGACCGAATTTATCTGAGTATTGCGCTTTCACCATATTCGATTGCCAAGTTGTTGTCAGCTTGAAACTTGGTTGATTCGTGCTTTTTTGCGCGTTTAACCATGCCATTTTTTCTTCGGGATTTTGGCCTACCACGTATGCTTTTCGCTCTTTGTGGTCAACGAGCAACGCCCAATCATAGAGTCCTACCGCCATCTCTGGAGTCGAGATATCTTGCTGAGCGATGGTCGGAATTGTTTCTACGCTCCGTCCTAAGTCATAGGAAAAATACCCTAAAGCCCCGCCAATAAATGGCAAAGGTTCATCTATGGAAATATCAGGTAAATACTGTTGTTGCGCGTTATGTAGGACGGTGAATGGGTCTTCGCTACTTTCGAATGTATCGCTTGGACCAGTGACAGTCGTAACACCACTACGAGTAACGACATGGGCGATGGGTTGAGCGACCAAGATATCGTAGCGGCTATCGATGTGGCTTTGGGATGCTGAACGCAGCAACATGGCCCATGGTTGCTGTTCAATCGTAGAGAAAAATTGGTTGGCAAGGTCGGCTTGATAACTTAGAGGCTTGATTTCAATACCAATTGAGTTGTTGTTATTCATTTGTTTAATTTGTGACAAAGAGATCGTTGGAGAAATAGCGCGTTGTAGAAAGCAAGAGTATCATAGTCATGAGCTCGCTCACGATGCTTATTTTGTAAAAAGCGCATCATCTAAGCTCAATACTATAAGACAAATAAAAAATACTTACTTAATGTGTCACCAACTGATTTGGTATTCACAATATAAATATCGACAACTCGCTCAACAAATACCGATAATTAAGTAAGTTGAAATGGAAGCATAACAATAACGAGGCATGCAATGACGGTAATTCGCGCGCAAGATGTCATCAGTAGTGTTGCTGATGCGCTTCAGTACATCTCTTATTATCACCCAATGGATTTTATCCAAGCCCTAGAAAAAGCCTATAACCGTGAGGAAAGCCAGGCAGCAAAGGATGCCATTGCGCAGATCTTGATTAACTCACGAATGTCCGCAGAAGGACACCGACCGATATGTCAGGATACCGGTATTGTCACATGCTTCGTCAATATAGGAATGGGAGTGAAGTGGGATTCCACCGAACTTACTGTTCAACAAATGGTTGATGAAGGTGTTCGTCAAGCCTACACCAATCCAGATAACCCGCTACGTGCCTCAGTACTCATGGATCCAGCGGGTAAACGCATCAACACCAAAGACAACACGCCAGCCGTTGTGCACATCAACATGGTGCCGGGTGATAACGTAGAAATTCAAATTGCAGCGAAAGGTGGCGGCAGCGAAAACAAAACCAAGATGGTGATGTTAAACCCATCTGATGATATTGCAGAGTGGGTAGAAAAAACACTGCCAACGATGGGAGCTGGTTGGTGTCCACCAGGCATGTTGGGTATTGGTATTGGTGGTACAGCAGAAAAGGCTGCGGTACTGGCAAAAGAATCGTTGATGGAACACATTGATATTCAAGAGCTGATAGACCGTGGCCCACAAAATGCGGAAGAAGAACTTCGACTTGATATCTTCAATCGTGTGAACAAACTTGGTATTGGCGCACAAGGTTTAGGTGGTTTAACAACAGTTGTTGACGTGAAGATCAAAACTGCGCCGACCCATGCTGCTTCGAAACCAGTGTGCTTAATTCCAAATTGTGCGGCCACACGTCACGTTCACTTCACATTAGATGGCACTGGTCCAGCAGACCTTCAACCACCTAAATTAGAAGAGTGGCCAGAGATCACATGGGAAGCGGGAGAAAATACACGTCGTGTTAATCTTGATACGGTAACGAAAGAAGACGTGGAACAATGGAAAACTGGTGAAACGGTGCTTCTTTCTGGCAAAATCCTGACAGGTCGTGATGCTGCGCATAAACGTATTCAAGGTATGCTACAAAGTGGTGAAGGCTTACCAGAAGGTGTAGACCTAAAAGGTAAGTTTATTTATTACGTTGGACCCGTTGATGCAGTGGGTGATGAAGTGGTGGGCCCGGCAGGCCCGACAACATCTACGCGCATGGATAAATTTACCGATATGATGCTTGAAGAAACTGGCATTATGGGCATGATTGGTAAAGCGGAGCGTGGCCCAGCAACGGTTGAGTCAATTAAAAAGCATAAAGCGGTTTACTTAATGGCGGTTGGTGGTGCTGCATACTTAGTGGCTAAAGCGATTAAGAAAGCACGCGTTGTCGCTTTTGAAGACTTGGGTATGGAAGCGATTTATGAATTTGAAGTCGAAGACATGCCAGTTACGGTCGCTGTTGACTCTCAAGGTGCGAATGCCCATCAAATTGGTCCAGATACATGGAAAGTTAAGATTGCAGAAATGGATTCGTAGTCTTAAATGTGAGATCATAAAAAAGTGTTGATTTCTATAGCGAAGAATTGACAAAAGTGCAGCGAATGCTGCACTTTTTAGTTATACAATATCGCTCATCAGAGTTTGCTCGAAATAATCATATATCAGGAGAGCTCATGCCTCGTTTTATTCAAATTTTACAAATTATTCTTGCCGTGGTTGTCGGTAGTTTCGTGGGATACGATTTAGTGCTTCACGGTATTAGTATTTTTGACGAGAAGTACATCACTATCACGTGTGTGCTTTGGGTTCTGCTTGAGATTGCCCTGTTTGTTATCTACAAACTGATTGAAGACGATTAGAAAGTAACCATTTTAAGACTAAGCCTCTGATTTTTATCAGAGGCTTTTTTGTTCATCTCTGATTAAGATTGTATTTAGTATTATTCGGGCTGATTAGCAAAGAGAGACTCAATGAAAAGAATTAAACAAGAAGTCAGTGATTTTATCAGTCGCGGTATGGATTCTCATGTGCGTATTGCGGTAACGGGCTTATCTCGTGCAGGTAAGACGGCATTCATTACGTCGTTAGTCAACCAACTATTACATACATCGACGCATGAAAACTTACCGTTATTGGCTGCAGCTCGCGATAAACGGTTAGTTGGCGCAAAGCGTGTACCTCAGAGTAATATGATGGTCCCGCGTTTTGCCTATGATGAGGCAATGCACCAATTACATATGACGCCTCCTATGTGGCCTGAGCCCACACGAGACGTAAGTGAAATTCGCTTAGCTATCAAGTATCGACCTAAAAAGACGACGAAAAAGTTACTCAGTAGCACAGCCACCCTGAACCTCGATATTATTGATTATCCGGGAGAGTGGTTACTGGATCTTCCATTACTTAACATGGATTTTCACCAGTGGTCTCAAACGCAGTTTGATGCCCTTAAAGGGTTACGTGGAGAGTTATCTAAAGAGTGGGTTGAGCTGCTTGCGCAATTAGATCTCAATGCCGAATTGAATGAGAAGCAACTTGAGCAGGTCGCGCAGATTTACACCGATTACCTTCATCAGTGTAAAGCTGAGGGTTTGCATTGGGTTCAGCCGGGGCGCTTTGTTCTTCCCGGGGAACTAGAAGGGGCACCTGTCCTTCAGTTTTTCCCGTGCCAGTTCGATCAAGAGCAGAAAATCGAACGTAACTCAAATTTGGCCATGTTGAAAAAGCGGTATGAGGAATACCAACAGAAAGTGGTAAAAGCGTTTTATAAACACCACTTTGCAACGTTTGACCGCCAAATTGTACTGGTTGACTGCTTGCAGCCTTTAAATGCGGGGCACGAATCATTCAATGATATGAAGATGGCACTTGAACAGTTGATGCACAGCTTCCGATACGGCAAAAGCAACATCCTAAAGCGGCTGTTTTCTCCGAGAATCGATAAGATTCTTTTTGCTGCCACTAAAGCAGACCACGTCACGCCGGAGCAGCATTCAAACCTTGCTTCACTGTTACAGCAGATGGTGCATCCTGCATGGCAGACTGCTGCGTATGAAAACATCGAAATGAGCTGTATGAGCATGGCTTCTGTGAAGGCCACTGAATCCGGTTTTATCACACGTGACAGTGTCTCTATTCCAGCACTTCAAGGGGTAGCGTTAACTGGCGAGCCACTAACCGTATTTCCAGGAGAAGTGCCTAAGCAACTACCGAATCAATCTTATTGGCAGAGTAATGGGTTTGAATTTACGGCGTTTCGGCCGATGCCACAAAGTGATCAGGCACCTTTGGCTCACATCCGTATGGATAAAGCATTGCAATACTTGATTGGAGATAAATTGAGATGAGTGAATTAAAACAAAAGCAGATCTTCAATCAAGATTTGAAAGGAAAAGATCCTCAACCAGAACTGACGGCTCAACAGCAGTTTTCTGAGCAAGAAACCTTTGTCCCTACTCAGACTGAAGTTGAAACAGAACACGACTCTGAACGCCAATTAGAACGCATTATTCGTCCTAAACGTGGCCGAAAATGGTTGGCAAGTGGCTTGCTCATATTGTTTGCTGGTTTAGTTGGCTTGCAAGCAGTCGACACAGTGGTTACTGCTTTTCAAACCAATGATTGGCTAACTATCGGTTGGGCAGGCTTTATGGCGGCCATTGCAAGCCTTGGTATTGGCGCACTTGGCCGTGAATTATGGAAACTTCGTACATTACGCAATCACTTTAGTGTGCAAGAGCAAAGTGAAGCGCTGATTGACGCAGATGGCGTTGGCAAGGGCAAAGCATTTTGCCAAGAAGTTGCCAAGCAGAGTGGTATATTGCCGGAATCACCAGCGTATGATCGCTGGTTGAACAGTATTGATCCAGCCCATAGTGATGCTGAAGTATTGGATATGTACGATGCGATGGTGATTGCAGAGCAAGATAAGCAAGCAACCGCGATTGTTACGCGTCATGCGACGGAGTCGGCGGCGCTGGTCGCAATTAGCCCACTTGCTATTGCAGACATGCTGCTTGTGGCTTGGCGCAATTTTAAGATGATCGATAACCTTGCCAAAGTATACGGTATCGAGTTGGGTTACTGGTCGCGCTTGCAACTCTTTAAAAGTACGCTGATTAACATGGCAGCGGCAGGTGCAAGTGATTTGGCAGTTGATGTCGGCATGGACTTAATGTCGATGGATCTAGCTGGCAAAGTATCAGTGAGAGCAGGGCAGGGAATAGGGATAGGAATTCTAACCGCACGCCTAGGCATCAAAGCGATATCACTGCTGCGTCCAATTCCTTGGCAGAAAGAAAGGTCTGTTAAGTTAGGCGCGGTACGCAAAGAAATTGTTGCTAAAATCGCCGCTATCGCTATGAAATAGCGTGATTGTGAAGCAAGTGATATCAGGTTGCTTGACGCCAATTCAGCCTTGCGCGAAACTACTGTCAACATTTCCTGACACCTTAAACTAGGAATTTTCAGTGCGTCTAGAAGTTTTCTGTGAAGACAGACTCGGGCTGACTCGCGAGCTGCTTGATATTCTTGCTTCAAAAAATATTGATCTTAGAGGTATCGAAATCGATATTTCAGGGATTATTTACCTGAACTGTCCTGATATCGACTTTGATACGTTCAGTGAACTCATGGCTGAAATTCGTCGAATCTCAGGTGTTAATGACGTTCGTAAAATACAGTTTATGCCAATTGAGCGTCACAATACTGAACTGATCTCTTTGCTAAACAACCTGCCTGAGCCTGTTCTTGCGATAGATCTCAAAGGTCATGTTGATATGGCGAATCACGCCGCGCTGAACTTATTCAATCACGATGAAGGTGAGATGATTGGTATGCCAGTTGCGAGCTTGCTACCCACATTCAACTTTTCTAAATGGTCAGAAGGTAAGAGTACTCGTCAGCGAGATACTATTGTAATCAATGGCTTGGACTATGTAATGGAGATGACGCCTGTCTACATTACGGACGAATCCAATGAATCCGTATTAGCAAGTACGGTGATGATCATTCGTTCCGCTCAGGAAAAACCGGTATTCAATGATTCGCTTCCGCTACAAAATAACCTTGGTTTTGAGCATTTTGTCGGTGTTTCAAATCGTCATAAAGCGCTGATCACTCAGGCGAAAAAACTGGCGATGCTTGAACAACCTTTGTTAATTCAAGGTGAAACAGGCACTGGTAAAGAGATGCTTGCGCGTGCTTGCCACAATCGTTCACACCGAGCATCAGAACCTTTTCTTGTTTTAAGTTGTGCGTCGATGCCAGATGACGTAGCGGAAACAGAATTGTTTGGTCATGCTCCTGGCTCGTTTAATCACCAACAGGGTCACAAAGGGATATTTGAGCAAGCAAATGGCGGCACTGTTTTTCTTGATGAAATTGGCGAGATGAGTCCGCATCTACAAATTAAGCTATTACGCTTGTTGCAAGACGGCACCTTCCGTCGTGTGGGTGAAGAGCACGAAATGCATGTCGATGTGCGAGTGATAGCTTCAACGCGCCATAATTTAGCCGTATTGGCCGAATCTGGTACTTTCCGTGAAGACTTATTCTATCGCTTAAATGTGCTTACTTTAGCCATTCCAGCGCTGCGAGACAGAACGAATGATATTGGTCCATTGCTGGATTTGTTTATCTTGAAATACATCAAGCAACTGGATATTGCCAAACCAAAAGTGGATGAACATTTGGCAGATCAACTCGCTAACTATCAATGGCCGGGTAACATGCGCCAGTTAGAAAACATGGTGCTTAGAGCGTTAACTGAACTTGATTGTGACACGCTAACGATCGACTTGTTCCATTTGCCTCAAATGGACAGTAGTTCATCTAGCATACCAACGCTAAACATTGATGGCTCTCTTGATGAGATCATGAAGGATTATGAATCGCAAGTATTAGAGCGCCTATACCAGTCTTTCCCTTCGAGTCGAAAGCTGGCGAAACGTCTCAACGTTTCTCATACCTCAATCGCTAACAAACTTCGTGAGTACGGAATCAGAAAAAACTAATGGAACGAGTAAGTACACCTTGTCAGGTTTATGAAGCGGAAGGCAATGTGGTGCTGCGTACGGCCGAGCCGACGGATGCAGCGATGATTGTGGAATATTTTAATCAAAACCGTGAACACTTAAAGGAGTGGGAACCCAAACGTGAAGAGGCATTTTTTACGTTGGAAGGTTGGACACGAAAGCTGATCAAATTGAATGAACTTCATCGAATCGGTTTAGGTTTTTACTTACTTATCCTCGATAAAGAAAGCGGCGCAATGCAGGGCACCATTTCTTTTAGTAGTTTATCGCGCTTTCCACTCCATGCTTGTAATGTTGGCTATTCACTGGCCAAAACAGCGCAAGGGAAAGGGGTGATGACTACCGCTCTTCGACTTGCCGTGAATTACATGTTTTCGATACAGAACATGCACCGTATCATGGCAAGCTATATGCCCCGAAATAAACGAAGTGAAGCCGTCTTGAGTCGCGCTGGTTTTATGCAAGAAGGATTTGCGAAAGATTACTTGCTGATAAACGGCAAATGGGAAGACCACAACTTGACGGCCATCATTAACCCTGACTGGAAAGAGGAGGGTTAAGTGTGACGAGATTAGAACAACAACTTGCATTGGTGATTGAACTTGATCAGTTGAAGTCTGTTTTACGTCGTACACGCGTGAAAAGTGCTGATGAAAGACTTGAAAATAGCGCTGAGCATAGCTGGCATGTCGCGCTAATGGCGCTATTGATGGAAGAACATGCCAACGAGCCGGTTGATATTGCGCGCGTGGTTAAGATGTTGCTTCTGCACGATATTGTCGAAATCGATGCTGGAGACACCTTTGTTTATGATGCGCAGGCATCCTTAGAACAGGAAGCGAAAGAGCTTGCGGCAGCAGAACGTTTATTTGGTATGCTTCCACCGGATCAAGCGGCGGAATTAAAATCAATTTGGTGTGAGTTTGAGCAGGCTAAAAGTGCAGATGCTCGTTTCGCAAAGGCTCTCGATCGCATTATTCCAATGCTACTAAATTATCATAATCATGGGCGTAGTTGGCGTGAAAACAATGTGACCGCAGAACAAGCCCTGACCATAAATCGGAGGATTGATGATGGTTCTCACGCGTTATGGCAAAAAGCACAACAGTTAATCAATGAAGCGAGCGATAAAGGCTGGCTGAAGTAATTTAAGGATACTTAATGTCTTATTTACCTTTGGATGAATACCAAAGAAAATGGATTTTTACCCACCAATCAATGCCTGTGCCTGATGCTGACTTATCGTCGATCAAACCTATGTCTCAGGCAAGAGCTGCACAGTTATGGAAGGAAAATATCAGTGCGCAAAGTCCAGATGCGGAGCGCATGAGTTCAAGTGACTGGCCGATGAAGGCAAGTAATTGGTCAGAAACTGTGGATTGGATGGATGCTTGGGAATCAGACGATGACACTCTTCCTGAAAGTATTTCTGCTCATATTGATTGGCAAGATGATGTCACCGTTTATTTTTGCTACGAAAAGTACAATGTCATCGAAACTAAGTGGTCAGTATTTAAAAAGCATTGGAAAAACTTCTTATTCTATGATGATGGCCCTATTTTGATTGGTCGAAGACGAACGCAGGCTTTGTGGTTTGATTCAAATGGGCAAGTAAAACTAGGAAACCGTGAATAGAAAGAGAGCAGCTTAATCAAGCTGCTTTTTTATTTACATGTATACCTTTGGCAATGTTTAATTATATTTTTTCTGAGATATGAAAATAGAAGAATAAAATTTAAGCCGCTTTTGGTCAGAATAAGTGATTAAATTTTAATCTAAGATCCAAGCACTTAAATGATCTCTGATTTGATCTTAAAGATCCTCATAAAATAAAAAGAATTCCATCGTTCATTCGTAAATATAGTGTGATTGTTATTCCACAAACTGTATTTTCTTGTGCAAGATTTATGCAAAAAGGTATCATTTTTAAGAGTAAGGTAAATTTCATGTCATTTAAGGGAAAGCAGTGGACACATTGATATCGCAATTAAAAAGAGACTTTTATGCGCAGATTAGCTCACTGCAAGCTTATACACTGCCAAATTCAAAGCCAACATTATCCTTGCTCACGGATGAAGAGTTAAGAGAATTGGAAAATGTTTGGGTTGAGCTTTCGGTTTGGAAGAAGAACCAAACCCATTAATGGTGTGATCAAATAACCTTTCATTCTCCTGCATTTATCTATACACCAAGCTTCTGAGACCTCAGTTTGTTTGATACAAACTGAGGTTTTTTATTGCCTCAAAAAATAATTGTTATAATATAACAATTGCTAGGGAGGCATTGAATTTCGTATTGATAGTCCCCATAGTTAGGACGTAGAAACCATTTACATGGCCAAGTGACCTCAGGATGTTAACACTTTCCAACTAGCATCATGAGATGACCTGGTTATTAAATGGAAAAATGAAAAGAAAGATTCAAGTGAGTAGAGCATGGCGGAAGTAAGAGCCAGGGTTGATTTTAAAGTCGGTGCCCAAAGTAATATTGATGCAGAATTACTGTCATTTAATGATCTAAAGACAGAAAAAGAACACGTCGCAGTTATCTTTAAGCAAGCAGACAAAGCGGAAAGCATTCCCCTGGTGCGAATGCATTCAGAGTGTTTAACCGGCGATGTTTTTCATTCCTCTCGCTGTGATTGTGGTGAGCAACTTGAAGAAACCATCAATCGTATGGGGCAGTGCGGTGGAATCATTCTTTATCTTCGCCAAGAAGGGCGAGGTATTGGACTTTACAATAAAATCGATGCTTATCATTTGCAAAGCCAAGGTTTAAATACTTACGAAGCAAATAATCATTTAGGTTTTGGTGATGACTTACGCGACTTTTCTGAAGCTGCGCAGATGCTACAAGCGTTGGGTGTCAATCGTATTCGTTTGGTGACAAATAACCCTAAAAAGGTGAAAGAGCTTCAAGAGAATGGCATCGTCATAGAAGAGATTGTAAATACCTCAGCACATTTGAAAGAAGGAAACGAAAGTTACCTGCAAGCAAAAGTCTCTCATGGGAAACATAATCTGAAACTTTAAAACATCATCGTATTGTTTGTTGATAAAAGCCTCACTTTTGTGAGGCTTTTTTCGTATTAAGGTTGCATTAAAATTGTAAATTTGTATGATCGTGAAACTAAAAGTGTAAATGATAATAATTAGCACTATTAATATAATTAAGCTCAACAAGGATGCTTTTCATGAAAGTTAAATCTCTTCTCTCGCGATCAATTGTAACGGCGATGGTTGTTGCAAGTAGTTCATCTTTTGCCGCGGAAGTGACAAAAGAACAAGTGGTTGAACACTATGCAGATCTCGCTCATGCGGTCTATGCAGATGCATTAACGACGGCAAAAACACTTGATGCGTCCATCGAATCATTTCTAGCAGCGCCTTCTGCTGCAAAGCTAGAGCAAGTTAAGCAAGCATGGCTAGACTCTCGCGTACCTTACCAACAATCTGAAGTCTTCCGTTTTGGTAACGCGATCGTTGATGATTGGGAAGGGCAGTTGAATGCATGGCCGTTAGATGAAGGTTTAATTGATTACGTCGCTAAAGATTATTACCAACATGAGTTAGGTAACGAAGGTGCGAATGCAAACATTATCGCAAACCAGAAACTCGTGATTGGTGGCTCTACCCTTGATGTCACAAAAATTACGCCAAAGCTTATTGCGGATTTAAATGAAGTTGGTGGTTCTGAAGCCAACGTGGCTTCTGGTTACCATGCCATTGAGTTTTTGCTCTGGGGGCAAGATCTGAACGGTACTAATGCAGGCGCAGGTCAACGTGGTTATACCGATTTTGTTGTTGGTAAAGGCTGTACTAATGGTAATTGTGACCGCCGTGGTGAATATCTAAAAGCAGCAGCCGATCTGCTTGTTCAGGATCTAGAGTGGATGGAGAAGCAATGGTCAGCTGAGACAAAAGGTAATTATCGTGAAGAGTTACTTAGCGCAAGCGCTGAAAATGGCCTTCGTAAAATGCTATTTGGTATGGGGTCTCTATCATTAGGTGAATTGGCTGGCGAGCGTATGAAAGTGGCGTTAGAAGCCAATTCAACAGAAGATGAGCACGATTGTTTCTCAGACAATACGCACAATTCACACTATTACAACGAGCAGGGGATCTACAACGTTTACACTGGTAGCTATACCCGTGCAGACGGCTCGCAATTATCAGGACCGAGTATTGCAGACTTGGTAGCGCAAAAAGATAAATCAGCAGCTAAAGGTATTCAAAAGCAGTTCGATGTGACGCGCACTCAAGTGGGGCAACTAGTTAATGCTGCTGAGAAAGAGAATCAATATTTTGACCAATTGATTGCTGTCGGAAATGACAAAGGTCATGCTCTAGTTAACGAAACCATTATGGCACTCGTTGCTCAAACCGCTTCTATTGAACAAGCAGCAAAAATCGTGGGTATCGACAGTTTGAACCCGGATACCGCTGACCACGAGTTCTAATCAAAAAGACCTTACTGTCTCTGGGCTCCTCGTGAGCCCTTTGCTGTTTGTGAGCAAAACAAATATAACAAGAGAATGTCGCAATGAAGAAGTTGAGTTCCCCTTTATTACTTGCCCTTTTGACCGCTTCAACGACCGTGTCCGGCTATGAAGTAAAATCTGGTGGAAATACGACGGTTAAAAAGGAAGGGCCAAATGCCTTCTCGCTACCGTCGGCGAATTTGCCAATGAGTAAGCGGTTAGATTTTAGTGTCGGAAATAGTTTTTTCCGCAACCCTTGGGTTCAGGCTCCGGCTTCGACCGATGCCAGAGATGGGCTAGGACCGCTGTTTAACACTAATGGTTGTCAAAACTGCCACATTAAAGATGGGCGTGGGCATCCACCTGAAGAAAATGATCTCCATGCTGTATCGATGTTAGTTCGCTTAAGTATTCCTGCAATGACACCTGAACAAAAGAAAGCATTCATTGTGGATGGGGTGATCCCAGAACCAACTTATGGCGGCCAATTACAAGACTTTGCTCTACAAGATCAAACACCGGAAGGCACCATTGACATTAAATACAGTGATGTGCCTGTAACGTTTGCCGATGGCACTGTGGTGACATTGAGAAAACCACATTTAACCATCACAAATCTAGGTTATGGTCCAATGCATCCGGATACCCAGTTTTCGGCGCGTGTGGCTCCGCCAATGATTGGTTTAGGCCTTCTAGAAAGTATCCCTGTTCAAACGCTACAAAACTGGGCGGATGAAAATGACAGTGATGGCGATGGTATTTCAGGTAAGTTAAATCGTGTTTGGGATGTTCAAACGAAAAATTTTTCTATTGGCCGATTTGGTTGGAAAGCAGGGCAGCCGACATTGATGCAGCAAAATGCCGCCGCATTTAATGGCGATGTTGGCTTAACCAGCCGTTTGTTCCCTAATGAAAACTGCACCGCTAAACAATCGATCTGTGATGAGTTACCGAATGGTGGTTCGCCAGAAGTGAGTGACAAGATCCTGAAGTTCGTCGAGTTCTACTCTCAACATCTTGCGGTGCCATCGAGACGTAATATGGACGATCCTCAAGTTCAATTCGGGCAAAAACTATTCTCTCAATCTGGTTGTGAAAGCTGCCACAAATCAAGTGTCACCACAGCAAAGCGTGAAGATCTTCCTGCCTTGTCTGAACAGCGAATTCACCCTTATACCGACTTGCTCCTTCATGATATGGGGCCGGGTTTGGCTGATGAGCGTCCAGAATATTTGGCAAATGGTCAGGAGTGGCGTACGGCTCCTCTTTGGGGACTTGGTTACACGCAAGAAGTCAATGGTCACACTTACTTCCTTCATGATGGACGAGCGCGCAACGTATTGGAAGCAGTCTTATGGCACGGAGGTGAGGCGGAAGCTGCAAAGCAGAAAGTTCTGAAGTTTAACCAGAAAGAACGTGATGCCTTAGTTGCCTTTCTTAGCTCGTTGTAGGGGATGAGATGATGATGAAATTGATGTCCTCAATGGCGCTATTGAGCGCCGCAGTGATGAGTGCTCAAACTCACGCAAATGTTCATAGTAGCCATCAAGTTTATTTGGTTGAGCAACAGGCAGCGCAGGCCTTTTCAAAGAAAACTGAAAATTTGGCCTCCGTGTTTGCCGATTTTTGTGCAACAGAAAGAAGCGATAGTGCACCAGTTACTCAAGCTTGGCATCAAGCGATGTTGAGTTGGATGGCTCTGCAAGGCCAAGAGCGAGGGCCTGTTGCTGCGTTAGAGCAGAGCTGGAATATCCAGTTTTGGCCAGATAAGAAAAATACGACAGGGAGAAAAATGGCGGCGTTGATCCGTCAAGATCGAGAATGGCTTCCTGACGACATTTCACAGCAAAGCGTGACAGTGCAAGGGCTCGGAGCTATCGAGTGGTTACTGTATGATCCGGCGTCTGATTTACAAGCCAATTCCAAGACTTGTAAAACAGGGACAGTGATTGCGCAGAATTTGCAAAATAACGCGAAAGCCATTGCTTTGGCATGGAAAGAAAATCCATGGCAAGCACTTGATCAGGCTGGATGGTATGCAGAATACATTGCGCTGTTATCAAATCAACTCGATTACAGCATGAAAAAGCTCAGCCGACCAATGGCTAAGATCGGAAAGCCACGTCCTTATTTCTCGGAGTCTTGGCGTTCACAAACGTCACTATCTAACCTTAAATCTAACGTTGTGGCGATGGAAAAGTTGTATCTGGCCAACGGAAAAGGATTGGATGCCATTTTACGTGCTCGAGGCAAAATACAGCTTGCAGATAGCATTAAAACGCAGTTCGCAACCGTCCTCGAAACTTGGCCGTCGCAGAGTAGCTTATTTGGTCTATTGAAAAGTAAACCGGGATATCAAACCGTGATGGCACAGTTCAACAAACTTGAACAGCTTAACTACTTGATTCATGAAGAAGTGGCTATCGAACTTGGTGTAGTAATAGGATTTAATGCAACCGATGGTGACTGATTCAACACGAAGAATGCTGTTAAAGGCAGCCCTTTTTGGGGCAGCCGCTCCGGCGTTTTCTCTTCATGCTCAAAATAATGAACAAGGCAAAACGGCGGCCTTAATCGGATGCGCTATTCGCGGCCGTGACAAATTCTCTGCGGTGGTGGCCGATCAATTCGGTTGGCCGATACGGGAGGTTGCTTTACCTTCACGCGGGCATGGTGTCGCCATTAATGACAAGCGACACCATGCTGTCGCTTTTGCCCGCCGTCCCGGTGTTTATTTTTTAGTTTTTGATTATCAAAATGGTGAGACGATTCACCTCGTGACAGCAACGAAAAACCGTCACTATTATGGGCATGGCGTTTATTCTAATGATGGAAAATGGCTGTATGTCACAGAGGGTGAACGAGGAACCAGCCGGGGGATCATCGGTGTATATGATGTGGCAGCTGGATACAACAAAGTCGAGGAATTTACTGACTTTGGGATTGGCCCTCATGAAGTGATTGTGATGCCAGATGATTCACTTGCGATTGGTGTTGGTGGTGTTCATACCAATGGAAGAGAGCCATTAAACATTGACACGATGCAGCCTAGTTTAAGCTACTTAAATCATGAAGGGGTACTGCAGGATCAAGTTTCTCTTGAGGATCGCCATTTGAGTATTCGTCATTTGGCGCACGATGGTGCGGACACGGTGTTATGTGGTCAGCAATATCGTGGTGAGCCGGATGAATACCCTTCATTATTGGCGATGCATACGAAAGGTCAGCCAATGATGCCGCTAGAAGCAGAGCCGGAAGAGTGGGCTAGGTTTAACCACTACATCGCCAGTATTGCTGCGACAAACGAGTGGATTTTAGCGACTTCGCCAAGAGGAAATTGTTACGGCATTTGGTCGAAACAAACCCGCCAATTGATAGAGCTTGCGGCTCTACCTGATGCATCAGGGGTCGTGGTTCAGGACGAGAGCTTTCGTATCAGCTCTGGAGCAGGTAGTGTCGTGACTCAATTCGAACCCAAAGTAAAACAATTACTTAATACCGGCACCCATTGGGATAATCACTGGTCTGCGATCGTTTGACGTTTCTCATAACTAAGACACTTTAATGCTATATAACGTTGCCTTAATTTAGACCTTTGCCATACTTTCGGAGAAGGCCAAAAACGGGGTGAACATGATTAAGGTTAGGTTGTTATTGTTGGTGTTTTTATGTATTCCAGTGCAGGCAAATGCACTGGAATATTTTGAGCATATGGGATGGATGAAGCCCAATGATAAGCTCGAAACCTTGATCCAGTATCCAGAGCTGGTGGAGCGCATCTATCGTAAAAATGATGCTCAGCTAATCTGGTTTGATTTACAACAAAGCAGTAAATTGGAATTTCAACTTGAAGTGATTCAACGTGCGGGCTTTAGCCCTATGTTCTCAAAACGTTTAAATCACTTGCAGTTTTACCGTAAAAGTAACCGCTGGTTTGAATATGATTTACTGGCAACAGATACGCTGATTGCCTACTTGAGCTACGCAGAACAGGCTTCAGCTATTGGCACTCATTGGTTCTTTGAAAGTAAGCTCAAAGGAGGGTTACCTCAACCGAGCCAAACATCAATGACTGCGCTATATGCTGCTGTAGAAACGCAGCAAATGCGTGAGTTAGTTGAAAGTTACACGCCAGACTCAGATGGCTACGAGCAACTCGTCAATACTTATCTGCACTTACAGAAATACCATAAACTGGACTTGCCTCTCTATCACCAAAAAGGCCTAAAGCGTGCTGGCGATATACTAGAAGATCGTGAGGCTTTATTGGCTCGTCTAGAAGTTGTCGATATCGATCTTTCCAAAACACCGCAGCACACTTCTTGGTATGACAATGAGTTGGAAAAAGCGGTGAAGCGTTTTCAGAGCATCCATGGGCTTACGGCAGATGGCATCATTGGTCCATCAACACTCAAATGGCTCAACATGCCACCGGAATCTCGTTTGTCGACATTAGCTTTGAATGCAGAGCGATTACGACTATGGCCAATGCAACGAGATGCGTTGATCATGGTGAACGTTCCTAGTTTTGAGATGAAGTATTGGTATTTAGGTGAAGAAGTATTTGAATCCAAAGTAGTTGTTGGGCGTACAAGCCGTCAAACTCCCGTCATGACAACGAACCTTGACTCACTGATCCTTAACCCGACATGGAATGTTCCACGTAAGATTATGGTTGAAGATATCTTACCGAAAGTGAAAAAAGACAGTGAGTATTTGGCTAAACACAATTACCAAATTATTCCTAAATGGAACTCATATGATTCGATTGATCCGCAGGAGATCGATTGGTCTACCTTGGAGCCTCGTAACTTCCCTTACAAGATGCGTCAGATGTCAGGTAACTACAATGCGTTGGGTTTATACAAGTTTAATACTCCTAATGCTCGAGCTATTTACCTTCATGACACGCCGAGCAAATACTTGTTCAACAACTCACGTCGTGCCTTTAGTTCTGGATGTATTCGCGTAGAGCACGCCGATCAGTTTGCCTCTCGTCTGCTACAAAGTCAGGGGTTAGATCCACATCGTTTGTCACAATCAGAAGGCGCGCCTAATAAAGCGATCCCTTTGAAGAGACGTATTCCTGTGCACATTATTTATCAGACGGCATGGTTTGAGGAAGGGGTTGTCCACTACAGGGATGACATTTACCGCTTTGACAAATTCAGTTACACAAAAGGGTGAACTGCATTCAAGAATGAAAAAATCCAATAATTGGTAAAAAAGTCAGTAAAGTCAGGCGCTAACAAAATAAATTGTTAGCGCCTGTTTTTTTAGCACGATTTATGCATTTGAACTTCATAACT
The DNA here is from genome assembly GCF_040869035.1 of Vibrio sp. NTOU-M3. Classification (NCBI taxonomy): domain Bacteria; kingdom Pseudomonadati; phylum Pseudomonadota; class Gammaproteobacteria; order Vibrionales; family Vibrionaceae; genus Vibrio; species Vibrio sp. NTOU-M3. The sequence goes on from NZ_CP162100.1 coordinate 1,219,092, forward strand.
AAGTTAGGTAGTGTCGGCAATTCGGCACGTTTTGATTCGTTTTTGTGAAGGTTTATATAGTGCAGGTATCGCGTCGAGAATTTATTAAGTTAGCAGGGAGCGGGTTAGTTGTAGCCGCATGTACACCAAGCATGGCAATGGCAGCTAGTTCAGTAAAACCTCGCTCATTAGCATTGAGCAATCTCCATACTGGAGAGGCATTAGAAACGTGTTATTTTGATGGTCGTAATTACGTCGGTAAAGAGCTCGCCAGACTTAATCATCTGTGCCGTGACTTTCGTCGAAATGAAGTCTACCCAATGGACAAACGACTTTTCGACCAGATTTCCAAAATCCAATCTTTGTTAGGAACACAGGCGGAAGTTCAGGTTATTTCCGGCTACCGTTCTCCAGCAACCAATGAAAAACTCAGAAATCAATCAAGTGGTGTGGCTAAGAAGAGCTACCACATGCTGGGTCAAGCAATGGACTTTCGTTTAGACGGCGTGAACCTAAAACAGGTTCGTGAAGCGGCGATTAGTCTTAAGGCTGGTGGTGTTGGATATTACCCGAGTAGTAACTTCATTCATATTGATACTGGACCAGTACGTAACTGGGCATAACCTCACTGGTTGCAAAGGCATGGCGCTAGTGTCATAGTTCTGCCAGTTTCGATATGAATAAAGGTTTAACAATGGCACTTAAATATCAGGTTGTCCCTGTAACTTCGTTTTCTCAAAACTGTTCAATTGTATGGTGTGACGAAACCATGCAGGGCATCGTTATTGATCCAGGTGGTGACGTCAAACAGCTTGCGATGCTGATTGAAGAGTTAGGTGTAAAGGTTGTTAGCTTAGTTTTAACGCATGGCCATTTAGATCATGTTGGCGGAACTGAGCCATTGTCTGAAGCTCTAGGTGGCACTGAGATTATTGGCCCACATAAGGACGATAATTTTTGGCTACAAGGTTTGGAAGGCCAAAGTCAAATGTTTGGTTTTCCGCTGACTCAGCCATTTGAGCCAAATCAGTGGCTTGATGATGGTGACACGGTGACATTTGGCAACCAGACCCTGCAAGTACTACATACGCCAGGCCACACACCAGGCCACGTTGTTTTGTTCAGTGACGAGGCAAAGCTGGCCTTTGTCGGCGATGTTCTTTTTAACGGCAGTGTAGGGCGTACTGATTTCCCTAAAGGGGACTTCAATACCTTGATTGATTCAATTAAAACCAAACTTTGGCCATTAGGCAAAGACGTTCGATTTGTTCCGGGTCATGGCCCTGAATCGACATTTGGTCATGAACGTGCGACAAACCCATTTGTTGCTGACGAGATGCCTCTCTACTAACGTCTATTCTTAATGTATCAACAGTGGCGATTTTCCTTCGCCGCTGTTTTCATATTCGTTCGTCTTCTTCTGATTTCGCAGCAGCAAGGTAGCGCCTTGCCAATCCTACAAATTCTTCTGCTGGCCTATCTAAATCATTGGTCGAGATAAACACATCATAATCATAATATTGCCTTTGGTAGCGCATTCGGTTGGCGAGCATGGCATGTAATCCAGAAAACTCATTTCCTTGTGAGTTTACGTAAGGGCTAGAGTCTAAAACGATATCTTCAAAATGAGTGGTTTGTTTAACTTGTTTGGCTCCTAAGTAGAGCAGAGCTCGTTGGCTCAGCAACACATCTGTGGCAATGCGAGGACAAATGCTCGTGATATACGGTGAGTAGTGTTTTAGCTTTATTCCTATCCATGGCATTGGTTGCTGCCAACCATCATTATCGTAATAACAGAGCCCAATTTTGCTAATGTTGCTCCATTTAACAACCCAACCACCTTTGAACAGGTGTTGTTGGAAATGGGTGGCGGTTAAGGTGAAGCGAACAATGCTGGTAATGATCAACAGATAACCAAAGCCGAGTAAGCAAGCTAGAGCAAACAGAGACAAGATGAACTGTTGCCAACCAGGGGCAAAGAAAAACAGAAAAAGCATACCAGCAACAATAAAAGCCAGAAGAATTCTAGTCGTTGGGGAACGCCATTCTAAGGGATGATTGGTTAAGTGTATGGTCTCCATAGCTCACCAATAATTGTGATAGATGGTCTGCTTATATATTCAGTAGTGACAAAATAAAACCACCCTCTATTGATTAAATTGTAGTCTTACACAGCAAAATTGCGCATTTTTGCATCAGAAACCCCCTTGTACTCTGTAAATGGAAGCAAAATTTTGGTATAAAACGCGCTTCAAATTTTCACCACTGCTCCGTATGCAGTGAAATGGAGAAATACTCGATGAGACTTGCTCATAAGCGTAAAGTGCAGCTTAAACTGCAAAAGCGCATTAAAGCGACAGTTGCAAATGTTGAAGCAACAAAGAAAGCTAAGCCTGTAGTTGAGAAGAAAGTAGCTGCAAAGCCGGTAGCAGAGAAAGTAGTTGCGGCGAAAAAAGCAGTTGATGTTGCGCTAACTCCAAAGCAGCAACAAGTACTGGATATCGTTGTCGGTAACGCTGAAGGCATCAATCCGAAAGGTATTGGTTTAGTTGCGGGTCAAGAAGAGTCGAAAGCGGCTTCTTGGGCAACAGGCGCTCTTAAAAAACTACTTGAAGAAAACTTAGTAGTGAAAGAGCAACTAGCTGGCAATAAAGTTATCTATAAAGCAGTTTAATTGCCATTAGACAGTTAGTTAAAAAAGCCTCGATTTTATCGAGGCTTTTTTATGCAACCAGAACAATGTATTAAGCTACTTTTTCTATGCCTTGTCACATTTCTACAATCTTCTGTTAATACTTCCTATCGCACTAACCACTACGTAACTTTCCGCTTGGTTAGATGCCGTAACTTTAAAAATTCCTTATTTATTAATTATTTATTTTGTTAATGGTAAAAAGGCTACGTAAAAATACGTATTTCATTCATTGTGACTAATGATAGGCCGTATTCTCGTTTGCGTGTTCTCGCTGATTTCGTGCTGTTCATTAATGGCGCATTCTGTAGGTGAAACTGAAAGTACTTGGAAAGGTACGGTTAGCCAACAAAGGACGTGAACAATGAGTCTTATCCAAAAATCATTAAAACGAGTAATGAAAGGAACCATCGTCGCCGCTGCATTTGCATTAATGGCAACATCAGCGACAGCGGCAGAAAAAGTATATCGCTTAAAGCTTGCTGAAACATGGGGACCTAACTTCCCAGTATTTGGTGATGCGACAAAGAATATGGCTGCAATGGCAGAGAAGATGTCCAATGGTCGCTTGCAAATTCGAATCGACTCAGCGAATAAGCACAAGGCGCCTTTAGGTATCTTCGATATGGTCAAGTCGGGTCAGTATGATCTTGGTCATTCTGGCTCTTACTATTGGAAAGGTAAGGTCCCGAACACACTCTATTTCACATCAATGCCGTTTGGTATGACACCGGCCGAACAGTACGCATGGTTTTACCATGGGGGTGGTATGGAGTTGATGGAAAAAGTTTACTCGCCACACAATTTGCTTTCATTCCCTGGTGGTAACACAGATATTCAGATGGGCGGATGGTTTCAAAAAGAGATCAACTCTGTGGATGATCTGAAAGGCCTGAAAATGCGTATTCCAGGTTTCGCGGGTGAAATTCTTGCAGAGCTTGGTGCTAAACCAACCAACATTGCTCCGGGTGAGCTCTATACCTCGCTAGAGCGTCGTACCATCGATGCATTGGAGTGGGTGGGACCTTCGCTTGATTTACGAATGGGCTTTCACAAAATTGCTCCGTACTATTACACGGGCTGGCATGAGCCGGGTTCAGAGCTTCAGTTCTTAGTGAATAAACGTACTTGGAATCGTCTTCCTGAAGATCTGCAAGAAATCCTACGCGTAGCAATGCGCACAGCTGCGTACGATATGTACACGCAAGCAACGCACGAAAGTGGGAAAAACTGGGTGTCAATCAAATCAGAATACCCAGACGTACAGGTTAAAGACTTTCCACCTGCTGTCATGAAAGAGCTAAAAGCTGCCAATGACCGTTTGCTAGCTAAACACGCAGAGAAAGATGATCTAGCAAAAGAAATTCAAAAATCTCAAGCTGATTACCTGAAACAAGTCCGTTCATGGACTGATATTTCCCACCGCGCTTACCTAAACAGTCAGGCGCAACAATAACGGTCCCAATAGCGGGAAGCCCAAGAAAGATACCCATTTGACTCATCCCTTGTGGGTATCACTATAAAAAAGCTCCGCTAGCACTGCTAAGCGGAGCACCTTTCTAAGTTCCATGGAGTAAGGAATGAGAAGTCTTATCTATATTGAGCGATTATTTAACCGTTTCGGAGATTTTCTTGGATGGTTATCAAGCATCCTCTTCATCCTGCTGCTCGCTAACGTTGTCTATGACGTGGTGATGCGTTACGTGTTTAATGATGTGTCCATTGCATTTCAAGAGATGGAATGGCACCTGTTCTCTGCGGTATTTCTACTCGGAGTGCCTTACGCCATTAAGTCTGGTGGTCATGTTCGAGTTGACCTGTTCTATGAGCGTTTATCCCACAAAGCTCAAGCCATTATCGATTTACTCGGAACCTTGTTGTTCCTATTCCCGTTTTGTTTGTTGGTTGCCTGGTATGGCATTGATTTCGCAAAAGAAAGTTATGCTCTGGGAGAAACGTCAGGCGATCCGGGAGGCTTGCCTTATCGCTGGATTATTAAGGGTATGATTCCACTGTCATTCTTATTTATGGCGATCAGCGGTGTTGGCTTACTTCTCCATTCTTTGAACAAGATTTTTAATCCTCATTTGGTTCACGCCAATTTAACTGGTAAGCAGTAAGGAGCACTGAAAATGATCGGTATTGTGATGTTTTTTGTTGCCCTGTTTGCATTGTTATTAGGGTTCCCGGTGGCGTTTACCTTTGGTGGTATCGCGTTGATATTTGGTGTTTGGGCTGAAGGTATGGACATGTTTGCTTTCATGCCATATCGAATTCAATCCATCATGGAAAATACGGTGCTAATGGCAGTGCCTTTGTTTGTTTTCATGGGGTTAGTCCTTCAGAAAACACGCTTAGCAGAGCAGCTACTTGAATCAATGGGGCGCTTATTTGGCGGTGTTCGAGGTGGTATTGCTATCTCAACGGTTTTGGTTGGTGCGCTGCTCGCAGCTTCAACGGGGGTAGTTGGAGCGTCAGTGGTTGCAATGGGGCTTATTTCATTGCCTGTGATGCTTAAGTACAACTACGACAAAGGCTTGGCCTGCGGCACGATTTGCGCCTCTGGTACATTGGGTCAGATCATTCCACCATCGATTGTGTTGATTCTATTGGGAGATGTACTCGGCGTACCTGTTGGGGATTTATTCCAAGCCGCTGTATGGCCGGGTTTGGTGCTAGTTGGGGCATATGTTATTTACATTTTGATTTACGCCAAGCTTAACCCTGAAGCGGCACAACCAATTCCAAGCGATGACTCTGTTAGCCGCCGAGAAGAGGTGATTGCAGCGCTTAAAGCAGTGGTTCCACCACTAGCGCTTATTGTTGTCGTTTTAGGCTCAATCTTTGCTGGGGTTGCAACGCCAACAGAGTCCGCAGCGTTAGGTGGCGCGGGCGCAATTGTGCTTGCTCTGCTATACAAGCAATTTAGCTGGAACATGGTTTATGAGGCCGCAAAAGAAACCGTGAAAGTAACGGCTATGGTATTTGCCATCTTGCTGGGTGCAACTGCGTTTTCGATGGCGTTTACTTACACCGGAGGTGATTATCTGGTTGAAGAGTGGATGATGCAGTTGCCGGGAGAAAAATGGGGTTTCCTCATCATAACTATGTTGGTGATTTTGGTTTTAGGCTTCTTTATCGATTTCGTCGAAATCTGTTTCATTATTGTGCCTATCTTAGCGCCAGTGGCTGAGCTTATGGGGATCAATATGACATGGTTTGCTATCTTAGTTGCCATGAATCTACAAACATCATTCCTAACACCACCGTTTGGCTTTAGTCTGTTTTATTTAAAAGGCGTGGCGCCACGTGGCGTAACAACGCGTGATATTTATCGTGGCGTGATGCCTTTTATCGCGATTCAAGTTGTGGTTCTTGCCAGCTTGTTGGCTTTCCCAGGATTTTATGGAATGTGATATTTCCATTACATCTGGATAACAACAAATGGTACAGTTGAACTGCTCGCCAACATGGTGCGAGCAGTTTTTTATTGAGGAGAAGGAATGCCTCTAAAAGCAAAACTTATCTTGCTCACACTGATACCACTGTTGATCGTGACTGCCAGTATCAGTTGGATATCGGTGTATCAAGCAAAAACGCTGGGCGATCGAGAGATAGAGATCTTCAGAGCGAGCTTGATCAAATCTAAAGAATCTGCGTTAAAAGACAGTGTTGACCTGGCTTTTGACGCGATCTCCCATGTTTATAATGATCCCACTCTTGATGAAATACGTGCCAAAGCGGAAGTCAGAGCCATTCTCACCAAATTACGTTATGGAAAAGACGGTTATTTCTTTGCCTACGATCGCAACGGCACCAATTTAGTCCACCCGATCTTACCGGAACTGGTGGGCCAGAACCTACTGCATATCCAAGATGAAAATGGTGATCACCTTATTGAAGCGCTGTTGCAACAGGCCCAAAGTGGTGGTGGGTTTCATCAGTATCTATGGCAAAAACCCTCGACAGGAGAAACGGTCCCTAAGCTAAGCTACGCAGCTTGGTTGGAAAAATGGCAATGGATGATTGGAACAGGACTGTATATTGAAGATGTCAGCTTAGAAGTGGCGAATATGCAGTCAGAGATCAACAAAAACATCGAAACCACATTTTTCTCTCTTATCGTGATTGTGGTAGTGACGGTAGCGGTTATTGTCGTTCTGACATTAGCGATTAATTTGCACGAACATCGTATTGCCGATAGAAGCCTAAAAGAGCTGGCCCACAAAACAGTAATGTTTCAAGAAGACGAAAAAAAGCACCTAGCCCGAGAGTTACACGATGGTATAAACCAACTTTTAGTATCGAGTAAATGCCACCTTGAACTGCTAGGCCACAAACTTCAGGAAGAATCTCAACGGCAGCATTTAGCCAAATCACAAAACTCGCTGATGACTGCGATTAATGAAGTCAGACATATCTCGCATAAACTCCGACCAAGCGCACTGGATGATATCGGTTTAGAGGCCGCTTTAAATACACTACTGCAAGACTTTAAAGCGCATTCCGGTGTAGACATTGAAACCTTATTCGATACTCAGCCGGGTAAGCTAAAATCTGAAGTAGCGACAACCTTGTACCGAGTTGCGCAAGAGTCATTAACTAACATTGAAAAGCATGCCCATGCCACGACAGTCACTGTGATCTTGCAGCAGCTAGGTAATATGCTGCAACTGATGATCCGTGATGATGGTGTCGGTTTTCATGTTAATGACGCATTAAGGCAGAGAGGGATTGGCCTGCGCAATATGCGTGAGCGCGTAGAGTTTTTAGGTGGAGAAATAGAGCTTTCTAGTGAACCTGGATTTGGAACTGAAATCACCGTGTTGTTGCAGTTAGATGGACTTGTATATGGATAAACCGATCAAAGTGGTGATTGTTGATGATCATCAAGTCGTATTGGATGGCTTCATTGCTCGATTAGAGATGGAGTCGGATATTGATGTCGTTGGTACAGCCAGTAACGGCATAGAAGCATTAGATGTTGTGAAGCGTTTACTGCCAGATGTGATTCTGATGGACGTAAGCATGCCGTTGATGAATGGCATAGACGCAACAAGAGTTATCAAAGAGGAACTGGCTGACGCTAAGGTTTTAATGTTAACCATGCATGACAACCGTGAGTACATCATGAAAGTGATGCAGAGTGGTGCGGTGGGTTATATGTTGAAAGAAATTTCAGCGGATAAAATGGTTCAGGCGATCAAAACGGTGAATCAAGGCTCGACCTACTTTTGCGAATCTGTCGCTCAAACCTTATTTACTCAAGAGATCACCCCAGCAGCACAAAAGCCCAATCCATTGAGTCGCAGAGAGGAAGCAGTGTTGAAACTGGTTGCGCAAGGTTGTAGTAGCAAGAAAATAGGGACCATGCTTGATATTAGCGCGCGGACGGTGGAAACACATCGACAAAACATCAAGCACAAGCTTGATTTACATAGCACGGCTGAATTAGCAAAGTATGCCATTGAGAAAGGCTTGATTGATTAACCTCGGTAGTGTCACTTAACCTCAATGGCTGATTATTCCTCCCTTATTTTTACATAGCCGTCCAATGAAACTGGATTTGTAGAGGCATCGTCTTTTATCAATATGATGCCTGTGGCAACGAGACCCCTTTTAATGTTTTATCTTCAGAGTCTGTTGCTGTTAGTTCGTTGGTGGGTTTTGTGATTATTTTTATCGGTATGGCTATTTCTAACTATAAACCGGATCCATCACTCACTTTTGTTGAGGATCTGTGACTGAATGAATAGATTAGACGCATTGAAAACAGTTTTTAGTCATAAAGTTTAATAAATTCCGATTTATATCAAACAAACTATAGTGTTGAGTTATCTAAAATCGCAGTATATATATAAAAAACACTATAATTACACTATGTCTATTCGAAGCATATCTCGTTTTGGTGTTCTAACACTGAAGACGAAAACAGCACTTCTCTTTGCTACTGGATTGCTCAGTATATTGCTGAGCAGCCTCTTTATTACACGCTATTTTTTCTTATTGAGTATTGACCAGCTTGAACTGGATCAGATCGTCAAGGCTAACCGTCAGGCAGAGTCCGTTATAGAACGCATTGTTGAAGCACAAAACGAACGAGCTTATGACTGGGCCCATTGGGATGAGTCATATTTGTTGTTAAAACAAGGGGACCCAGGGTATTACGATCGAAATTTAGGTCTATCGACATTGGATACACTTGGTTTAGATCTGATTGCGTACTTACAAACCGACTTTACGGTGACAGAGTCACTTTATCGGAATATGGATGGAAAAGGTTTTGAGCTGCTCTTGGAGGCCTTCTTGCGTTCAAAAGGAATGAACGCTCATATTGCAAGAATGAAAACGGTTTTGGATGGAGAGAAACACGGGATCTCAGGAATCATCAAAGGGAATGGTGAACTGTGGATCATTTCGCTGACACCGGTACGCGATAGTGAAGGTGAATCTGAAATGGTGGGTTGGCAAATATGGGGACAGCATCTGTCATACCGCTTTCCACATGAATACAGCGGCATTCTTTCTGCTGAAAATGAAATATTGTACGACCAGCAACATGATATTAAGTCGACGGATGAGCATTGGTTGTTAGATTCAGGAATATTCGTTCATAAAGATGACCAAATTCTCTCTGCTCATTCTCCACTTGTCGGTTTAGGCGGTGAAGCCCTTGCAATTTTACATACTGAGGTGCCAAGAGCGTTCTATTCAAAAGGAAATCGCTTATTCTTGCGCCTTATCATCATCGTACTGGCTGTCGCGATTGCCATCACTACCGTCACGGTATTTTTATTTCGAATCCAAGTCGGAAACCGGTTTAAACACCTAGAACACGGGATCACTCGGCTTTTTGATGGAAATGAATTGCCGGAACGAAAAACTAAAGATGAATTTGAACGAATTACTGAGTTAGTTTCACACCTTGCGCAATCTTCAAGTGTCAATGAAGACAAGCTTTCAGAAACGCTACAAAAGTTTGAAGCGTTATATCAAAGCCAAAATATGGGAATGATGCTGGTTGTTGATAAGGTCATCGTGGATTCCAACTTGGCTGTTGAACAGATGCTTGGTTACAAAAAGCATGAGTTACAATCAATGTCACTTGAAAACTTATGTGCTGCTCAAGCACCGCATCATTGCAAAGTGGAAGATATGTATGCAGCGATAGAACAGGGGCAGCGAGAGTTTGAGGCTGAATTAAACTGCAAAAATGGTGAGTTAACACCATGTCACATTGAAATCTCAGTGATTGAGCTCCAGTCTGGACAGTCATTAATGTTATCAGTTAAAGACTTAAGTGAGCAAAAACAACAGCAAGAATTAATTCAAACACTCACGACGAAAGATACAATGTCTGGCTTTTTGAATAAGCCTGCCACTATCCAGCATATTGAACACAACCTCGTTGAGAATGAACAAACAGGTACTTTCGCTGTGCTCTATATTACCTTTTCACGCCTAAGTGAAACGGCGGAAGTCTATGGGCTAGCCTTTTATGATCGTGTTGTGAAGCACTTAGTTGAAAGCATTAAGTCTAATGTTGATTGCAACCAAATTGGCCGCGTCAGCGAGCACGAGTTCCTTATTATTGCTAATAACCACTGTAATACCGACGCGCTATGGCAAATCGGTGAAACGTTGGTGGAGCGGTACGGAAATCGGGCTGCTATCGGTGGTATTGAACTTGAGCTGGGTATGAAAGCTGTGATGGTTGATAACGAATACGTGGGGGCAAACTTTGAGTCACTTTTACAATTAGCACAATATGTCACCAACCGATCGCAGCACTTTGGCGGGAAAAAGCTGCAATCAGTTGATTCTGCTTTATTGCGTGAGGCTCAGAATGCCCAAGCGATTACTCGTGATCTTCTGGGTGCCGTACAACGGAATGAGTTTTTTGCCCATTTCCAACCTATTGTTGATTGCAGTAGCCAAGAGATCAACGGCTTTGAAGCGTTAGCTCGCTGGGTCCACCCTGTGCTTGGAAATATTTCTCCTGCTGTCTTTATCCCACTAGCTGAAAAACAAAAACTGATTGTTGAAATCGGCGAGCAAATATTGGAGCAAGCATGTCAATTTATCTCTGAGATCAATAACAAGACAAAAGGTGTGACCGCAAAACCGCTGACGGTGCACGTTAACCTATCAAGCCCTCATTTCTACCATACGTCTCTGGTTAGTTACTTAGCATCGTTAATCGAAAAATATTCGATAAAAAGTGGCCAGCTGACACTCGAAATTACAGAAAGCATGTTGATGGTTGGGGAAAGCGACGTCATTGAGAGAATGGCACTTATCAAGCAACTCGGTGTTCACTTAGCGCTCGATGATTTTGGTACGGGCTACTCTTCATTCAGTACATTGTGTACGTTCCCTTTAGATGTTGTGAAACTTGACCGCTCTTACATCGATCAACTAGAACACAATGAAAAGGCTCGAACGTTAGTTCGAAGCATTGCTTCTATGTCACATGAATTGGGGCTAACTATTGTGGCTGAAGGGGTTGAAACTTCCTCCCAATACAAAAAACTGAAAGTTTGGAATATAGATGAAGTTCAAGGATTTTATTTCTATAAACCAATGGGAGAAGGGGACGCTAAGTCTTTGATTATTGAAAAAGATTAAACGAAGTGTAAGGAATGTAAGTGTCGGGGATATTTTTAAAGGCTGTTGTTATGATGGTTTTTTAAACCTCAACAGACCATCCCGTTATGTCTTACCCTCAAAACCGTCATGATTTCTATCATGCCCATGTGTATTTTTGTGAAGAAAGTTGTGAGTTTGCAAGGGCGCTAAGAGAAAGCATCTTTTCAGAGCTCAATTTAAAGGTGGGTAATTTTAATTGCCAACCAGTCGGCCCTCATACGAAATGGAGCTTTGAGGTGCACTTTACGCGACAAGAGTTTGAGCGCTTTATTCCTTGGTTGGAACAAAGAAGAGCGGGGCATTCTGTTTTAGTTCATGCAGTCACAGGGGATGACTTATTAGATCATACTGAATTCGCTTATTGGTTAGGTCACCCTGTCCCCCTTAAACTTGCTTTGTTTCAGTAGTCATTTGTCGTGTCGATTACTAACGTGAATTGTTCGTTTGCCTATCTTGGCATATATAAAGCGCCCGAATTTCTTTCCGAGCGTTTGAATGAACAAGTTAATCGATGCACTGGCAACCCAAGGTTATTACATTTGGGACGATTTTATTTCTCCTGAGCAAGTAGCTGAATTAAGAAACTCTATTCCGGATGAATGGAAAAAAGCTCGCATTGGACGCAATGAAGAAACGTCAAGAGAAGTGACGATACGCAGCGATAAGATCCAATGGCTCAGCAGTAATATGGGTGCCGCTGTAGCAAGTTTTCTTGAGAAGATGGAACAGATCCGCCTTGAGGCGAACCGACATTTTTTTCTTGGTTTGTTTGAATATGAAGCCCATTTTGCGAAATACGAAAAAGGTGACTTCTACCAAAAACACCTGGATTGTTTCAAAGGCAATGAAAATCGCCGTTTAACCACGGTGTTTTATATGAATGAGCATTGGAATGATGAGGATGCCGGTGAGCTTAAAGTGTATGATTTGAAAGATAATCATATTGCTACCATCCCTCCTAAAGCGGGGCGGTTATTTGTCTTTTTGTCTGAACAATTTCCTCATGAAGTACTACCAACGAATACGGAACGCTACAGTATTGCGGGTTGGTTCCGGGTAAACGGAGTGCAAGGGAATACGCTCGATATTGCAAACTAGAGAAAAAGGTCGCTGTATCGGCGACCTTTTTAGTTAGATACAGAAGTGACAATTTTCATCGGTTAAACCGTGAATGCCCTGTTGTATTTGTAGATGCTGTTCTCCAGCCTCAAGCCCCATTTGGTAGCCATGCTCTAAAATACGTTTATTTTTAGTTAGCCTTTGCACCGCAAACTGTTCGGGTGGAGCGATGACACGCACGATCGCGTCTGTTGGAGGATGGCGGATAAACTCCAGTGATTGATTATAATTCTCCGCGCGTTTTGCTAATGCACTTGCTACATGAGGGTAATCTGCCAATACCTTTTGCATTAACCAACCGAATTTTGGTGCAGGCATTTCATAACTTATCGGGTGAGATAGAATAACCGTAATATCTTTTACACCTCGGCGATACGCTTCTTTTACAGGAATTGAATCGGCAACCCCGCCATCGGTATAACATCCTCCTGAAAAACAAGGAACAGTTTTATAAGCGATCGGAAGTGCACAAGTTGCTTCGAGAATACGCTCAAGATTGTCTAAATCTAGTTGGTAATAATCGGCGTTTCCGGTATTGATATTGGTTGTAGTTGCAAGCATTGGGTTTGCATGTCGCACCTTTTCAATATCAAGAGGGTAGCGACGGTTAGATTCTTCGATAAGCCACTTTACATCGACCAAATGCCCACCCTTCACAAATCTGGCGGGATTTAAAAAGCGTTTGTCAGTCGCAAGTTTCGTGATGACATGGTAACTCCGTTTTGGTTGATGGGCGAGGTAGCCCACTAAGTTAGATACACCCGCAGACACACCGATAGAAAAATGATAAGGATTGTAATGTTTGCGCATAAATGCATCTAAAACGCCACTAGCAAAAATGCCTCGCATCGCACCACCTTCAACCACTAGAGCCTTCATTTTCCTGTTCCTAAGTCTGACTATCAATGTGATCAAGCATACCGATAGCAACGTAAGACGGATAATAGAAAATATTTATCATTTGAATAGGTTTCAACGATGGGATGATGAAGAAATTATCATAGGTCAACAGAACAACGGATTTATTGGTTATGGAATGGTATACAGGTTATCTAACCGTCTAAACTTTAGTTGATGCTAATGGAAAGGAAATCTAAAGGGCAGGAACGTCATGGAACATTTACATCGTTATCAGCCAATTTGCTATTTTGAATATGCTGATTCACTGAATGCGCAGTTACAATCCATTAAAAGTCGTATGAGTAGTCACATACCTCACTTAGACAGAATTTCATTTGCCCTTTTCGATGAGCATGAGCAAATGCTTAGGACGTACGCGGACAGCTCCTTGTTATCGCTGCAAAAAGCGCACTATGAAGCATCGATTTCTCGCCTACCAGCTTTAAAACAATGCATGGAGTCCGGGGTGCCACGGGTGTTGAACGATTTAACAGACATGACGCCATCGCCTCATATCACCATGCTTATTGAGTGTGGTTATCGTTCTTCGGCGGCGATACCGTTATATCAAAGTGGAGATTTCATTGGCTTCGCGTTTCTTAACTCATTTACCAAAGCTGCATTCGACCTTTCCATCATTACTAGGCTCAAACCGTATATTGATATGATTCAGTTCGCGGTGTTTTCTGAGTATCAACTGGTGCATGCCATTATCGAGTGTGCAGAACAAGTACAGAGGCATTCGCCTGTATATCATCGTGAATCACAAGCGCACAAAGAGCGTATTGCGTTTTATGCCCGTATTATCGCCGCTAATTTAGCAGACATGTACGGCTTTGATGATGAAACGGTTGAGAATATTTCTTTGTTCGCTCAGTTTCATGACTTAGGCAAAACCCGTCTCCCCGTTACTTTGTTATGTAAAATGGCACCACTAACTAGCAAAGAACTTGTCCAAATCAGAAAGCATATTCAACATGGCATGGACATTATTGATGAGATACTAGAAGCGCTGGGGTACCCTCATCACCCAAGTGTTTTATTACTAAGCCAAATTATGGCACATCACCATGAATTTTTAGATGGTTCAGGGTATCCAGATGGGCTGATAGGTGAAGAAATACCTATTGCGGCACGGATTGTATCCGTCGCTAACATCTATGATGCGATGACTGCACATAAACCCTATCGCCAAGCCTGTTCGGCTATGCATGCCATTTTAGAGTTAGAGAAAATGGTTCATCAGGGTAAGCTCGATAAACATTGTGTCGAAGCTCTAAGAGAAAACCAGAACATATTGGCAGAGCACGCATCAGACTTTCCAGAGTTCGACCCCAAAGATGGTTTCTATCAATAGTTTTTATCTATCAAACTTATAGATAGTGAAGATTTTATCTATCTAATGTGAATACGTATACTTTTCCCATAAAGAGGTAATTCAGCCTCTATTCGTTTTTGATTATGAGAGGAAAATGCATATGTCTCACCAAATTAGCTTAATCGGCCTTGACCAAGAACAGTCACAAACACTGTCTGAACAACTAAATGATCTGTTAGCGCATTATCAGCTTCAATACATGAATTCTCGCGGGTATCACTGGAATATTAAAGGGCAGCAGTTTTTCGAATTACACGTGAAATTTGAAGAGATTTACACGGACCTGCAAACAAAAATTGACGAACTAGCTGAGCGTATATTGACTCTTGGTTTTACTCCTGATCATAGCTTTAGCCGTTACCTTGAGCGCAGTGCAATTAAAGAGCATCAAAATGCGACGACAGGAAAAGCGTGTGTTCAAGGGTTAGTTGATGGCTTTAGTCAATTGATTGCAAAACAGCGTGTGATCTTGCAATACGCAGCTGAAGCGGATGATGAAGGCACTGCTGCATTGATGGGTGACTACATTCGCGAACAAGAGAAACTTATGTGGATGTTAAACGCATATCTACAATAACCTGTTTAAATAAACAGTAAAACTTGATCACTATGATGGAAGAACTATACTGTATATAGAAACAGTAAACATCTGGAGGTGAGTATGATTTGGGAAACCTTAGAAAGAGTGAACCGACTCCGCCAAGAAGCCTTAGCAAGTCCAGAGTTTGTCGAGTCGGCAAAAGCACACGAAAAAGCATTGCAACATGAGTTGGAACCTAGTGAACCAACCAAGACGCGCAAAAGAGTGAAAAAAGCGAAAAGCCTTGCTGATATCTATCACGAAGTGGAGTTTGGTCCAAATCAAACTGGCACACAGCATTAATCTTCCATCAACAAAAAGCAGCCGAATCGGCTGCTTTTTTTATATTCAGGTCGTCAGTTCGAGAGAAATTAAAGACAAAAAAGAAGCCACATCATCGTGGCTCAAAGGAAGTAATGGATACTGTCTTTAAAATGTAGCACAATTTTTCCCCTTTGGTTTTTTACGAAGATAATGAGAGCGATTGATCACGGAGTTTACCTAGACTTATGTTTTTCAATAATGTCACTTAGTTAGTTAAGGTGATTGTTTGACGGTTGTTTTTTGTATTAATGTTTCAATTTCACTTTAATTGTCGGTGTTTTATTCTGCTGTTCTCTTATCGTTTTGATCAATCACAATGAAGTGCGCTATTTAGCGAGAAAGTTTGCGACTTTTGTCACAACGGATCTGCCTTAAATTGAACATTGCACGTAGAATAGCGAGCTCTTAACGCATTGCTGCATATATCGGATTTTACGATGGATAATAAACTTGGACTTGGCTCACTAACTGCAATCGTCATTGGTTCAATGATAGGAGCTGGAGTCTTTAGTCTGCCACAAAATATGGCTTCTGTAGCTAGCCCAGCTGCAGTCATGTTAGGTTGGCTGATCACCGGTGTCGGAATGATCTTTCTTGCTTTGTCATTCCAAAAACTTGCTACAGCTAAACCACACGTAGAAAGTGGGGTGTTTGGTTATGCAAAAGAAGGCTTTGGTGATTTTGTCGGTTTTTGCTCGGCTTGGGGGTATTGGTTGAGCGCGATGCTTGCCAACGTTTCTTATCTGGTGATCGTATTTAGTACCTTAGGCCTCTTATTTGATACTCCGACCAATGTGATTTTTGGTCAGGGCAATACTTGGGTTTCTATTGTTGGTGCGTCTTGCTTACTTTGGATGGTGCATGCGCTAGTTTTGCGCGGTGTGCAAACAGCAGCATTAATTAATATGGTGACCACGTATGCCAAATTAGTTCCGCTGATCATTTTTATTATCTGCGCTTTATTTGCCTTCAATTTAGATACCTTCACATTAGACTTTACAGGGGTACACTTTGGTGCTGAGCATGACTTGCTATCTCAAGTCAAAAGTACGATGTTAGTGACGGTCTGGGTTTTCATTGGTATTGAAGGTGCTGTTGTTGTTTCTAGCCGAGCACGAAACCGAAAAGACATTGGCCGAGCCACAATCCTTGGCTTGCTAACCGCTTTGGCTATTTATGTCTTTGTTACACTCCTTTCCATGGGGGTAATTAAACCTGTTGAGCTTGCCCAATACCACAACCCGTCAATGGCGAAAGTTCTCACTACAATTCTTGGTCCTTGGGGACAGGTAATTGTAAGCGTTGGCCTTCTTATCTCAGTCTGTGGTGCCTTTTTGAGCTGGACAGTGCTGGCTTCAGAAGCTCCTTATTTATGCGCTAAAGAAAACATGTTCCCTAAGAAGTATGCTGAGGTGAATAAAGCAGGTAGTCCCTTCCGTCCATTACTTTTAACAAATGTGTGGATACAAATCTCGCTGATAGTGGTGATGTTTGCTGGCAGTACGTACGACACGTTGCTCGTGATAGCATCAGAAATGATATTGGTTCCTTACTTCCTCGTGGGTGCGTTTACATTAAAACTTGCAATCGAGAAGCGTGATAAAGGAAGCTTATTAGCGATTGGATTAGGCGCTAGTGTTTATGGTTTGTGGTTACTGTATGCTTCAGGGTTAAATTATTTACTGCTATCGGCGATTTTGTACCTACCGGGATTGTACTTTTACATGCAAGCAAAACGAGAGCAGGGTATTCATCCGTTTCAAGGAAAAGAAAAATGGGGTGCGTGCGGCTTAAGTATTGTTGCGATTACTGCGGTCGGTATGATTTCACAAGGCATACTAAGCCTTTCAATGTAAGATTTTTATATAGAAAGCCTTTCCGGGAAAGGAAAGGCTTTTTTATGACTTTTAGCTTGAGTACTTCTCTCGGTTTTTCAATATCTTGGAATGATTCTGTTCTGCCCAATGAATCAACTCTCCAATCGGATCTAAGATACTTAATCCCATCTCAGTAAGCTCATACACGACCTTTAGCTGATTTTCATGGTATTCCGTTCTATTTATATAACCATCTTGCTCTAAATTTTTAAGCACCTGAGTTAACACTTTTTGAGAGATGTCGCCCACCGTTCTTTTTAACTCATTAAATCGGGTGGGTTGCTCTGAAAGTACCACTAAAACGATTAAGCTCCACTTGTCACCAATTCGATCAATGACGTTGCGTATTGGGCAATTTATTGCATCTTTTTTATCCAGAACTGTCACTTTATGCATAATGAACCTCTTTTTATTCTTCTTATTCAATGGGTTACCTCAAGGTAACTAATTGACGCATTGCTAGCCAATGATAACATTCAGCACGCAAATAGATACTTGGAGTAATAAATATGAATATAAAGTCCATATGTTTTGTGTCGGCAATGTTAGTGAGTATGGCGGTTCTGGGTGGTTGCTCCGCTCGTTCTGTTGATACCACGAATTCAAAGGAGAATACTTCGATGAAACAAACTGCAATGAATGCTCAAAATGCACTTTTTAAAGATTATGATGCTGCTGAAATAAGAAAATATTTTCGTGAAGATTACATTCAGCATAACCCACACGTTCCAACAGGCTTAGCCCCAATGCTAGAGATGTTGCCAGCATTAAAAGCGGCTGGAACAACATATAAAAATCACCGTCTACTGCAAGATGGGGATTTCATTGTTATGCATAACACCTATGACAATGCTGAAGCTTTCGGCGCTAAAGAGGTGGTCACATTTGACGTTTGGCGAATGGAAAACGGCCAAGTTGCGGAGCATTGGGATGCAATTTCTCCGATTGTTAAAAATACAGCAAGTGGACGTTCGCAATTTGATGGCCCGACTACCGTTAAAGATTTAGATAAAACGGCTGACAATAAAGTATTGGTGACAAAATTTGTAGAAGATGTTCTTTTTGGTAATGCACCAGAAAAGATCACTGACTATGTAAGCCTAGAGCAGTACGACCAACACAACCCAGTGGTTAAAGATGGATTAGATGGGTTGCAAGAAGCACTTAAATACCTAGCGTCGCAAAATAACTTGTTTGAATACCATAAGATCCACCGAATTTTAGGTGAGGGTAATTTTGTATTGACTCAAAGTGAAGGTCGTTGGAATGGCAAACCTCAGGCGTTTTATGATCTATTTCGTGTCGAGAACGGCAAGATAGTTGAGCACTGGGATATCATCCAAGAAATTCCGGCACAAATGGCTCATGGCAATGGCATGTTTTAAGGCTAAACCGAACGACTAGAAACAAAAAGCCACACAGATTAATCTGTGTGGCTTTTATATTGTTCGTGATTTGAACCTACAATTCTGGATTAAGACTCTTGAGAAGCCGCTTCAAGCTTACCTTGTTTACGTGCTTCTAGGCGTACCAGATAATCTGCAAGGTCACGTTTAATCTCAGGAACCAGAATATATAGACCAACAATGTTAACCAGTGCCATAGAGAAGATCATAGCATCAGAGAAGTCGATAACCGGGCCTAAGTTCATTGCAGCGCCAATCACAACGAAGACACAGAACTTCACTTTAAAGATGATTTCAGCTGTTTTACTTTCACCAAATAGGTAAGTCCAAGCTTTTAAGCCATAGTAAGACCACGAAATCATCGTCGAGAATGCAAAGAGAACGACTGCAATAGCTAGAATATACGGGAACCAGCTAATTGCGCTACCAAATGCAGCAGAAGTTAGTTCAACGCCAGCTAAACCAGTGTCCGTGTCCAAGTAACCTGTGATAATGATGACCAAAGCTGTCATCGTACAAATAACAACAGTATCGATAAATGGTTCAAGTAGAGATACAAAGCCTTCAGACAATGGCTCTTTCGTTTTTACCGCAGAGTGAGCAATCGCCGCTGAACCAACACCCGCTTCGTTCGAAAACGCTGCTCGTTTGAAACCTTGGATTAGCACACCAATCACACCACCGGCAATGCCTTCACCGGTAAATGCGCCATGGAAAATAGCACCAAATGCATCATCGATACGATCATAGTTAATACCGATGATGATCAAAGCAGTACCCACATAGATGAGCGCCATAAACGGTACGACTTTTTCAGTTACTTTCGCAATTGATTTGATACCACCAATAATCACGATACCTACAATCACAGCAAGGATAAGGCCAAATAACCAACCTTTATCAGCAAGGAAAGAGGCATCACCACCTGTTACGCTAACCACTTGCTTAAATGCTTGGTTGGCTTGGAACATGTTACCGCCGCCTAAAGCGCCACCGATAGCACACACCGAAAATAGTACAGCAAGAGTGCGTCCAAGAGCGGCATTGCCACGTGCTGCTAAGCCTTTACTCAAGTAGTACATTGGGCCGCCAGAAACTGTCCCATCAGGGTTTGTGTTTCGGTATTTAACACCCAGCGCACACTCCACAAACTTACTGGACATACCCAATAAGCCTGCAAGGATCATCCAGAAAGTCGCTCCAGCACCACCAATCGAAACAGCAACAGCAACACCTGCAATATTACCCAAACCGACAGTACCGGAAAGAGCAGTTGTTAGTGCTTGAAAATGGGTGACTTCACCATCTTGCTTTGCTTTCGGATCGCTGTATTTGCCTGAAACTAATTCGATAGCATGCTTAAAACCTCGGACGTTAATAAACCCAAGGTAAGCCGTAAAAAAGATAGCGGCAACGACTAACCATAATACGATCCAAGGCACCTGTACGTCAGAAAATGGGAATGGAATAGTCGAAAAGATCATTCCAACAAAAGGGTTTACGATAGGTGCAACTACTTCATTAATTTTTTCATCTAAGCTGGACGCAACGGCATTTGAGGCAAAAAATCCCCCTGCCAGTGCCAGCAACACGTTTTTCTTCATCATCTGTCCTGTCTTATTAAATTTTATAGTTATAAGAATGGTGGTTTTAGTAATTTGTTATGTTATGCGGTTACATGTATGTAACATTCGCAATTATTCCTGTTTTAAACAATCACGCAACATCTTTAACCTGTTTTATGATCCATCATGCATTTTGTGATTTACGCTACATATGTCCCATTCAGCAGTAATATTCTGCTCAATAGCGTCCTTGGTAGTGGCTAAGTTATGACGATTAGCGGTTTGTGTAGTGGTTTGTTCTGTAAAAGTGTTCTTTCTAAAGATCTACAACTTTGCGGCCTGCTTAGCATTTAATATGGGTGATTTGACTAAAAAGTGTTCAATTGCAAAAGGGCAGTGATTGAAATATGCATTTCAATTTATATGTGGTTGTTTTCCCTGTTTGGAAGAGGTGAAGAGGTTAATATCACTGTTTAATAACGCATGGTATGAATCATGGGCAAGACTACAAATCGATACAATTAAAGTAAGTGAAAACCGTAATTGAAGGGAGCTTATTGAACCACTGCTAAGCGGCAGGCTAGAGCACATTGTTATGAGTTTTATTGCTTAGTATCAAAGAAGCGAGGTTAAATACGGTAAAAAGCACTAATGTTGCTAACAGAAGTGATATTTGCTGACTAGACTAACAATTAAATGCTGTTAATTCTAAAGTGCTAGGTAGGGTTGTGGAATATGGAACCATGGAAAAGGTTTACGCTACTCATCATTGCTGTTTCTTCGAGCGTTTTATTAGCAGCGTTTGTTTCTCCGATAAAAAATGAAGAGCCTTCAGCAAAGCCTTTAACGATTGCCGTTTCTCAAACCCCCTTGTCTGCGCCTTTTATCGCTCTTGAACATTTACGTTTAGATGAAAAGTACAACTTAAACTTGCGCTTTTTAGCCTGCGCGGGTGGTGTTGTGTGCAGTCAGAAAATGTTCACTGGTGAGGCTGATTTTGCGACTGCATCAGAATCTGTAGTTATGTTTAAAAGCTTTGAACGTGATGATTTTGTCGTACTGACCAGTTTTGTTGAATCTGCCAATGATCTTAAATTACTGACGTTGGAGAGTCGTGGCGTAGAGCGTATTTCAGATTTGCAAAATAAGCGCGTCGGGATCATAAAAGCGAGTGCCAGCGAGTTTTATTTTGATTCCATGTTGATTGCAAATAGTCTTAAAGGGCTTGATTTAGAACGAGTGTACTTGAAGCCCACTGAACTCAACGAAAAGCTTGTTAAAGGTGATGTCGATGCAATATCTGTTTGGGAACCTTATGGTTATATGCTCCAAGCTGATGCTAACGAAGACATTATTAATTTAAGTTTACCTGGGATCTATCATCTTTCATTTAACCTTTTATCTCTTAACACAACCTATCAACAAAACCATGAGCAAACAGTGCGACTACTTCAAGCACTTGCTGAATCAGTCGATTGGATAAATACCAATCAAGAAAAAGCTCGCACCTTAATCGCCAAAAAACTCAATGTACCGGAAGATCAGTTGTTGTGGTCTTGGAAAGACTACGTGTTCCGACTTTCACTGAGCAATGCGTTGCTTTCAAATTTGCAAATGCAGGCGAGATGGGCGGTTGACGCAAACTTAACTCAGGGGAAAATACCGGAGTTCCGCGCTTTTATGGCGATTGAAGCCTTAGAAGAAGCGATAAAGTTAGAGGTAGCCGTCAAGTGATTGAATCCATTTCGCGTAAGCTAACAGTGTTATTTATATCAACGGCGTTTCTTATCGTATTGATTACCTATTCTTTGGGAAAATTGCATTACGAGCAAAAGCGTATTCAACAGAATATTCAGGCAGTGATTCAGATCCAATCACGGGTAAACATGTTGCGAAGCCAGCTATGGGTATTTTTGCAATATGAGGATAGCAATAGCCTTGAACAGGTATACATTGCTCAACAAAGATTGTCTGAAAAGCTTAGTGAATCGACATCTTATCAGGATTACATAACAAACTTAGATAAACTCAATAAGAGCCTTGCTGTACTGATCGAGCAAGAGCGCTGGTTGGTGGAAAGTAAACAGGAAAGACATAACTTTGCTGAAGCAAAAGCACTGCTTCACTCACGGTATAACATGGTTGTACAAAATATGACCGAAGAACTCTCTTATTTAGAACAGCACATTCTTAAGCAGAGTGCAGAAAGGCAGACCTTTGCCTTAACCTCAAGCGCTGTTCAACTACTTCTGTTTTCCATCATTGTTTGTGGTATTGCTTTTATGATCCTCAAACGCTTTCGTCAAGGCGTGCATTTTATACGTCAGGCTATTGATGAATTGGGGCGCGGTAATTTTGTTAGTCGCATGCAATGCCCACTCCCCAATGATGAGTTTGTTGAGCTGGCAAAGTACTTCAACCATATGAAGCAAAGCCTTCAAAACAGCATTATTACGAAAGAAGAATTAGAACAAGAGATTAAGCGAAAAACATCAACCCTTGAATTGCAAAAAGAACAATTGGTATTTCTCTCAGAGCGTGATCCTTTAACTGGTTTACGCAATCGCAGAGCGTTTCTTCGCGCTTCAGAGCAAGCGATAATGAAAGCGAATCGAACTGGTTTGAAAATTGCCTTATTTTTTATTGATTTAGACCGTTTTAAAGAGATCAATGATAATTATGGGCATGATGCTGGTGATGAAATATTAAGACAGTTTGCGTTTCGCATTGAGCGAAGTTTCCGTTCTACCGACTTTGCGGGTCGTTGGGGCGGTGACGAGTTTGTTGTGTGTTTGGATCTGCTGGAAAACTACGATGGAGTGATGCAAAAAGCTGACGAGTTTGTGGAGTATCTAAAACAACCAATTGATTATGAAGGACAATTGCTTTCGGTAGGGGCCAGTATTGGAGTCAGCTGTTTCCCCGGCGAAGGAAAAGATATGAATACACTGATCAAACTAGCTGATGAGGCGATGTATCAAGCTAAACGAAATAATGAAAATCATGTTTTTTCGTATTGGTTAGACAATCCCACCTCCAATAAAATTGCAGGATAGTGAATAAAAAGAATAGTTATAGCTTATAACAATAAAAAATATAACGCTATGACATATATGTAATTAATTATCTGAGTGATTAAAGATATACATATTTTGTATTTATTGTTGATTTTCCTGTTTTAATTTCATTGTTTTCATAATTAAATGCGGCATTGGTTATAGTGTCACAATTTAAAAATCTGTTAAGGTAATTTCATTAAACCCATTGATTAATATCTACTTGTTTTTTTAATATAGAATTTAGCTTGTCATGATAATAATATTCTAGAACATACTGACTTATATTAAATGGCTATTACTTTTAAACCATAAAGGATGTAATAATGGATGGCTCTCTTATTTTATTTGAACATTGGTGTTTTTAATCGTCAAAAATAAGTGACTAATATTTGGCGTTTTTTGATAGGTTGTTTGCTAAGAATAGATGCTTAAAATATCCGACAAGTTTAGAAGTTGATTTGTGCCTATATCAATGCATTAATATAGGTTTTATCTATTAGTTAGTATGATTACTTAAGAAACTATATAAAATTAATTAGGCAATATTTTATTATCTACATTCTTAAATAAAGAATATCTTATGACTAAAATAATGGTAAATTTTTTATGCTTTATCAAAATAGCCATTATTTTATAAAAGTAAATTACAAAGTTCTATTCGCCCTTTTAGCTCCGATATATCGGAGTTTTTTTTTTACATCGAACCGAATATCTTGGATGTAGTAATGAACTTTTGTTTTTTTTAGAACCAAATAACAAGCGTAGTAATCAATTACTACCTGTCATTCACCTGACCATGCTAAACCTTGAAGCGCACACTAGGTGGAACAGAGTTAATAAATGGAGAAACAAGATGGCTAAAGTACTGATGATCACTGGTGATTTCGTTGAAGACTATGAAAATATGGTGCCATTTCAAGCACTGCTAGCAATGGGACATGACGTTGACGCCGTGTGTCCGTGCAAAAAAATCGGTGATTCTATTGCAACAGCGATCCATGATTTTGAAGGTGATCAGACCTATACAGAAAAAAAGGGACATAACTTTACACTCAATGCTACTTTTGATGAGATTGAATTCGCTCAATACGATGCGTTATATATTCCAGGGGGTAGGGCTCCGGAATACCTAAGATTAAACCCAGAAGTGATCGAGTTAGTTCAATCATTTATTAATACAGGTAAACCAGTCGCAGCCATTTGTCATGGTGCACAATTACTTACAGCAGCGGATGTTGTGAAAGGCAAGAAAGTTTCTGCGTATCCTGCGTGTGCTCCTGAAGTGACAATGGCTGGAGGCGAGTATGTCGCGCTAGAAATGGATCAGGCAATTACTGACGGTAAGTTGGTAACAGCACCTGCTTGGCCTGCTCATCCAGCGTTACTTCAGCAGTTTACGGCGTTGCTATAACAATACTCAGGAGGAGTGATCATGTGTCAGTTGTTTATACAGGCAGAACAAGATTTATGGACCAGCAAAACACGTTCGCTGAGAATTGATGGCGTGGTCACTTCCATCCGTTTAGAGTGCTTTTTTTGGGAAACTTTAGAAGAAATTGCAGAAAGAGACAGCTTGACTGTGAACCAAATGATCACTCGTTTGTACCGAGAATCCTTAGAAGCACAGCATGACATCAGTAATTTTACTTCCTTTCTTCGTGTGTGCTGCGGGCGTTATTTGTCGCTGATAGCCGATGGCGCGATTTCTAGAGATAGAAACTCACCATTAAGTGAGGTCGATGTGGAATGTATTCTTGCTGAAGAGCGACATCGAGAAGTGCTCAGAACCACTATATATTGAATTCAATCACCGAAAAGCCAGTGTAGACTGGCTTTTCTATTTTGGTTTGCTGAGTGATTAAAGCCGATTATCGCCAGTGCTGAATGCTATAGTCTGACTGATTTCGCTGAGGCTACGGCCGCTTTGGGTTTGCCATTCTGCGAACGCTTTATTGATGGCAAGTAGAGAGCGTTTGGTATCTTTTCCTCCCTCAATGATCTTACTATTTCGTAAGTAAGACTCTACATCCCCTGACAGAATGAATGTATCTACTCCCATCTGCCGCAAGCTATAGGGGCCCGTATTTCCACCGAGTCGGCTACCGTGTTTCTTTAAAAAGCCCCATAAGCCTGTGATGTCGCTTTTTGGCCATTGTGCGATCATATTTCCAAACGAACCATGTTGAAGAGAAGCTTCATGGATCATTTGAGCGTTGGCTTGTATTGATTTGACTTTAGCATGGTGGCGAATGGTACGAACATCTGAGGCTTTGTTGTCCCACTGCTCGTCTGAGAGCATCAATAATGGGCCAATATTAAAGCCAAAGAAAACCTCTTCAAAGTTTGGCCATTTATTGCGAACGACATTCCAAGATATACCACTTTGAAAGATCTTCATACTAAATGCAGATAGCCACCGATCATTGGGTATCTGTGCGATTTCTTGAGACGTTAATGGTGAAGACAGCAATGTCTCCAAGTTTTCATTGCCACCTTTGCGTTTTGCTGCGCGGTAGTAAATGTCTTCAAATTTCTCGAGTTTCAAAATCTACTCCGTAGGTTGAATTGACACTATAAATTACAAACTGACTAATTAATGACATTCTAGAATGTAAGAAACGTAAAATCTGCGACAAACATGAGGGTATCATCAGATGAAGAAAATTTATCTAGCACTTTGTATGTGCGGACTTTTAGCTGGTTGTCAGATTAATAGCTTAGAAGGCGAATACAAAGACGTTGAAGTGAAAGTGAGTAATAAAGACTCAAAATCTGGTTCTGACGGAGAGTTTTGTCCACCGGGCCAAGCAAAAAAAGGCAGATGTTAAAAAGAAAGGCCAGAGTTTAGCTCTGGCCTTTTTAGTTTTACAGTGTCAGCAAGTAATTGACTAGCTGATTATATTCTTCGAAGCTTTTTATCTTCTCTGGTTTCACAATGTATTTGTCGTTAACCAATACGCCCGGAACGCCGGTTAGCGTGCTTTTCTCAAACTGTTTGTCAAAGGCACGTTGCATAGAATTAACAACAAAGCTGTTGTAAGTTGAATCAAACTTCTTCCCATCCACACCATTATCTATAAATACTTGGCGCAATGCCTTCTCATTTTTCGGTGCTGATTTTAGTTCATGTATTTGTTTAAACATGGCAGGGACGAGTGTTTTCTCCACATCCAATGCGACCATTGTTGCGTAGGATTTAGCCATTGGTACTGCCATGTTGTTTCCCATAAAAGCCACATGAACTTTTTCAAATTTTGCATCTTTAGGTAATGATGCTTTTAGGTTGTTGATGACGGGCTCAAATTTGTAGCAGTGTGGGCAATAGAATGAGAAAAATTCAGTCACTTTTTGAGAGTTAGATTTTTCAACATCCAGTACTTTGTAATGTGTCCCTTCTTCAAATTGGGCGGCTTGTACACCAAACGCGATAAGTAGTGTAGTAACGAAAGTAACCAGTTTTTTCATGGCTTAGATTCCTATAAATGCATTATTCAGTGAACACACGGGTTCGCACGAGACGACAGTGTGATAGATAGATTTGTAAATGGAATTTAAGCGATTGGGGGGCGGAATAAGGTTTGAATTCGGCTGATGGCTTCGCCAATCTTATTGGGGTGGATGGAGGCACGAGCCACAGATAGTTTACTGATGATATTGACGTTCTGACTGCAAGGGATTTTCAGTAAGCAAACAGAAGCACAGCAATGATGGCTGTTTATTTCATTTTGATGCTCAGATTTCGGGCACTCTACTGGATGAACTTGCCACTTAAAATCACCGTCTGCCGAGTAGGAGAGGGTTTCTTGACCCGCTTGAACACTCACCGCCACACTGGAAAAAAACAGTGCGGTGACAGCAAATAGCGTGAGTATAAAAGTTCGGTTTAGCAAGATAACAGCCCCACAATAAAACGTGCTCAGCTTACTGGATTTTCTTTTTAATACAAAGAGGTACTACAAAGAAGTGAGAAGGTGGTACCAGTGTATTAAATAAAGTGTGGCATGGAGTATTAGCCGAAGTTTGTCTACGGAAAGTAAACTTCGGCTAATGTACTCTACTGATTGACTAAAGTGAGGCCTGCTGGCAATGCGTCACCAAAGATACGCTTCGATTCGCTTTCAGATAGTGCTTTAACTTCTTCAACCAGTGATACCCAAGATTCAGGCACCTTGCTTTGCTTCAACTTAGCCAGCACTTGTTCACGGTAGTCGTCTGAGATATCAAATAGGCGGTCGCCCGTCTTGCGACAAATCATTACGGCTGCGAAAGCGATCATTGGCTCTTTCTGCCAGTTCTGCTCTAACAGCTTAGGCAACCATTGTTCCGCTTGTTCACGAGGAATGACGTTATGCTGGCTGCCATACAAAGGCGTACGCGATGCCAAGCGACCCATTGCCCACCAGTGTGCTTGTTCGAACTGGTTATGGTTGATGGCTTTGCTCAAGAACCACGTTGCCAATAGAACTTTGTCTTCGACTTCTAGATGCTCCAGTGAGGCTGATAAACGTACCATTGACTCGTAACCCATATCTTGTGCCGCTTTGGCGGATTGTGGGTTTTTCATCGCACCAGGGTGGAGGTATTTGGCGATGTCCGCCAAGATGGTCTCTTGCTGCTCTTGGCTTAAACCACCTGCGATACGACGCCAGAATACCCACCAGTCAGTCCAGCCTTGATGGTTTTTGAACTGAATGTTTTGCTGGTAGAGACCCCAAACTTGTTCAATGCGCCATGAGTCGGTTGGATCGCCAAACCCCGGACGCAGTGCAAAACCGGCCAAACGAAGCCAGTTTTTCTCGTGCTGTTCAGAGCGGCGGCGACGCTTACGACCCTGTGCAAAGGTATCAAACAGTTGACGTAGGGTAGTGAAATCCCATTCGTCACGTTTGCCAAGTTTCTTCTCAAGATCTTTGGCCAAGGTTTTGATCTCTTTGCTTTCTGCGCTTTTCTTGTTACCGCTGTAAAGGCGAGCGATCAGCTCCTTACATTCGTTCAGTTTAGGGTGAAGCTTAACTTGCTCGCTGTCGTCGGTTTGCTTGTTGCGAACTTCGAACTCCAGCTCCCAACGTTTACTGTCATCTTCTGCGCTGACACATTCCATCTTTAGCGTACCGACTTCAGTCAACTGACACGCCAGTTGCACTTCTACACGCTCTTTCTGGTTGGCTTGCAGTTCGGCACCTTCACCTTCAAGGGTGGTGATATAAGGTGGCAGAGGCGCAAACAAGTCCGGATTAACGTCAACCATCACACCGTTTTGAATAGCGGTGTTATTGGTTAAGGTGTCGTGGGTAGAAGTCAGCAGGTTAAAGCGAACGGGTTCACCTAGGGTAAGCGAGAAGCGACGACCACTTAAGCGGATCTCGTGACCTTCTTCTGTACCTTTTGCAAGCAAACAGAGCGCTTTGCCCATCTTGTTCTTTTCTTGAAGATGCAAGAAGTAAGAACGGGCTGCACCACCACCAATTTTGAGCTGTGCACCACGACGTGCTTTACCAAAGGCAACGGCACCCAGCGCAACCGACCAATCTGGATGCGGGTTATCTAATACCGTAACCGGTGCGCCGCGCCAATCGGAGAGTAGGGTAGTGACACGTTCTGTCACAAGCTCACTGTTGAACACACCGCCATTGAGCAGTAAACCGACTGGAATGGCATTTTGTTTGTCGTCTTCAATGCCAAGAGCGGCACGAGAGACTTGCTGATGCGTCGTTAAGAACTCGGCAACGTGTTTACTCACTGCTGGGTCAGCAACGTATGGAAGACCAAACTCGACAACCGCGCTGCGGCGTTTGTCTGGTACTTCACTGAAATCAGAAAGTGGGAAGAAGCCATCCAAAGCGATTTGGTGCACTTCTTGTTTGCTCAGCCCAATACTCTTTGTACCGCCAAGAAGTTTCGAGCCGCTGCCCAGCATGGTGATTTTTACTTCTTCAGGTGCGCTTGCTGAAAGTAGGTTTTCTTTCGCCTTACGAGTTTGCTGAATCAGCTTAGTCAGGCTTGCAGCGGTGAGCTTCTTACTTTGGTTAAAGCGGCTCTCTGCAAGATGTGCTAATGCTAAGTCGAGGTTGTCACCACCAAGCATCAAGTGTTCGCCAACGCCAATACGATCAAGGGCTAGCTCATTTTGTGAAGAGAAACTGGCTTCAATCAAGCTTAAGTCGGTGGTACCACCACCCACATCGCACACCAGAATCAGTGGTAGCTCTTTGAGCTCATCGGCTGCGGTTTGCTGGTGGCGTGCATACCAGTCGTAACATACCGCTTGTGGCTCTTCGAGCAGGACGATTTTCTTTAAACCAGCCAACTGTGCAGCTTCAAGCGTGAGTTTACGAGCGGTTTCATCGAACGACGCTGGAACGGTCACAACAACATCTTGGTCTTCTAGCTTATTGCTAGGATGGCGGTAGTTCCACGCTTGGCGAATGTGGTTGAGGTAGCTTGCGCTGGCAATGACAGGTGAGACTTTATCTACGTCTTGCGCGCCCGCCCAAGGAAGAATGTCTGAGCTACGATCCACCGCTTGGTGTGATAGCCAGCTTTTGGCACTGGATACCTGGCGTCCTTCCACTTTCGCGCCTAACTCACGAGCCCATTCACCCACGATCACATTACTAATGTCGCCAGATACAGGTTCGTTTTCCCAAGGGAGTGTTAGGTCAGAAGGGGAGATTTGACCAACTGCAGGGTGATAGCGGAAAGAGGGCAGCAGTGGCTTACGAACCACTTCACCCGGACCAATCAATTGGTCGATGTCGAATAGGGATACTTCGGATTGTTCAAGGTTGTCGGTGATTTCACAATACGCCACCACAGTGTTTGTGGTGCCAAGGTCAATACCAACAAGAAAACGAGGAGATGCCATACAAACCTTCGTGTATTTAAAAACGGCACCCGATTGGATGCCGTTTGATTTCTATTTATTCTTCTTCGTTTGAGTTGCTTTTCGCGTCTTCGCGCACATCGAACTCAACATGCCATTTTTGACCGTTATCAGCGGCAATGGCTTCTAAGTAAAGCGTACCAAGCTCTGTGACGCGAGAGGCTAGGGTTACCGGAATCACTTCTCCCTCACGACGGCCTTCAGATACAGGCAGCGTTACTTGGATTTCTGGAAGCTCTTCAAGCTCTTCTGGTGCCCAGTAGTCTAGGTGAGTACCTGCTAGGTCATCACGACGAACCGTTGAGCCGAAGAATTGGAAGTTAACTGGCTGACCGATGATCAAACCAAACTCTTGGCTTGGTACGTCAACGCTGGAACCTTCTTCCATACCAAATGGTGCAACACACAGTGCTTCCATTGGCGGCGCCATGCCCGGAATCGCAGGCATTGCACTTTCGATACCCACGTAGTACGCCGAAGCAATACCACCACGGATACGAACGCCTTGACCACGACGTACAGAGCCGTAGTAAGCTGCGCCGCTAGCAACTGCAAGGTCTAGATCGACACCTGTTAGGCGTTTTGCCATTTCTGCATCTGCTTCAATTAGCCATTCGTTGATCGTGTCTTCTAAACGAGTTGCTAGAAGTTTCGATTTCAGAACACCACCGTTGAATAGGATTGCGGTTGGCTTGATGAAGTCAGCTGACTGCGCTGCATCCGCACCTGGCATACCAGGCATGTTAGCGAATGGGTTGAAATCTTGAGCCGCTGCTTCGCCGCCATTTCCTGACGCAGAAAGAGCATTGGCTTGCTTAGACAAGAACGCTGCAATGTGACGAGTAATGCCTGCATCTTGTGTGTAAGGCAGACCCATTTGCGTTAGTGCACCACGGTTACGTTGAACAGGGTGGTCAGTAATCGCAACTTGAGGGAAGAAGCCGTCAACTAGTGTTTGTTGTACTTCTTCTTGAGTCAGTTCTGTTTTCAGCGTTGCGCCAAGCAGTTTAGAACCACGGCTTGGTACTACGATTGGCACTGACTGAAGTTCGCTGTCGTTCAATAGCGCTTCTTTCGCGTCACGACATGCGTGCGTCATTGCCTGAACTTGCCATGGCTGTAGCTCTTTGCCTTCTTGCGCTAGCTTCATCTTCAAGCGGTACGCAAGTGCAAGGTCCATGTTGTCACCGCCAAGTAGGATGTGTTCACCTACCGCGATACGGTTCAGAGTTAGGTTGCCGTCGTCTTCAGTTACTTCAACCAAAGAAAGGTCAGTCGTACCACCACCGATATCTACTACAAGTACGATGTCGCCAACTTCAACTTCGTCGCGCCATTTGTCGTTGCTGTTATCGATCCAGTTGTAAAGTGCAGCTTGTGGCTCTTCTAGAAGCGTTAGGTGCACAAAACCAACGTTGCGAGCTGCTTCTGCTGTTAGATCGCGAGCAGCAGGATCGAAAGAAGCAGGAACCGTAATAGTCACGTCTTGATCAGCAAGGTTGTGATTTGGGTTGGTGTGATTCCAAACGTCTTTTAGGTGCTCTAGGTAAAGCTCTGTCGCGCGAAGAGGGGATACTTTTTCCACTTCTTCTGGGCTACCTGCTGGCAGGAATGCATCACGACGGTTCACACCAGCGTGGCAAAGCCAAGATTTCGCACTTGCAACAAGACGAATTGGTGTTTTTGAACCTAGGTTACGTGCAATCGCACCAACCAGAGCTTTTGGCTCGCTCGACCACGGAAGAACGCGTGATTGCGGGTTCATTTCGTGCTCGTGCGGTTGGTATAAGAAAGAGCCTAATTGGCTGCGAGTCTCTACCGTGCCCGGCGCAGTAAGCTGCGGGATAGGCATAACTTCAACGCGAGCATCTTCGTCGCGTGTATCAACAAAAGACATGACACAGTGTGTTGTACCTAAGTCGATACCAACACTGAATTTAGGCGTCTGTTGAGTTTCAACAGACGTTTCTTGAGAATGGTTTTCTTGGTTCATGTGTTCCATTACAGCTCAACCTCAGCTGGAGCGATCACAGATGCATCGTAGTTCTCTGCTAGTTTTGGCAACGTCATTGATGTTGCTTTCCAGCCTTTATGAACTAGCGTGCCGTTGAATGGCGCGCTGCCTGTAACGTTGCCAGTTAGGCGGATTTCTTGTGGGTTGAAGCCTTCTTCAACCGTAATGCGAGTTTCTTCGTCTTCGTTGCGAACGTGTGCTAGCGTCACGTAGTCGTTCAGCACTTTCTGACCGCCAGTGTGGATTACGCGAGCAGCTGCGCCAACTTCTTCATCAGAGAATGACGTTAGGTCTTCTTTTAGGAAGTCAATCAGACGAGCTTCTTGCTGCATGATAGAAAGCAGCTGCATTGCAGAATCTGTAGATGCAGTAGCAAGCTTAGATTCAACCTCTACAACACGTTCTACGACTTTCTCAACTTCCACTACTTTTTCTACTTCCACGATCTTCTCAACTGGCTTCTCAACCTCGACGATTTTTTCAACTGGTTTCTCAACCACTTTTTCAATGACTTTGGATTTGCGAGATACCGCAACTAGAAGTAGCAGAATACTTGAAGCTGTTAAGCCTGCATGCAGCATGTCAAAAGTTTGAGGAATCATTTGTAAATCGAAGTTCATGATGAATTCTCTTTAGATAGTTGTTGTATCGGGAATACTCTTGGGTAACCCGTGGCTTATTGCCAAGTAATAGTCGGTAAATTGGGGCGAATAGTACCATATTCAAGCGACTGGGCTTGTACAAATCGAGTCTCACTCATGCTTAAGAGGTTTAGTTGCTCTCTTTTTGTTCGCTTTTTTTGCTCTAATGGATTTTTGCACGTGCTCTAGGTTGTATTTTTAGTTGTAATTCATAATTGTGCTTTCTGAGTTGGGATTGCTAGAGTTAGAATGACATCGATTAAACTTAAGCAATTCGGACTATGTATCTTATTTTCAATAAGAAATTCTTACTTCCTTTAGCTGCATTCGTTTTTACGATGATAGTGACGATGTTCTTCGTCTTTTTTTCCTACTCAGCACAGCAGCGCTATTTAACTTCATTGTTGGATAACCTTGCTCAGCGACAGGTTCAAACGCTTCAAGAATATGTTGAACATGACTTAAGTTATATTGGCTCCGGTGCTAATTTTTTCTACGCTACGTTTCCTGAAGACTGGGATCAGTTTGATGTTTTTGCTAAGCGGCTTATTGATGGCAGTGACACGCTAATTGGTTTGCAGTGGATGCAAAAAGTAGAGAAGCAAGATCTCGATGCGCATATAGAAGAGGTACGTAAAACCTTCCCTTCTTTTGAAATCTATACCATTCCTAAAGATGGCCCTAAAACCATGGGTTATATCATGCAAGATGACCAACCTATTTTCGTCGCATCTGATATCTATCCACGCACTAAAGCCAACCTCGATCTTCTTGGTTTTTATTCATCTCGTGTCAGATTCCAGCTTGTTCTTGATGCCATGCGCATCACGCATAAACCCAATGTTTCGGATAAAGTCCGATTGCTTCAAGATGGGCTGGATCAAAGCCTGAAAAAAGAAGGGATGCTTGTTTACCACCCAGTGTTTGATCTTTTTGATGATCAACAGATGATTGGCGTGGTTGTTGGGGTGATCCGAACTACGCGCTACTTTGAACAATTGATGGTAAGAACGGCTACAGAGCAAAGGTTATTAGTAAAAGTAACCGATTTAGGATTTGATGCTGAAGACGATCCTATTTTATTTCAAAGCCCCGAATGGAATGCAATTGAAGGCATGGGCAGCGTTAAAAAAGTGGTGCTGCCAAATAGAGAATGGATGGTGGAGTTTAAGCTCGAGAAAAGTACGTCGAGTATTGAGCGGATGGTCTTGAAAGGCGTTGCTATAGCGGGGCTCGTGATTGCACTCTTAGTGAGCTATATCGTGTTTATGATGGTACGTGCAAAAGAGCAATTGTCAGTATTACTCGACGAACGAACCAAAGAGTTACAGTTCCTTGTAAGTCATGATGCTTTGACGGGGCTGTACAATCGGCGTGCATTTAATAGTGCGCTTGCTGACTACATTGCACGTGGTCGAAAATTTACCTTAATCGGTTTTGACATAGATAACTTTAAATTAATCAATGATGAACACGGCCATGTCGCTGGTGATGAAATGTTGATCCATGTTTCCAAAGTTATTAACAACAGACTGAAGCGTGGTGACATGTTTGTTCGGATGGGAGGTGATGAATTCAGTATTCTGACCGAAGTTGTAAATCCTATTTTGCTGAAAGAGTATCTAGAAGAAATTCGAATTGCCGTTGAACAGTCTGAATACCAGTTTGCAGAGCATCAAATATCTTGCACATTGAGTATTGGTGCCGTTGTTCGGGATAACCACAATGAAGAATCATTAATACAAGCTGCGGATAGCCAACTGTATCTAAGCAAGAAAGCAGGCCGAAACTGCTGTTCAATTGCTGATTAACTCAGCAAACGATTTTGCATGAGTCGAGTTTTTCCTCTAGCTAGGGTAAAATTCAGCGCTTTAACGACTTTCACACTAAAGGCGAGCGATGAACCACAACCGCATAGTTTGTTTCGATTTGGAAATGTGCTGCTGGAACAAAGATGGCGTAGGGACAACTGGAGAAATTATCGAAGTTGGCTTGGCTGAGATCGATATTGCCAAAGGTGAAATCGTAAAGCGCGCTCAATATTATGTGAAGCCTGAACATGATGAAGTTTCATTGTTTTGTGCTGAGCTTACTGGAATCACACCTCGGAAAATTGAAAAGCAGGGACGGCCACTTGCGTCAGTTATTCAATCGATGATCAAAAACTTTGGTGGCTCCAATAAGATCTATGCGGCGTGGGGGCGTGACGATTTAGTCTTGATGAAAGAGTGTCAGCAGAAAGGCATCGATGCACCATTTCGTGAGTTCATTAACTTAGCAACCTTATATCGAATCCAGAACCGCCTTAAAGATAAGCGCATTGGTCATCGTGCTGCTCAAGAAGCGAAGGGCATTGAATGGGAAGGGCGACAACATTCTGGCTATGTTGATGCCTATAACCTAGCTAAGCTAGCGTTAACTATGTTGTAAATAACAAACGGGGGAGCGAAATGCTCCCCCGTGTTGTTTCTAGGACTTGCTGTCAGTGACTGACAGTTTTGCCCGTATAAATTCACTATGATCCACATAGAGTAGTTCTGCCGCCTTGCGAATGACCGCATCTTCTAGAGGATCAATTTCACCATCGGCATGTGCGACTTCCCACATTGCTTTGATAAGCTCAAAGCGTGTTTCCTGAGAAAGCTCTCGCAACTGAGAAGTAAAGTCGTAAAGGGAAGCGGAGTCTTTGACTCGTAGCTCAGCCCGTTGCAATAGCCGGTCTGATTCTTCTTCTGTTAAGCCTAAAAGACGGACGAGCAACTGATGCTTAGCTTCCTTTTCTTTTACATCAATTTGATGATCGGCCCCTGCTACTTCGCAAAGTAGTGAAGCGATGGCAAGGTTGGCATCGTTTGTATTTTGCTGGGAAAGATCGTTGCCTTCCAGTAATTGTTTGAACAAAGAGGTGATCGAATTAAACATCGTCACGTTTCTCCTCTAATCGAGTCAATACGATTAAGATGGTGGCGAAGTCGAGAAATAACAAGTTTGGTTTCTAATTTGATTTGAAAGAGTAAATGATTGCAGTGTCATGGTCACAATGAATTAGGGGTATCAGTTAATACCCCTAATAAGGTCATGAGTGGGCGGGTTACTATTGTGTGGTTACCTGTCCTTGTTGTGCTGCTGCGATACGATTTAGACGCATCTTCTTCAATGCAATAGCGATTGCGGCTGTGGTGATTGCACCAATTGCCATGGCAAGTAAAGCGAGCAATGGTTTGTTGAATGCACCAAGTAGTACAACGATCGGACCACCGTGAGCCACATTACATGTTAAGCCAAATGTGAAGCCCAATACACACGCAACGGCTGAGCCGATCATGTTGGCTGGGATCACTGCAAATGGGTCTCTAGCAGCAAATGGAATTGCACCTTCAGATATGCCGACCATTCCCATCGCTGTGGCTGCTTTAGCGTTCTCTACTTCTTCTCCTTCAAATAGGTTCATTTTACTGCCTATGAAGGCGGCGAGAGCCATACCGAGTGGTGCTACAGGAATGGCAGCAGCTTGTGCACCCATAAATTGGGTTTGACCTTCTGCAATCAACCCAACACTGAAGAGGAATGCGACCTTGCCAAAAGGCCCACCCATGTCAAAGCCTTGCATCAAGCCGATAACAATACCAATAATAATTACATTGCCTGTAGAAAGGTTTGCAAGCACCTCATTCATGGTTTCCATGATGCCGGCGATAGGGGCACCAATGATGAAGATGAAGACGGCGGCAATAAAAAGTGAACCAGCAATGGGAGCGATCATGATTGGTACAAGTGGTTGAATCATCTTCGAATAGTTGAAACTCACAATCCATTTAACGAAGTAACCCACAAGCAAACCCGCGATGATAGCACCGATGAAACCTGTACCAGCGCCAGCGTCGTAGAACGAACCGTTGTTGGCAATCCAACCGCCAATTAAACCCGGAGCCAGCCCCGGCCGGTCAGCGATCGCATAGGCGATGTA
This sequence comes from Vibrio sp. NTOU-M3, assembly GCF_040869035.1. Lineage (NCBI taxonomy): Bacteria > Pseudomonadati > Pseudomonadota > Gammaproteobacteria > Vibrionales > Vibrionaceae > Vibrio > Vibrio sp. NTOU-M3. Next base: position 1,256,125 of record NZ_CP162100.1, read on the forward strand.
ACCAGCTAAAACTGGAATCATCAGCGTAAAGCCAACCACACCAACATCAAGAATCTTATTCCAGAGGCTACCTTCAGGAATCGCTAAACCACCCGGTGTAGGTTCCCCACCAATGGCAAGCGCAAGTGCGATGAGAATACCGCCCACAACCACAAACGGGATCATGTGGGATACACCATTCATTAGGTACTTATATAAATCTTTTCCAGATCCACCCGGACCAGTAACGCTTGCCGTTTGTGATACGGCTTTATTATCACCTTCGAAAATAGGCGCATTCAATGCTTGCTCGATCAGTTTATCGGCTTCTTTGATGGCTGCTTTCACACCCGTAATGACGACTTTTTTACCCGCGAATCGATTGAGATCGACTTGTTTATCACAAGCAACCACAATTGCATCTGCGCGTTCGATATCCGCTTCTGTTGGGGTGTTGCGTACGCCTATAGAACCGTTGGTTTCGACGCAGTGTTCATACCCCATCTCTGTTGCGGCTTTTTCGATGGCTTCTGCTGCGAGGTAAGTGTGAGCGACACCAGTTGGGCACCCAGTCACACCGATAATAAACCCTTTCTTGGTCGCATGCTCGGTGGGTACTTCTTTATTCTCTTTTGAAATTAAAGCCAGTGCTGCTTCGGTGGTTTTCGCAGATTTCAAACTGTCAAGAAAAGTAGGTTCGATGAGTTTTGAAGAAAGACTTGCGAGCACCTCAATATGAAAATCAGAAGCTTGCTCTGGAGAGGCAATCATGAAGAACACTTCAGAAGGTTTGCCATCTTCGGCACCATAATCAATACCGGACTTACTAATTCCGACAGCAATCGCTGGTGATATAACGGCAGAACTTTTTGCATGAGGAAGAGCAACACCGTCTTCAAATCCAGTGTTGCCCGTTTGTTCACGTTCCCATAAATCTTGAATGAATTGTTCTTTGTCTGACACTTTACCCGCTGATACTAGGACCTCAGCAAGTTCGTCGAACGCAGACTCTTTATCTTTAGCAGCTAAATCAAGTTTGATTAATTGCTCATTTAGGATCTCTTTTATCATAATGCAGATCTCATCGTTATATGTAGGGTGCATTGTTTATATGTATTTACAAATTCAAACCCATCTTATGTGCTCCAATTCTGTCTTAAATTGACATTAATCATATTTTTCTATTGTCGTAGATTATAATTTACTCAATTTTAATTAAAGTGTGAGTTTGGTAACGCTGAGGAGTTTGAAAACTTAAGCACTAGTTTTCTTTTTTTGTTATGTCAAATTTCTTTGAGTGGCATTTTATTTGATATGGAAGACTTTGATGTGCACGCCATTGGCTGATGAGAAGTGTTTTTTCATCAATCGGTAATACATCATGGACGTGAATAAACAATGAGTCAGCTTGAGCTTGTTTTGGATGCAAGTCTTTGTTGGTATATTCAAGCATCGCCGAACCAATGGTGGTTACGACTTCTCCTTGCTTATTCAGTATGATGACAAAACCACTTTCATCTAAACGGTTAACATAGTTTGTCATTGCGTCATTGCTGACAACGGGGCCAGACCAACACACGCCTGCGTATAAGTACTCCCCTAAAATGGCTGCTCTGCAAGGGTATATCCCCGGCAAATATGTCTCATCAACGAATTCACCACTCAACGTAAAGTGTTTAAATCGGGACTGTTTACGAGATGAAATGACCAGAAGCGGATCACCCTTGGTATCCGTAAACCTGGGGTCGATTGCGATACCATGTGGATTGATAAGTGAAGAATCACTTGGTGCTTTTTCGCTTCCACCGAACGAAAATTGGTATGCCCCGTCTTGGGTAAAGCAATGGATGTAGCTAGCACCGTAGCCATCTGCAACATAGATATTGCCATTCGGCGCCACACAGGTTTCGGTTGGGTTATAAGTCAGTGGGTCACGATAAAGCCCTAATTCAAATGGATTGGAAAAGGTGTGCGGTACCTCTCCATCTAACGTGGTCTTAACCACTTCCCCAAGGCCTTTTTTCACTATTCCATTATGTTCAATCATACCCGTTTGGGTGATCAATAAGTATTCAACATCATTATGTTCAAACAGGGTTAACCCGTGACAGCCGTCGTAGCCGAGAGTCCAATCTGTGATGAAATCACCATTTAAGGAAAATACGAGGATATTATTGGCTGGGTGATCTACTGATAAGAAAATTCGGCCGTCTTTACTACGGACGAGTTCATGACAATTCTCTATTTGTATGTGTTCCGGAACCTGTGCCCAATCTCTGTTTATGGTGAGATTCGTTGTGTAAGCTTTTTCTTCTGTCATAAATCCTCCCTTTTTAATAACAACACTTTCCATAATGAAATGATTCTATGTTTGCATAATGTCACTAATTTTATTAATTTGTAAATACAAATTAATAAGAAAGGGATGGTTCAATGATTATTTCAAACTTAGATCAGATTTCAGAGCTGGAGAGACAGCGTCTCTATGAACAATATCGTAAAGACGGTTATGTACTGCCTAAAGCTCCGCTATTCCGATCGTCTGACTTTGCTGAGTTAAAAGGTATTTTCGAATCCTTGCTAGAAAATAAAGGCGATATGCGAGCCGATGAGCTTAACCGGCCACACTACGACGATCCGAGGCTGTTTAAGTTCCTGACGGCTGAGCCAGTTCTGGCGTTGGTGGAGTCTATCATTGGTCCTAATATTGGTCTTTGGAGTAGCCACTTCATCTGTAAAGAGCCGTATATCGGCCGAAAAACACCGTGGCATGAAGATTCAAAATATTGGGAAGGGCGTATTGATCGTATGGATAAGCTTGCGACGATTTGGCTGGCGATAGATCCCTCGAAAAAAGAGAACGGTTGCATGCGGGTCATTCCGGGAACGCACCTTATCGAAGACGATTTTGAATATGTGGCGGTGGATAAGGCGTCGCATACTTTCGCCACCGAGCTACACAGTCGCTACTATAACGAGGATGATGCGATTTATTTTGAATTGGAGCCCAATCATTGCTCGATTCACGATGGTCGTATTTTTCACGGCGCTCTACCGAATCATAGTGAATTGAGACGATGTGGCTATACCATGCGTTATGTTTCGTTAGACTGCAAAATCAACCCAGATCATCCAGACAATCACACGCATCGTTTATATCATTTACGTGGTGAGAATGTGGCGAAAAATAAAGTTATGTTGCCACCAAAGTTCTAGCAAAAATGTGAATGTAGAAATGGCTTGATGGGACATCAAGCCATTTGGAACAATTAGCGAATAGAAACGGTTGTGATCTCGTTAGAGGCTAAAGTTTCAATTGTATATTGCGCCAGAACGGAGTGAAGCAAATATACGTTATGTGCAATCACCAATGTGACGTGATTTGGCTCGGTTCTTAGTAAGAACGCTTCCTTTTCACTGAGAGTCTTACCGGATATGGTTTTCGCATCGTGACTGATATTTTGCCCAGCTACGTTTTCAATATAATTCAGCACCGAATGTTCACAATGCGTCGCGTTGAAGTCAGGAAATAGGCTGACAGGCATCCATGTTTCTTCAAGCATTGCAGGTTCACCATTGATAATACGCATGCGCTTGTAATGGTGAAGAGCAGCACCAACTTCAAGTTTAAATTTATCTGCCAGTGCCGCTGTTGCTGGTACCTGAGAAAATTCCAATACGATACTCTTGAGATCGGTTTCTTTGTTGATCCGCTCAGAAATACTCGTGAGATTATTGTCTTGATAAAATTCTGGAGGATTAACAAACATCCCTGAACCTTGGCGAGAATGGACAAACGATTCTTGCTTGAGTTTCTCGATTGCCTTGCGAAGTGTGGGTCTACTAACTCCGAACTTATTTGCAAGTGCATGTTCACCGTCTAATTGCGACCACGCAGGGTAGGTATTATTGACGATATCGGATTTAATCGCTTGGTAAACCTCTACATATTTCATATCAAATGTTCTTTCTTATCTCAATCTAGAAGCTGTTAACACATATTCTGTACGAAAAACTAAATTAAGCCTCGTTAGGTTGAGTACATGCTAACAGAGTTACTCAGTATAAAGTAGACAAATCATGATACTGCTTGATTTATGATCAAGATCATCAATTTACTTTCTTGTATTTAATTTGTATTTACATATTTTTGTTGTGGGTTTAGTTTTGCTTTATCGCCTCGAGAGGAACTAACTATGTCATCAAAAATCGACAACAACCCAAGCCAAGTGGATGTAAACAAGAAAATACCTTGTGAAAAAGATAGCCTAACCCAGTTAGCTATCATGGAAGCATACACACAAGCACATCGATCGGAAGAGGATGTTTATCTTCGTGAAGTTAAGTGTTTGGAGCAGTTGTATCCAGTTTTGTTTAGACAAATTGAAGAAGAGGATTGTGTTGTTGGGCGTGTAGATGCGTTGGCGATTGGCTTTGGTAGCGTAACTTCAGTCGGCGGTGTTGGTCACTACTGCAATTTTGATAAACTCGCGGCATTTAAAAATGAGCTTGAAGTACCTGAACATCCGCGCGTTGATGCGCTTATTGAGTACTGGAAAGTCCATGACACGCGCTCTATTTATTTTCGTCAAACATTAAATGATGCAACGTTAGGTAAGTTTGTGGATGTCAATTATCCAGCGATTGCCACCGCTCGTTTGAGCGGAATGTACCTTGATTACAACAAGTTGATTGATCATGGTATTCAAGGCATGCGCGTCATGATTGCCGATAAGCTGGTTAACGCAAAAGCTGCTGGTGATGTAAAAGCACAGTCATTACACAAGGCTTTTTTAGGCTGTCTTGATATTTTAGAAAACGTGATTGATCACCATATTACGTTGTGCGCTAAAACGTTGAGCGCTGCCACGAGCTTAACTCGCAAGCACCAAATGAACACTCTGATCGATGCTTTAACCGCGATTCGTAGAGATAAACCGCAAACCTTTCTTCAAGGAATACAGTTATCTTGGCTGTTTAGCCTTTGTGCTGGTGTAGTGAACTATGGCCGTATGGATGATTACCTCGGTGATCTTTTGGCTGCTGATTTAGAAACTGGCCGCATCACCAAACGCCAAGCTATTGATTATATCCGCTCACATTATCGATTGATTGAAGCTCGAAAAACGACAGTTAATGGCCGTGTAGTGGTTGGTGGGAAAGGTCGCCGTAATCCAGAGACTTCCGATGTTTATTGCCGTTTAGCTATCCAAGCGGTTCGTGAGAACCAAGATACAGAGCCACAGTTTACCCTGCGATTTTTCAAAGGGATGAATAACGATGTCTATCAAGAGGCTTTAGATGCCATCGGTGAAGGATTGACTTACCCCATTCTTTATAACGATGACGTGAACATTCCTGCGGTAATGAAGTCGATGCAGATCTCCGAAGAAGATGCCGAGCACTATGTGCCATTTGGCTGTGGTGAGTTTGTGTTATCAGGCAAGAGTGTCGGAACGCCAAATACATGCATTAACATTCTGAAGATTTTGAATATATCACTGACTGGTGGCACAGACTTTTGGGACGGTAAGGACAAAAGCGGTGGAGTTGCTTTAATTCAACCAGAGCACATAACGACGTTTGAAGAGGTGATGCAAAATTATCGTGATCTTTTGGATTACTACATTGAAATAACCTCCAAAGCGCAAACTTTCTCTTATGAAGTGATGAACCAAGAAGTAGGTTTTCTATTTACCAGTATGCTAACGGATGACTGTATTGGTCGAAGTAAGGCTTTGCTGGATGGCGGAGTATACAAGTTAGGTGGCACTAATGAGACCTATGGTAATACCAACGCCTATGATTCACTTGCGGCCATTAAACGTGTGATTTTTGAAGAGAAGAAATACAGCTATCAAGAGTTGATCGCTGCGTTGCAGGTCGATTTCAATGGTTACGACAGAATGAAATACGACCTCATTCAGGCACCAAAATTTGGCAATGATGACCCTTTCGTCGACGACATTGCCGTAGAGATGCATGAGTACATTTGTAATGGTATCAAGGATTCAGCAGCAAAGGTCGGTTTAGACAGCTATCTGGTTGTGATCATCAATAACCAAGTGAATACCGAATGGGGACGAGCGACAAGCGCGTCTGCTGATGGCCGACATCAAGGTGTTTACATGAGCAATGCTAACAACCCACAGAGTGGTGCAGATAAGAATGGCCCAACCGCCATGTTGAATTCATTGGCGAAGTTAAAAGCGGAGGTTCATGCCGGGTCAGTACAGAATATGAAGTTCAGCAAGAACATGTACCGAGAGAAGCGCTTGATTATTGAAGCATTGCTCGATGGCTATTTTGAACAGGGTGGCCCACAGATCATGGTGAGCGTTGTGGGTAAAGGTGAGCTTGAAGATGCTTACCACAACCCGGAAAAGTATCCGAACTTAGTGGTTCGAGTGGGAGGATTTAGCGCACGTTTTGTCAACTTAGATAAAGATGTTCAGCTAGAGATCCTCAATCGAACGCTAAATGATTAAAGCTGCTCGACTTCTTATCGCATATAAGTGAAGCATATGAACGGCATTGTTTTCGACATTCAAAAATTCAGCGTGAATGATGGACCCGGTGTTCGGACGGCCGTTTTTTTAAAAGGCTGTCAAATGAAATGTGTGTGGTGCCATAACCCAGAATCGCTGAGTGTGAAGCCACAACTCTCTTTCTCGAAAGATAAGTGCATTGGGTGTCGTGAATGTGAAAGGGTGTGTCCCAATGGGGTACACACCTTCGATCAACAAGGTCTTCATCAGGCCGATTTTTCTCTGTGTGATGCTTGCGGACAGTGTGTTGATGCGTGCATTCAGAATGCGCTTAAGATTTATGGAAAAGAGCAAAGCGTCGATGAGGTCTTTGCTGAAGTGATAAAAGATAAGATCTACTTTGATAAGTCCGGCGGTGGAATCACGCTTTCTGGAGGGGAAGCGCTGAAGCAGTTTAACTTCTCCTTGGCACTAGCAAAAAAATGCAAAGCACATGGTATTCATGTCTGTGTAGAAACGAATGGTGCGTCCAAGCCGCATCATTACCGCGAGATTGCGCCGTATGTAGATTTATTTCTCTTTGACTACAAAGCCACTGGTGAAAAGAAACACAAGCAACTTACCGGACTTTCACAGCATTTCGTGCTGCAGAATCTGGCTGTGTTGAATGATATCGGTGCCAAGATCATTCTTCGCTGTCCTATTATTCCCGGTTACAACCTCTCTGACGCGCACTTAGAAGCGATTGCGCAACTGAGTCATTCGATGCCAAATATCCAAAAAGTCGAACTCTTGCCTTATCACAACTTTGGCAAAGGCAAGGCGGAAGCAATAGGTGAAGACTATGCCGTGAATGCCAAGGTGCCAGATGAAGAACATATCAATGAATGGCTTGAACGAGTTCGCTCTTATGGTGTAATTGACGTTAGTTTAAGTTGAGAGAGGCTCGGAACATGATTAATTTTGCAGTGATAGGTACAAACTGGATTACGGAAAAGTTCGTTGAAGCGGCGCAAGAGACTGGTTTAATGAAGCTCGCCGCCGTTTATTCGCGGGCGGCAACGTCAGCGCAAGAGTTTGCAGAGAAATTCAATATTGACTCGATTGAAACGGACTTAACCAGCCTTGCGCAGCGCAAGGATATACAAGCCATCTACATCGCTTCGCCAAACTCATTCCATTGTGCTCAATCTATCTTAATGATGTCTCATGGTAAGCATGTCATCTGTGAAAAGCCAATTGCGTCTAACTTGGATGAAGCAAAACAAATGTTCCAAGTTGCACAAGAAAATAACGTCATTCTCTTTGAAGCCTACAAAACACAGTACTTGCCAAATTTCGCTGTGTTGAAGCAGGTATTAGATAGCATCGGAAAAATTCATAAGGTGCACCTTACATACTGCCAGTATTCATCGCGTTATCAACGCTATCTTGATGGGGAGAATCCGAACACTTTTAATCCTGAGTTTTCTAACGGCTCATTGGTGGATATCGGGTTTTATTGTGTCTCGGCGATGGTTTCCTTGTTTGGAGAGCCCTTAAGTTTTTCATCTCGGGCAGCCTTGTTGGAATCGGGCGTTGATGGGCATGGTTCCGCGTCGTTTGAGTACCCAGATTTTTCAGTTGAGGTCTCTCATTCGAAAGTCTCTAACGGCTATGCGCCAAGTGAAATTCAAGGTGAAGAAGGTGCCATCTTGATCGACCATATCGCGGAGCTCAATCGGTTTACCGTTCACTATCGCAATGGCTTGATTGAACAGCACGAACTGCCTCAATCTGACAACTCGATGTTTTATGAAGCGAAAGCTTTTGCTGAACACATTATTGAACAGAAAAGTTATGACAATCGGCGGGCTCTAATTGTCTCAAGGCTCCTGACAGAAATACGCAGGAGTAATGGGGTCATCTATCCAGCTGATGCGAAGGCGAATCTCAGCAAGGTATAAACATGACACTGTATAAACTTGATAACGTTATTCAAAACTACGCTTGGGGCAGCAACAGCTCAATTGGTTCATTGTTTGGTATCGCTAATCCAAACAATGAACCTCAAGCTGAAATTTGGATGGGAGTTCATCCAAATGGCTGTTCAAAAGTGGCAGAATCAGGTCAACTACTATCAGAGCTGATTCAACAAGATAGAGAAAGGTTATTAGGTGAATATACGGCTTACCGTTTTGGGGACTTGCCATACTTATTTAAAGTGCTTTCTGCTCAAACGCCGCTGTCGATTCAGGTCCATCCAAATAAACGTAAATCGGAAGTGGGTTATGCGCGCGAAAATGATCAAGGAATTGAGTTAAACGCGTCAAATCGCAACTACAAAGATGCAAATCATAAGCCTGAAATGGTCTATGCGCTTACGTTTTTCAAGGCGATGAACGGTTTTCGCCCAATAGAGCAGATTGTCGCTTTGTTCAAAGAGATTGATATCCCCACCTTAGCGATAGACGTCGCTTTATTAGAATCAGAACAAACCAGCCAGAGCTTGCAGACGTTTTTTAAAACGATTATGTCGCTGGAAGGGAAGCGTAAAGAGGCGGCATTAAATGAGCTATATGCTGCATATGGGCGTCCAGCGAAAACTTTTATCGGCCGTGAAGCGCTAGCTTATAGTGCAGACTTTCGAACGTACTACAAGGACGATATTGGACTGTTTGCTCCTTTGCTGCTCAACACCATAGAATTAGCGCCGGGAGAAGCGATGTACCTCCATGCTGAAACGCCTCATGCGTATGTTTATGGGACAGCTTTAGAAATTATGGCTAATTCCGATAATGTATTACGTGCTGGCCTGACGCCTAAATACATCGACGTTTCAGAGTTGATTAACAACACCCTTTTTAAATCTATTGCGCCGGAAACGTTGAAACTCTCTCCCACAATGAAGGATGGCAAACTGTCTTACCCCATACCCGTCGATGACTTTGGTTTTGATATTCTGTTTTCTCAGGTAGACCCCAAAACACAGTATGTTCGCGGCGCCGAAATTGTTTTTTGTGTTGAAGGTGAAGTGACGATAACAGACAGGCAAAAGCAATTGACGCTCACATCCGGAGAGTCTGTATTTGTCGCAAACGACTCGAAAGCGTATCAGTACTTCGGTTCAGGAACCTTGGCACGCGCCTATAACTAACCTAGTCTTTGGTGACGTTCACTTACTCGATTCGTTTAATCGGCATAAACTCAATCGTCTCACCATGCCCGGTGAGAATTGAAATCTGCTTTGGTTTGCCTTGAGCGTCCAATGTGAGTTCGCCAATGGCACTGCTATTTACAAGCCGCTTGTGCCCGGGCGAATCAGGATCGCGCTTATAAATCTTTAATCGCTTCCGTTTGGTGAAGAAATTCAGTGGGGAGCGTGGAGAATAGAGCCATCGGTCCATAAAATCACACAACGTGAGTAATAGCTCTGGAAATTGGTTCTTAAATCCACTGCAGGTGATTTGATAGATATTCGGACTGTTGCGACGAAATCGCAGCTTGATATCGTAGGCGAAAGAGTAGTGCACATCACCTGAGAGAATCACAAAATTAGTGGGCGTTTTAGTGTGAGTAAAAATACTGATCAAGGTGTTCGCACTTCCCGGATGCGCCATCCAGTTTTCCGCATCAATCAGCAGTGGATAGCCAAGCCAAGTCATTCCCCGTTGTAGTGCTTCTATAAACTTGACGCCGAACATAGGAGCAGCAGAAACCACGATCACTTTATCTTGGTGCATTAATTCCTGCTGAAATTCGATCAGAGCTTCCCAGTCCATTAACCCAGAAGGTTTATTCATTCGGGATTCGGAGCGCCATCGACGGGTTCGCGTGTCCAACACGACCACCTTAGGGGTGGTTTGAATGGTGTAATGCCAACGCTCAAAGGTAAATAAATACTGGATTAGTTCATCTTGATGTTGTGGCTCTGGGGCCTTTAGGTAACGTGCGGTTAAGTCTTTTAACTCATCAGGAAAATGTGCTGGCTCATTACCCCAACCTTGGCAGAGCCAATAGGCGATCAGTCCATTACCAATAATTCGCTTAGAAAACGGGTTGGTGTAAGCGGCTTTTTCCCAGCCCACGGTGAGGTTCCAGTCATCCGTAATGTCATGATCATCAAAAATCATGTAAGTCGGGATATGAGCCATCAATCGGCGAACGTTAGGTAAATCCTCGATAAACTGATCGATATTGACCTTCTCTTCACGCCACTGCTGCTGCCATTTCGGTGATAGTGTGTGTTCTGCGTGAGTAAACTGTTGTTCGAGTAAGTGTTCTCTTTGAATGCAGTACCACAATTCAGGTGACCAGTTTAACAAGTACATCGCAAAGAATTCGGCGAAGGTGATCAGATGGTTTTCACAGTCACGTGAACTAAAAATCGGGATGCCACGTTTTGGCAAAAGCTTTGCCAATAAACCGTCTTCCTCTACATAGTGAGGCAGTAGCTGATCTCGTCCTGCATAGTTGTGTTTATGCTGGTACAGGGCTTGGCTGTTTTCAATCGGAGCTTGGGTAAAGGCTTCTTCTGGTAATCCCAACAACTCAATCACTTGCTGAATGGCATCTAACATAGGTAACGCGACGTGATCGGCGTAGATCTGGTCACCGCTCATCATCAGTAAATCAGGCCGTTGCTCCAAGGGTTGCTGAGCCACTTTTTTATCTGCGGCAGCAAGAGCATCTGGACTGGAGTGATGTGGATTTCGACATGAGCCATGCAAAATGTAATCAGCTTTCGAAGAGATGACAAAAGTAGGTCGATTTTCCTCTTGATAACAAAGAGAGGGGATGAGCGCAGATAACGGGCCGCGCTGAGTGACAAACTCGTAACTCAGTGCAGTGTATTCTGGAAAGTGTCCATGAAACTGCCATAGGTAAAGATATGCCTTCTTACCAACTTGAAACGGCTCCGAGCTGCTCAATTCTTGGCAGAAAACCTCACCCATGTCAGGTTCTAGGTAAAGGTGAAACGCACCGTCTATCGGTTCTGAAGTGACACCCCAGAACACCAGCTCAGTCGTTGTGGCTTTACGCAGAATAGGTCCTGCCAAAAATAGCGGTAAGCTCGAGTCGGTGGTCATCATTCCTCAGCTGGATCTTCTGGAACGGCAGGGTCTTCTAGAATCTCAATGATTTCAGAGCTGGAAAGCTCATGACCCATCAAAAAAAGCGCAAGCATGGCGTCTGCTTTAGTTTTCGTATCACTGGAGTCATCCAGAATTTGTTCAAAACGATGACGGATCATCTCCACTTCATGTGAGACGAAGCCCCGTCCTTCATTGTCTCCTTGAATGTCTTCTGGTGCATTATCAAACTCCAGAAATAGATGTTCATCCTCAAGGTGGGTGTGAACTAATAGTTCCGGTAACCATTCATCACCTGTTACAATGTTCGGGTCTATACCTTCAGGCAAAGTATTTAAGATATTTTTAAGTTCAGACGCTTTCACGATCATTCAGTAAGAGTATTTATATCTTTTTATTGTAACGGCGAATCGACCTGAAACCTAAGTATTAGTGACTCATTTATTTATAAAGTGAGCGCGTTGCCGATATTTTCAGAGCATAAAATGATAACAAACAATAAGTTAATCCTATTAAGTGGTTTAGTAGGAGCAGGATTCTCTAGTTCAGTATTCGCAGAGGAAGCCATTAAGCGTGTAGTACAAGAGCAAGAGTGGGGCATTGCAGCCGTTGCTCGTGTTGCGTCTATTCCGTTTGCTACAGGGGATGGCGACCAGTCAGTAAGTACCTTTGTTCCGATGATGTTTTTTGAAAATGAGCATGTGTTCATTGATGGGCTAGAAGGTGGTGCTTACCTGTATTCGACAGAGGACAAGCAGTTTGAATTGAGTGCGTTAACTCGCTTACGTTTTGTTGATATCCCCGCATCATCACAAAATGCAAATCAGGGTGATTCGGCAGACTTTGGTGGGCGATTGAGATATCGACTTGATGACTCTTGGCATTTAGATGGCGAAATCATGAGTGACAAGAAGTTTCGTTTCCACGCTAACCTCACGCTGGGAGGTGAAGTGGAGATGGAAGATTGGCAGCTAAAGCCAAGGGTGACTCTACGTTACAAAGATGCGGACTTTAACAGCCAGTATTACGCGCTTTCTGATTATAGTGGCCAGAAAATAGGGGCTGGGATTGATGCAACCATCGGCTTGGATGCGCGATATCACGTGATGTCGAACTTATATCTACTAAGTGGTGCGAGCATCACTCGATTGGACGAAAATGCCTATAGCGCTAGTGCAATCGAGGATCGCTACCAAGGTGAGGTCTTTTTAGGTTTCGGTTTTTTTAATGACCAATCTAAACCACGCAAATCTGAACTAAGTCATAAACGTTACCTTCGGGTGGCACACGGCTGGGCAACGCCATCGAATATTGGCGATATTATGAAGTTCAACACGGAAAAAGATCCGCATAATAACCAACTGACGTCTTTCTTTTATGGACACCCTTTGACTGATGAGTTGTTTGGTTTGCCGCTCGATATTTATTTAACGCCAGGGGTTGTTCACCATTGGCGCTCGAACGTTCAATCTTCAAGTACCGAATACGTGGCAGCAATTAAGGCTTATTACACTTTCAATTGGCCAACAACATGGCGCTTCGGGGTTGCGGAAGGGATGTCTTACGTTGACAACATTACCTATATCGAACAAACCGAGATGGATGAAAAAGGTTATACGCCGAGTAATCTCTTAAATTACCTCGACTTCTCATTTGATGTTAATGCTGGAGATCTGTTCAATAACAGTGATTTTAAGCATGTGTGGTTCGGTTATTCGCTTCATCACCGAAGCGCTATCTTTGAGAAGTCCTCTCAGTATGGCCGGATCAAAGGTGGCAGTAACTACAACACGATTTACGTCCAGTTTGACTTCTAATTGTTATTAAATTTAGCCCTGAAACCATTCAGGGCTAAATGATAACGATTTATCTTTCTATTATTCAATATTTCCTGATTATATATTTCTTTCGTTATTCTTTTGTTGTGACCTATATATTTATCTTTTATTTATAATTTAATTATTATTTCAATAATGAAATTTATTTTGGAATATAAGGTTGCAAAAACTCTTACCATTAATTGATAAACGTCAATTTTAATCTCTACAAGATCATCAAGGATAAGCCCACTGTTGATGCGGCTTAGCTTTACTCTTCGTCTAGTTGTCCATTGAGCATTGCTTTGAATTTAAAATTGAGCAATTAAAAATAATTTTTATCTATCCGCATCGTTTTTATTAATCCCTTGGTAAGTCGTCGCTATTACTTATTTGCTAGTAGTGACTGAATATTAGGAATAAGCCATGAATAAAAATGGTAAATTTAATCTCACCCGAAGAGATGCATTAAAGGGTGGGTCTGCACTGGGCGCACTTGCGGTAGCAGGAAGTTCACTTTCTCTGCCTTTTTCAACTAAAGCGGTTGCCAAAGAAACGCCAGCAAAACCAGATGAAAAAATTGTCTGGTCGGCATGTACGGTTAACTGTGGTTCTCGTTGTCCGCTGCGTATGCACGTGGTCGATGGTGAAATCAAATGGGTAGAAACTGATAACACAGGCAAAGATGTATTTAATCAGAGCCACCAAGTTCGTGCTTGTTTGCGTGGCCGCTCTATGCGTCGCCGTGTTTACTCGCCAGACCGTTTGAAATACCCGCTGCTTCGCGTTGGTAAACGTGGTGAAGGTAAGTTCAAACGCATCACTTGGGATGAAGCCTTTGACCTCATTGGTGACAACCTAAAACGCATCATTAAAGACTACGGTAATGACGCGGTTTACCTAAACTACGGTACGGGTACCTTGGGTGGTACGGTAACTAAGAGTTGGGATCCAAGCGCGACATTGGTTGCACGTATGATGAACCTGTGTGGTGGTTACCTGAACCACTATGGTGACTACTCAGCAGCGAACATTGAATGTATGTCTGAGTACTTCTACGGCACTTGGGTAGACAACAACTCGATTGACGACGTACAAAACGCAGATCTTTGTCTGATGTTTGGTAACAACCCCGCAGAAACTCGTATGTCGGGCGGTGGTCAGGTTCACAACTATGTGGACGCCAAAAGCATCAGCCACACACGTACGATCTGTATCGACCCTCGTTACACCGATACTGCCGCTGGTCGTGAAGACCAATGGGTACCAATCAAGCATGGTACTGACGCTGCACTGATTGCTGCTATCGCACATGTATTGATCAGCGAAGATAAAGTCGACCAAGACTTCCTTGACCGTTACTGTGTGGGTTACGACCGCAAAACACTGCCAGCGTCAGCACCAGAAAACGGCAGCTACAAAGATTACATCATGGGCACAGGTCCGGATGGTATCGAGAAAACGCCAGAGTGGGCACAGCCAATCACAGGTATTCCGGCTGATGTGATATTGAAACTTGCGCGTGAAGTCGGCGATGCAAAACGCATTTACATCACCCAAGGTTGGGGTCTACAACGTTCAGCAAACGGTGAGCAAGCGTGTAAAGCGATCATGATGCTGTCTCTGCTTCGTGGTCAGGTTGGTCTACAAGGTGGTGGTACTGGTGCTCGTGAGGGTAACCACTCATACCCATTCCAACGCTTCCCGAAAGTGCCAAACCCGATCAGCGCTTCTATCCCAATGTTCCTTTGGACAGACGCGATCTTCCGCGGCACTGAGATGACCGATCTTACTGATGGCATTAAAGGCGTTCAGAAGCTCCAAAACAACATCAAGTTCATCTGGAACTACGCGGGTAACTGCCTGATTAACCAACACTCGGACATCAACCGCACACACGACATTCTTCAAGATGAAAAAGCGTGTGAAATGATTGTGGTGATCGACAACCACATGACGTCTTCTGCGAAGTATGCCGATATCGTACTGCCAGACTGTACAACATCAGAGCAGTCGGATTTCTGTATGGATGGTGCGGCAGCGTCAATGCCTTACTTCATCTTTGCAAGCCAAGCGATTCAACCTCGTTTCGAATGTAAGCCAATCTACGACATCATGTCTGGTGTGGCGAAGCGCATGGGCGTGTTTGATGAATTTACTGAAGGTCGCACTCAAGAAGAATGGCTTAAGTGGATGTACGCTCAGACCGTGAAACAAAACAACGATCCAAACCTGCCGACTTACGATGAGATGAGAAAGCAGGGTATCTACAAGAAGCAGTTCGATCGTCCATATGTGGCGTTTGAAGACTTCCGTCGTGACCCAGAAGCAAATCCGTTGCCTTCACCGTCAGGTAAGATTGAGATCTACTCAGAGACCCTCGCGAAGATCAACGAAGAATGGGAACTGGACGAAGATGAATCGATCAAGCCATTACCTGAATACGTTTCGACGTTCAACGGCTGGGATTCGCCAGATCGTAAAGAGTTCCCGCTTCAGTTGACGGGTTTCCACTACAAAGCACGTGCGCACTCTACGTACGGCAACGTCGACATCCTAAAAGCAGCAGCACCACAAGAGCTTTGGATCAACCCAGTCGATGCGGCTTCTCGCAACATTGATAACGGCGATTTGGTCAGTGTGCGCAGCAAGTTTGGTGAAATGAACGTTCGTGTAAAAGTAACCCCACGCATCATGCCGCATGTGGTTGGTTTAGGTGAGGGCGCATGGTATGCACCAAACGCAAAAGGTGTTGACCAAGCGGGTTCAATCAACGTACTGACGACACAACGTCCGAGCCCGTTGGCAAAATCAAACCCGAGCCATACCAACCTCGTTGAAGTGACGCTAATTAAGAAAATGGGGGCTAAATAATGAGCACAGCGAAGCAGTATGGCTTTTACATTGATTCAAGCAAATGTACTGGCTGCAAAACATGTCAGCTCTCTTGTAAAGACAACAAAGATCTGGGTATCGACCGTAACTTCCGACGTGTTTACGAATACGTAGGCGGCAACTGGACAGAAGAAAACGGCGCGTTCCGTCAAAACGTGTTCGCGTACTACCTATCGATCTCTTGTAACCACTGTACTAACCCTGCGTGTACCAAGGTTTGTCCATCAGGTGCAATGCACAAGCGTGAAGAAGATGGCTTTGTTGTTGTCGATGAAAGCGTGTGTATCGGCTGTAAATCTTGTCACATGGCATGCCCATACGGCGCACCTCAATACAGCGAAGAAAAAGGTCACATGACTAAGTGTGATGGATGTTACGAACGTGTCGCTGAAGGCTTAATGCCAGTGTGTGTTGATAGCTGTCCATTACGTGCGATTGAGTTTGGTCCAATTGATGAGCTACGCGCGAAATACGGTTCAAACGCGGATGTGGCACCACTGCCAGATTCTCGCATTACGAGCCCGAACTTGATCGTGAAGCTAAACCCAAATGGTCGTCCAACCAATGACCGCACTGGTTTCCTACAGAACCCAAGAGAGGTGAAATAATGTTATACGAAGCACCATTAGTTGCCTTTACGGTTCTTGCTCAAACAGCGGTTGGCGCGCACCTAACGGTTAATGCGTTCGAGAAATTCGGTAAGCCACCACGTGTGACAGAACCTCGTATGAACATCGCTCGTTTCGCAATTTTGGTTGTCATGGGATTGGGTTTCTTGTTCTCAACCACTCACTTAGGTAGCCCACTTCGTGCCTTCAACGCATTAAACCGTGTTGGTAGTGCGGCGCTATCTAACGAGATCTTAACGGGTGCAAGCTTTCTGTCTCTAGCGGGTTTGTACTGGTTGCTAACGATTCTAAAAATCGGTAGCGAAGGCGTTCGCAAAATCGTGAACTGGTTGTCTATCGCGGTTGGCGTGATTTTCATGTTCGCGATGGCGAATGTTTACCAAATCGAAACGGTACCAGCATGGTACTCACCAATGACAACAGTTGCGTTTTGGTTCACGGTCGTGACTTCGGGTCTGATGTTTGGTTACACGCTGATCAACGTATTGGACGTGACGGCTGAGAAAACCAATCGTCGCCTAATGTGGGCTGGCGTAAGTCTGATTGCGCTGAACCTAGCGTTCTCAGTGATGCAGACGATTTACTTCGCAGGTATCTCAACGGCGATTCACAGTGGCTTAGATCAAATCACTATGTTATCTGGCTATGTTGCCGGTCACGTGCTGTTGCTTGTGGTTGCTGCTGCTCTTTGGGTATTCGCTGAGTTGTTTACCGCAGAAGGTCGTCAGAAGAACTTGCTGGTTATCGTGGCATTCGTTGCCTTGTTCGTTGCAGAGATTCTGGGTCGTAACGTGTTTTACGGCATGCACTTTACATCTGGTTTGTACTAATAACCGTTATTTGTACTGATAACCATTATTTGTACTGATAACAATTAGCAGAGTGGGGCGAGTGTTCGCCCCACCTCTATTCCGTTTCATTTAATCGAAGAATAAAAACACCAGTCATCAAAGGTACTTCATGCAAATTTCTCAACTTGAACCACAAGATACCAGCATCGTTCTTAAGTTGTTTGGTGCACTGTTTTACTACCAGCCAAAAGATTACCCGGTGGCAAATCTCGATACGTTGCTGAGCAAAACAGATACACCAATCGAAGCGCTTAATGACATGCTGCGCAGCTTTCAAAACGAGAGCGATGAGGCACTGCAAATGGAGCACGATCGCATGTTTGCCGGTATTGGTGAGATGCCAGCGCCACCTTGGGGTTCGGCTTATCTAGATAAAGAAGCAGTGTTGTTTGGTGAATCAACCATTGAATATCGTTACTTCTTGCAGCGTTGTGGTTTTGCTTTGGAATCTGATCAACGTGAACCAGAAGACCAGATCGGCTTGATGCTGATGGTGTTAGGCATGTTGATAGAAACTGATCAACAAAAACTGGCGGCTGAAATGCTGCGCGAGCATTTGATGACGTGGTTTGGTTTTTTCAACAAACGCTTCAAAAAAGTGGTGACTCTTGCGCCTTACTCAAAACTGTCGAACCTTACTGAAGAACTACTTCAATCTTTGAGTGAGCAATACCAAGTCGTTGTGCCAGCAAAGAGAGATTACTCGGATGCGCCAGTCTGAATCGGTTGATCTAAGCAAGCGACGTCTGTTTTCGTTCCGTCGCGCGCCAGTGGAACAAGCTCAAGAGCCTCGTGTTAAAGCGAGACCGCCGTATGCGGTGGAAGAGTCGATGTTCACTCGGTTATGTGATGGATGCGGAAAGTGCGCTTCTGCATGTCCAAGCCAAATCATAGAAATGGTTGATGGCGTTGCCGCGTTAGACATCAGTTACTCGGCATGTGATTTATGCGGTGCGTGTAAGTCTGCGTGTCCTACATTGGCACTTTCAAACCAAACAGAGTCTACAGGTTTGATTGCAACTATCTCGAACAGCTGCGAAAACTTATACGGTTATTGCGGCAGTTGCGAGGACTGTTGCCCATATGATGCTTTGCAATGGCAAGACGATGTCAAACCTAAAATTGACGCTGCCAAATGCAAAGGTTGCGGACAATGTGCCAGTGCTTGTTATACAGGAACCATCCACTTCAAACTGCGAAGCTAGCTCATTGTGTTAGAAGCCTGTTTGAAGGCATCTACCATGTGATTCTCGCCTTTAATATTACGTTTCCCTAAGTTACTTGGAGTCATAGAGCTGTGATACAATCCGCGCAGTTTTATGTAATGAAAAGAAATAGGAAACGCTTTGACTTCGTCACAGCCTAATAAATCTGTCGAAACAGAACAGAAAGCTCAAGCGAATAGTGCTGCATCACTACGCAAGGCACTTAACCAGTGCATGATGCGTGACCGCTTCCGCTTAAGCAAACGTATTTCCGGTGCGAACAAAATTAAGAAAGACGCAGCGCGTAACGCTGTGTTCGATGAAATTGCGCTGGATATTGCCAAATCTATGATGGTTGCCGAACAACGTGGTAGCCAACAACCAACGATTGAATACCCAGAAATCCTGCCAGTAAGCCAGAAACGTGACGACATTGCCAAAGCGATCGAAGAAAACCAAGTGGTTATCGTTGCGGGTGAGACTGGTTCAGGTAAAACCACTCAGCTGCCAAAAATCTGTGCTGAGCTCGGTCGTGGTAAGTTCGGTCTGATTGGTCACACTCAGCCTCGTCGTCTTGCGGCGCGCTCGGTTGCCAACCGTATTGCCGAAGAGATGGAAACCAAGCTTGGTGAGTTTGTTGGTTACAAGGTTCGATTTAACGATCAGATCTCTGAAAACACTCAAATCAAATTGATGACGGACGGTATCTTGCTGGCTGAAATTCAGCATGACCGTTTCCTGAATCAATACGACACCATCATTATCGATGAAGCGCACGAGCGCAGCCTTAACATCGATTTCATCTTGGGTTACTTGAAAGAGTTGCTGCCACGTCGTCCTGATTTGAAAGTGATCATCACGTCGGCAACCATCGACCCTGAGCGTTTTTCAAAACACTTCAACAACGCACCAATCATTGAAGTGTCAGGTCGTACTTACCCAGTAGAAACGCGTTACCGCCCACTAAGTGGTGATGACGATAATGATCGTGACCAACTTGAAGGTATCTTCGAAGCGGTAGACGAACTGTGCGATGAAGGTTTAGGTGACATTCTGATCTTCATGAACGGTGAGCGTGAAATCCGTGATACCGCTGATGCACTGTCTAAACGTAACTTGAAGAGCACGGAAATTGTGCCGCTTTACGCGCG
Source organism: Vibrio sp. NTOU-M3 (assembly GCF_040869035.1). NCBI lineage: Bacteria > Pseudomonadati > Pseudomonadota > Gammaproteobacteria > Vibrionales > Vibrionaceae > Vibrio > Vibrio sp. NTOU-M3. Next base: position 1,276,212 of record NZ_CP162100.1, read on the forward strand.
TTTGTCGGCGGGTGAGCAGAACAAGATTTTCCAACCTCATGCTGGTCGCCGCATTGTACTGGCAACCAACGTAGCGGAAACCTCGTTGACGGTTCCGGGCATCAAATACGTTATTGACCCGGGTACGGCGCGAATCAGCCGATACAGTTACCGTACTAAGGTTCAGCGTCTTCCAATCGAGCCAGTTTCTCAGGCGAGTGCGAACCAGCGTAAAGGTCGTTGTGGTCGTGTGGAAGAGGGTATCTGTATCCGTCTGTACTCAGAGGAAGATTTTGAGTCACGTCCGGAGTTTACCGATCCTGAGATCCTGCGTACCAACCTAGCGTCGGTTATCTTGCAGATGACGGCACTTGGTTTGGGCGATATTCAAGCCTTCCCGTTTGTGGAAGCACCTGACAAACGCAACATTCAAGACGGTGTTCGCCTTCTAGAAGAGTTAGGTGCAATCAACTCTGATGCGAAAGAATCGAAGAAACGCCTAACTAGCATTGGTCGTCAACTTGCACGCCTTCCTATCGACCCACGTCTAGCACGTATGGTTTTGGAATCACCAAAGCAAGGCGCATTGAAAGAAGTGATGATCATCGCGGCGGCACTGTCGATTCAAGACCCGCGTGAGCGTCCAAGTGACAAGCAGCAATCATCAGATGACAAGCACAAACGTTTCTTCCATGAAGACTCAGATTTTCTGACGTTTGTGAACCTGTGGAACTACATCCAGAAGCAGCAAAAAGCGCTGACGGGCAACCAGTTCCGCAAGCAATGCAAACAAGATTACTTGAACTACTTGCGCGTGCGTGAGTGGCAAGATGTGTACTTCCAAATTCACCAGTCGATGCGTGAAATGGAATTCAAACTGAACGATGAGCCTGCGTCTTACCATGGCGTACACAGCTCAATCTTGGTCGGTTTGTTGTCACACATCGGTATGAAAGATCAAGAGAAGAATGAATACCAAGGCGCGCGTAACGCTCGGTTCCATATCTTCCCTGCATCAGGTCTATTCAAGAAACAGCCTAAGTGGATCATGTCTGCTGAGTTGGTGGAAACCTCAAAACTTTGGGGTCGCATCATTGCTAAGATTCAGCCTGAGTGGATTGAACCATTAGCGAAGCACTTGATTAAGCGCAGCTACAGCGAGCCGCATTGGTCGAAGAAACGTGCAGCAGTCATGGCACACGAGAAAGTGATGCTTTACGGCGTGCCAATTGTACCGAAGCGTTTGGTGAACTACGGCAGTATCGATCCAACCGTCAGTCGTGAGCTGTTCATTCGTAGTGCGCTGGTGGAAGGTGAGTGGGAAACCAAGCACGCGTTCTTCAAGCAAAACCGTAAGCTTCTTCAAGAAGTGGAAGAGCTTGAACACAAATCTCGTCGCCGTGACATCTTGGTGGATGACGATGAACTGTTTGATTTCTACGACCAACGCGTTGGCACTGAAGTGGTCTCTGGCAAACACTTCGATACATGGTGGAAGAAAGCATCGAAAGACAACAAAGAACTGCTGAACTTCGAGAAAGAGATGCTGTTCAAGGGCGATGCAAGCCACGTTACCGATTTGGATTACCCGAACTTCTGGCATCAAAACAACCTGAAACTTAAGCTGAGCTACCAGTTTGAGCCGGGTGATGACAGTGACGGTGTGACGGTACACTTGCCGCTGCCGATCTTGAACCAAGTCGAGCCTGCGGGTTTTGACTGGCAGATCCCAGGTTTACGCCATGAGCTTGTAGTGAGTTTGATTAAATCGTTGCCGAAGACAGTGCGTAAGAACTTTGTTCCTGCGCCAAACTACGCTGATGCTTTCTTAGCTCGTGCAACACCGATGGAAGCGCCGCTACTGGACTCATTAGAGAAAGAGCTGCGTCGAATGACGGGTGTAGAAGTTCTGCGCGAAGATTGGAATATGGATCAAATTCCGGAGCACTTGAAGGTGACTTTCCGCGCGGTTGACCATAGAAATCGCAAGTTGAAGGAAAACAAAGACCTTCACGAATTGAAAGAGAGTTTGAAAGACAAAGTTCAAGAAACCCTTTCAAAAGTTGCGGATGACGACATCGAGCAAGAAGGTCTGCATACGTGGAGCTTTGGCGAACTACCTAAGGTATACCAACAAAAACGCGGTGGTTACGACGTTAAGGCGTACCCAGCGATTGTGGATGCCAAAGACAGTGTTGAAATCAAACTGTACGAGACCGAATACGAACAGGTCACGGCAATGCAAGCGGGTCAGCGTCGTCTGATCTTGTTGAACGTGCCGTCGCCAATTAAATACCTGCACTCTAACTTACCGAATAAGTCGAAGCTGGGTCTGTACTTTAACCCTTACGGTAAAGTATTGGATCTGATTGATGACTGTATCGCGTGTGGTGTCGATAAGCTTATCGAAGAGCAGGGCGGTTTGGTTTGGGAGCCAGAGAAGTTTGACGCACTGAAAGAACACGTTCGTGCTGAGCTTGGTGATACGGTGGTGGACATTGCACAGCAAGTGGAAACCATCCTGACGACCGCTTTCAATATCAATAAGAAGTTGAAAGGCAAGATCGATTTCACCATGGCGTTCGCATTATCGGACATCAAAGCACAAATCGAAGGATTGATCTTCAAAGGCTTCGCGACAGAGTGTGGCTGGAAACGCCTGCCAGATATTCTGCGTTACATGCGTGCGATTGAGCGTCGTATGGAGAAGCTGCCGATCGATCCAAACAAAGACCGTTTGCACATGCTGAAAGTGGAATCTGTTACGAGCGACTACAAAGAGCTGCTCAACAAAATTCCGAAAGGTATGGTGATTCCAGAGAACGTGAAAGAGATCCGTTGGATGATCGAAGAGCTTCGAGTGAGCTTCTTTGCTCAACAATTGGGCACGCCGTATCCGGTTTCTGATAAACGAGTCAAAAATGCGATTAACGAATGTTAAGTAATCAATACCTAGGTGAAATATAATGTTATTTAATTTTACTTGGGTATATAACTTGCATACGATATAACAAATTCAATAGAACACGGAATTTTGACACGTAATGGCAAGCAGTTGCCGCATTATTCGTCGTCAAATTAACACATAGAGAAGGTTAATTATGAAAAAGACACTACTAGCGCTTGCTTTAATTGGCGCATCAGCGACGGCTTCAGCAGACTCATGGATTTACGGTAGCGCAAGCGTCGGTCAAGGCGACATGGGTGGTGATTCATCGACGAGTTACAATGTTCATGTTGGTACAGGTATTCTTCCTTTCATTGGTCTGGAAGCGGGTTACCAAAACCATGGTGAGTTTACTAACATCACTTATGGTAATTTGGCTGGTATCAATCTAGAAGGTCGCTCAGTTTACTTTGCAGCAAAACCTAGTATTGACTTTGGTCCTCTTCATGTTTACGCGAAAGCGGGCTTACACTCATATGAGCTAAAAGGCATTAACGGTACGAATTTCAATGAAGATGAAATTGATACGATGTACGGTGTGGGTGCCGAGTACTTCATCATGGGACCTATTTCTCTAGGTGCTAGCTACAGCATTTACTCGATGAAAGAAGAAGATGTGAAGAACTTCTCGCTAAACGCAACGTTCCACTTCCTATAAGAAAAAAGCCGCTTAAAGCGACTTTTTTTCATCAAGCTGGATGCCGACGGCATCCAGTCTTGCAATGTTTGACTGCATTGATCCCAGATACCACTCTTTTGGCATTGCGTTTAGTAAGCCTGCATTTTTTAATTGTCTAAATTCTTCCTCACTAATCACAACATAGCCTTGCAACGAATCGAGAAGTTGCTTCAGTGCGTCCTTTGTTTCAAGTAATCCCTGCTTCGACTGATACTTTATCCGCCCGACAATACAGTCATTGGGTATCAACGGTACTAATCGGCCAGAGTCGCGAGCGGCACATTTGGTTGATAAAGGGGCATTTCGTTTCATTGTTTCCCAGCATGGCTTATAGTTTTTAGTCGTTTGTTGGTGTGTATAGGCGTAATAAGGAAATAAGAAACGTTCAACTGATTGCCAGCGCCGAGCTTGGATTTCGAACCATATGTGTTGCAGTTCTATAAAGGCGTCATTCATATGAGATTGCAAGCTAAGAGTAGTGCGAAGCAGTGTAGCGTTAATGTAGAAGCAAACACAAATGGAATGTCACTGATTGTTGCGATATGGAAACAGTGATTGAATTGATGATGTATATATCAACAAAGTAAATGGCCCTAGTATTCATTCGTCAAATAAATGGAGACGAATGACATGATTAAACATATTTTACTTTCAACAGTTGCATTGACTTTTAGTCACATGGCGATTGCAGAACCTCAGTTTATTACCAATGTTTCTGATCTGGCTGGGGCTGAATCCGTGGTTTATGACGCACAGCGCCAAGTTTACTTTGTGTCATTGCAAGCGGGTAATAAAAACGAGGATGGCTCTGTAGTTGTGCTTAATAAGAATAAGAAGTTTATTGCGACGGTTGCTTCTGGGTTACAAGACCCAAAAGGCATCGCTGTAAAAGGTGACTTGTTATATGTCGGGGATATGAAACACTTGGTGGAAGTGGATTTAAGATCTGGCGCAATCAAAAAGTATCAGCCGAAAGGAGCTAAGTTCTTGAATGACGTTGCTATCGATAAATCAGGTGATATCTATGTGTCTGATATGTTTACGTCCACTATTTACAAATTAAGTGATGGTGAGATCAGCTCGTGGATGAGTTCATCAAAATTAGAAAATCCAAATGGAATGCTATTTGTTGGTGATGTCCTATATATTGCTGCTTGGGGTTCATTTAGTGATGGGAATCCGCTGAAAGCCCCTTATGGAAATTTACTCAAAGTCGATGTGGCTACACAGCAGATTTCTTCATTAACAAAGCAGCCTTTGGGCAACCTAGATGGAATCCAATTAGACAAAAATGGAGACTTCATCTTGTCAGACTGGAAACGTGGTTTGATTTTTTCAGTGAGCTCAAAAGGGGACAGTAAGGTTGTTATTGATGTGGCACAAGGGGCTGGTGATATTCACTATAATATTGACGAACAAACATTGTTAATACCGATGGCTCTGGACGGCGAACTTCTTGAATACCGATTTTAATGAAATGGGGCTAAGCCCCATTTTGTTGTACAAGGTATTTATAAGCTAGCATTTTGTAAATTAGGTGCATATAGAAACCTATTAAATAACACCTTGAGTTATAAAGTCTTATCTAACTTTACACAAAATTTTCAAAACTCCATTCCGTAGTTTTAAATTTTGTATTTTGGTTTTAAGTTAGCGTTTTGTTTTGGTTTGACCTTGTGAATGCCATAAATATCACTGATATTTACTGTTTCAATACGTTTCTATCTATTTGTTTTATTTCACGAATTTACAATGCCTACTTAAAAAAGTTGGCGTAAATCATAAGGTTGGCATACACTTTCCAAGGTAAAGCCGATATGTTGTTGATTGGCGAAGCGAAATGCTTTGGTGCTGCTTAGTTCGCAGCAATGTTTAACACAGCTTTGAGGAAAGTTTTATGGCGCTCACAAAGGCCGAACTGGCTGAGAACCTGTTTGAAAAGCTTGGATATAGTAAACGGGATGCCAAGGAAACGGTTGAGGCGTTTTTCGAAGAAATTCGTAAGGCACTAGAAAGTGGCGAACAGGTAAAACTATCTGGATTTGGTAATTTTGATCTTAGAGATAAAAATGAACGTCCGGGTCGAAATCCGAAGACAGGCGAAGATATTCCTATCAGTGCTCGACGAGTAGTGACCTTCCGCCCAGGGCAAAAATTAAAAGCCCGAGTAGAAAATATCAAGATTGAAAAATAATCTGAGTGACCACGTGGTTTTTGCGTGGTTTTCTACTTTTAGATCTTAGATTTGATGTATGCGTAAGTATGCATTAACGCTAAGCTGCACCCAAGAAAAAACCCAAGTACGCGTACTTGGGTTTTTCGTTTTAGTCACGTTTCCACAAAATGTGGCAGAACTTATGTTCTGGATCTCGGCTAATGAGTAGACGTGCAAATACATCATCTAACACATCGTTTTCCTCGTTAACTAATCCAACGCGAACCTCTGCGTAAGTGTCTTTATCAACATCAAAGCCTACGTGTTCAGCCCAGTCATCACCAGTTTCTACTAGCTCTGCTGCACCACGCTCTTCAAATTGTGCTGTAAATATAATGACATCCGCAGCTTCTAAATTATCAGGAGCCATTTCTAGAAAAATGTCATATGCAGTGTCGATCGCGTCATCGTAGGACATTAAATCAGACATAGTTATGCTCGGCTCATGTATTTACGTTCTGTGGTGTTCACGACAATGCGATCACCTGTCGCAATGTACTCAGGAACTTGAACGACTAACCCTGTTGAGAAGCGAGCAGGCTTAGTTCGTGCAGAAGCTGACGCGCCTTTAATTGAAGGGTCGGTTTCTTCAATAACGAGTTCTACTGACGCTGGTAGTTCAATTGCAACCGCATTACCGTTAACTAAAATGACGTGCAAGCCTTGAATTTCTTCAGTGATGAACAGTAGCTCATCTTCAATGTCAGACTGCTTAAATGTGAATTGTGAGTAATCTTCATTATCCATGAAAATGTATTCATCGCCGTCCACATAAGAGAATGCAGCTGCACGCTTGTACATGTCAACGGTGTCGACAACGTCATCTGATTTGTAACGCTCATCAACGCGCGAGCCTGTTGAAAGGTCAGTACAACGAAGTTTGTAGATTTTTGCACCACCACGGCCACCCGGTGTGGTTACTTCAATGTCTTTAATCAGTAGTGTTTTGCCATTGCTTTCAATCGCAAAGCCTTTTTTTAACTCACTTGCCTTTGGCATGACAGTTATCCTTCATAGATGTATCGATGTTTCGGTCGGCATTATATACTCAAGTCTGAAAATGTTCTCATACATTTCGTATCTAGGGTTCATTTTCTAAACACGAGTATCTAGAGACGAATCAAATGCTTGATTCGTCAGAAGCTCTGAGAGAACATTACTTAACTAGCCCACAATTTATTATGTCCATGCTACTTTCCGTGATAGACCCTCAACAACCCTTTCAACCCGAGTATCAGCCAGCGTTGGAGGATATTTTAAAGCTCCTTAGAGGGGGACTTGGAGAAAACCTTCACAGTGTTTATGTATACGGCAGTGTTGCACGGAAAAAAGCGCGGCCCGGTTTCTCCAATCTCGATATCATCGTTGTTTCAAAACGTAGTTTTAGTGATACCCGTGCGACGTTGTACAACACCATCAAGTGGCGTTTCCAAAAAAGCTATCCGCATATTACGGAAGTGGCATTTAAAACGGTTTTGGCTCAAGAAGTCGCAAGCTTAGACAGTATCTTTTCGTGGGGGTTTTTACTTCGACATTGTGCAGTCTGTATTTATGGTGAAGATTTGTCTGAATGTTTTGGCGATTACGAGCCAAGCTGGGAAATTGCAAAACACTGGAATATGGGCGTGGAAGACTGGGTAGCGGTATACCGCCATCGTATTGCTCGCTCTGCAACGGATACGGAGCAAATTAAAGCACAGAAGATCATCGCCAAAAAACTGTTAAGAGCAAGCTATTCGTTGGTGATGTATAAAGATAAATGTTGGTATGAAGACCCTATCGAGTGTGGTCAGCAATTTCTTCGTTATTATCCAGAAAAACAAGTCGAAATAGAACGGCTTGGTATTTTGCTTACTGGGCGAGTGATTGCGAAACGTTCCGTAGTCGGCATTTTGGATGGCTTCGGAGAGTGGCTAGTGAAGCAATATCAAAAAACTGAATTTAGAATCGGTTAGCGATTTTCTTTAGTCGTTTTTACTAGAGAATTCTTTTCTCCCTGTGCTAACTTTATATGAGTAGTGGGGGAAAGTATGGCGGGATTACATAGGGTAGTAGCGCGATCTGACTTAGGGATAAAACTCATTTACAGCCGCTATATTGTTTCTTCTTTGAAGGCATTAAGAGAAGGGATGATATGGTTAGTCCCTTGTCTTATGATCTCTTCTTTTGCGTTATTTTTCGCCTGTGTTGGTGAGTTTCTCTATGGTTATCGAACAGAAACGGTGACCACGTTTTATGACATTCATAGCGTCATTGCTCGGTTTTTTCCCTACTTAATGACGTCGACTATTTCCTATGTTTTAGCCATGCAATGGCGTCTTCCTCGGCCACCCGTAGCGCTGCTTTCTGTGCTGTATTTAATCATTATTGGAGAAATATTACCGACAGAACAAACGGTGCTCACCTTCAATATCATCATGGCGATTCTTACGCCATTGTATGCCATTCCTTTTCTTGCCTATTTGCTGCGCTTTAATGTTTTGCAACTGACTCGTAGCGAAAGTGCTGGTCAGATTGTGAAAGAGTCTCTGAATCTTGTACTTCCGGCAATTTTGACGGCTGGTTTGGTATTGGTGGTTAACTACTCGCTATTGATGAGCGTAACTCAGATACCAGTCCTTGAACTGATTGTTCTTGATTATGCCAATGAACCCACATGGTTTGGTGTCATGTTTGCAGCATTCAATTCAACGCTATGGTTTTTTGGTATTCATGGGTATTACGCTTTGCTGCCAATGGTGGATTTACTGCAAGAGGCCAGTAATTTGAATTACTCTACGGTTCTGGCCGGAGGGGCTGGTCAATATCACATGAACCTCTCTTTTATGGGGGCGTTTGTTTTTATCGGGGGGGCAGGGTCGACACTATCGCTTGTGATTGCATTGCTGTTATTTGCAAAACAAAAAAGCCTGAAGATGATTGCGCTTGCAAGTATTCCTATCGGGCTGATTAACATCAATGAAATATTGCTCTTTGGCTTACCTATCATCTTTAACCCGCGTTTGTTTATCCCTTTCTTGCTGGCGCCCATTGTGAATGTTGTTGTCGCAATGATGGCCGTTTCTTTGGAACTGGTTGCCTCACCGAGTGTTTCTGTCCCTTTTAATAGTCCAATATTGTTCAATGCTTGGATGTCGACTTCTGGAGATTGGGGGGCTGTGGTATTGCAACTCATTAATCTCTTTTTGGGTGTGCTGATTTATTTACCGAGTGTAAGGTGCATGAATTTAGCCGATGCAAAGCATGCCATTCATTTGAGAGCGCTCGACACGACCTATTCACGTAGAGAAGAAGAAGCCAAAACCTTGATGGACGATCCTATTTTTCGAGCGATGCAAAAGGAACGAGAAACGCATCAAGTCGAACAACAATTACAGCAGTTGAGCCACACGGATTTTTGTATCGAATATCAGCCTAAAGTGAACCGAGTTTCTGGAAAAACAGTTGGTTGTGAAGCATTGATTCGGGCAAAAAATGAAAAAGGATCGTTGTTGTACCCTGGGCAGTTTATGCCTTGGCTTGAAAAAGCAGGCCTGATGAAAGACGTGGATTTGTGGGTAATTAAGCAGGTAGTCAGAGATATTTCTTATATGCAAATGCAAGGGATTTATTTACCTGTCAGTGTCAATATCACGGCCGCAACTCTAAATGACAATGAGTACATGGAGCAGCTTTGCGATGCACTTGGCCAGTATGGCGAGTTTATTCAATTGGAGATCACGGAAGAGTCGCTATTGTTAGATGAAAAACAGCTAGCACTCGTTTTTAATCAACTTCATCAACTTGGGGTTGAAATTCATATAGATGATTTCGGTACGGGTTTTTCGTCACTAAGTTATCTCAATAAATTTGAAATTGATGCAATAAAAATTGACCGTTCATTTGTTCTCGCGTTAGAGCATGAAAAGGGGCTTAGCGTCTTTACCAGTATATTGGCTATCGCCGACAAACTTGAGTTGAACGTTGTCGTTGAAGGGGTAGAGTCACAGGAGCAGCTTCAGTATATTCCTGCTAACGATAGTATTGCTGTGCAAGGTTGGTATTACTCTAAGTCACTACCGTTAGAGAAATTTACCCACTATGTTTTGTTTTAAAACAAACCCAGTTGGGGCTCACTGAGTGCCTTAAAATCTAGCCCGATAAACGGCAAAATGGCTTCTGCTACTGGTTTGAGTTGTTTTTCAATGTAGTGCTGATAGTCAATTGGGCTTTTTTGATATTCTTTAGGCTCTGGGCCGTTTATGGTGATCACGTATTCAATGCGTCCCCGATTTTGGTATTGCAAAGGTCGTCCTAGTTGCTGGTTTATGTCATCGGCCATTCGTGCCGCACGAACCTGCGGTGGAATGTTTTTTTGATACTCATGCAGTTTTCTGCGTAATCGCTTTTGATAAATCAAAGAGTCATCATTCTGACCACTGAGTGTTGCTTCAACGAATTGACGTACGAACTCAGACGGATTCTCGTTATGGAAAACCATGTGATATAGCGTTTGCTGAAATTGTTGGGCGAGTGGTGTCCAGTCTGTTCTGGCGCTTTCTAGTCCTTTAAATACGATCCGTTCTTGCTCCCCATCTCCCATCAAACCTGCGTAGCGTTTTTTGGAACCTGTTTCTGAACCTCGAATGGTCGGCATTAAGAATTTTTTGTAGTGAGTCTCGTATTCCAGCTCGAGTATGGAGTTCAAGTTGTATTCATCTTTGAGGTGTTTGGTCCACCATTGGTTGATGTAATCCACCAATCCGAGACCAATTTCATCGGCTTGCTGTTGTGAAAACTTACCGTTTAATGAGACGAATGTAGAGTCAGTGTCTCCGTAGATCACCTGATAGCCTTTTTCTTCAATTAACACTTTGGTTTGTTTCATGATTTCATGACCACGCATGGTGATGCTGGACGCTAATCGAGTATCAAAGAATCGGCAACCGGAAGAGCCAAGCACACCATAAAAAGAGTTCATGATGATTTTAATCGCTTGGGAAAAGGCCTTTTCATTGTTCTTCTTAGCGATATCGCGAGCTGCCCACAATTTTTCAATCATCTCTGGCAAAAAGTGCTTTGAGCGATGAAATTGTCCACCTCGAAACCCGGGCACCGCTTGATCACTTTGCTTACCAATGTCTAATTTTAACCCCTCGATTAACCCCATCGGATCAATCAAAAATGAGCGAATGATGGAAGGATAAAGGCTTTTAAAATCAAGAACGAGCACTGAGTCATAAAGGTTTGGAATTGAATCCATAACGTAGCCACCCGGGCTAGCGATCCAATTTTCAGGGTGCAAATTAGGCGCAACGTACCCAGCTCGGTGAATTTGCGGTAAATAAAGGTTAGTGAAGGCTGCGACAGAGCCACCAATTCGATCAAGTTCGACACCGGTGAGTTTAGAACGCTCTATCGCAAACTCAAGTAGGTGAGTATGGGCAAAAATTTTATTTACCAAAACACAGTCTTGTAGATTGTATTTGGCGAGGGAAGGCTTATCCTTCCTGAACATGGTGTTGATCTCATCCATACGATCGTGGACATTATGGATTTGTTTACCTTCACCAAGTAATTCTTGAGAAACGGCTTCTAAGGACCAACTACGAAAATGGTAAGTCGCCGTTTTAAGCGTATCAATGCCATCCATGACGACACGGCCGGGGATGGAAATAAACGATTGTTGTGTTGTTTTGGATGTTCGAAAGTAGCTTGCTTGATTGCCGCGACCAATGTTTAGTTTAACTTTGTTCCATTCTGCTCGTTTATGCAGTAGGCGGAAATCAAAATCAATCACGTTCCAGCCAATAATGACATCAGGGTCAAATTGATTAAACCACCGCACCATCGCTTTTAGCAATGCCTCTTCGTTTTCAACCCATTCGATGGCAGTTTCACTTGGTTCTGGTTGGCCAATCATGATCACTCTGCTATCCATTGGGCTGTCAAATCCGATGGAATACAGCACACCCTTTTCAGAACACTCGAGATCGAGAGAAACGACTTTTAATGATGGGGTAAATTTGCCTTCACGGCACTTAACATGAGAGTAGCGTGTAAAACTAAATTGTTGCTGGGTTACACCCGTAAACTCAATGCTTCCTTTGATAAATCGTTCCATTAAATAACGATCTGCCAAGCGGATATCGTGTTCTAGCGTTTGAATATCGGCTTGGCGGAGGAGATCTGAGAGAGCATTGCTGTCTTTACTTGTTTGACAGTAGCAAGCGGATAAAGGTGTTTGTGAAAAATCTTTTAAAGGCAGTTCTTTTACTGATAACTCAATACCACCTTGCTGAGCAATTAAGGAGACGGCTTGTTGCTCGGCACTATCAATGAAAAATACTGGCTTTTCGCCACTAACTATAAGCTGGACAGGCCCATTTGCGGTAGAAACCCACAATTCAATTTGAGTGTGACCAGAAATATCACGCGATTGACGTGTTAAGAGAAAGCCTTCTTGTATGGACAATGTATGATACACCGAGTAGACAAAGCGCCTTAATCAGGAGCGACAAAGCCCAAATGGTATCATGGAATGGTCTCTCATGCAGTTGAGAGATGGGGTAACCCGTCTTTAGATGATGAAATAAATTTGCGTACTCTACGCATAATTGCTGCATTTTTTTACTTTAGAAAGATTACGCTATTAATCTTTACTGTGAATGTGAAAATGGCTTAATTATCCATGACTTAATGTACATGTATGCACTTTGTTCGTTTGGTGAGGAATTAAATTGACAGGGGCCATAAAGAGAGGCTAGGCTACATATCGCCTCGTAACTTGTTGATTAATGGGTTAATTACGTTTTAGCTTACAGATATAAGAATAAGTACTTGCTAAACTTTGCGTTTAGGCACATATTCAGTGTAAGCAAAAAATCGATTTTGAGTTAAACTAGGCATCGATGCTGATATCCACTACTTTGAGTGGGTGCAGAGCCAAATAAAAAGTGTGGAGATACAAGTTTGATAAGTGTTTTCCTTGTAGATGATCACGAGCTGGTTCGCACAGGGATACGACGTATTATTGAAGACGTCCGTGGAATGAACGTAGCAGGGGAAGCTGAAAGCGGTGAAGATGCAGTGAAATGGTGTCGTAACAATCATGTTGACGTCATTTTAATGGATATGAATATGCCAGGAATTGGTGGCTTGGAAGCGACCAAAAAGATCCTGCGATTCAATCCTGATGTAAAAATCATTGTTTTAACTGTTCATACGGAAAATCCGTTTCCAACTAAAGTGATGCAAGCAGGTGCCGCGGGCTACCTTACTAAAGGTGCAGGGCCTGATGAAATGGTGAATGCAATTCGCGTTGTTCATAGCGGGCAGCGTTATATTTCACCTGAAATTGCGCAACAAATGGCTTTAAGTCAATTCTCACCAGCCTCTGAGAATCCTTTTGCCGACTTGTCTGAGCGCGAACTACAAATCATGATGATGATTACCAAAGGACAGAAGGTCACTGATATTTCAGAGCAGTTAAACCTTAGCCCTAAAACGGTCAATAGTTATCGCTATAGATTGTTCAATAAGTTGGACATTAGCGGTGATGTTGAGCTAACCCACCTTGCTATTCGTCATGGAATGTTAGATACCGAGACCCTCTAGTGATCGAAACTTTTGACTCGGTAGCCTTCTTAAAAACAGTTACTAATCAGCCCGGTGTTTATCGTATGTATAACACCGAGGCTGTTGTCATATACGTAGGTAAGGCGAAAGACCTTAAAAAGCGTTTATCAAGTTACTTTCGAAAAAATGTCGATAGTGAAAAGACGCGGGCGCTCGTCAGCAATATTGCCAAGATTGATGTCACAGTAACTCATACTGAAACAGAAGCACTTATCCTTGAACACAATTATATTAAGCAGTATTTACCGAAATATAATGTGTTACTTCGTGATGATAAATCGTACCCATATATCTTTGTAAGTGGCCATCAACACCCTCGTTTATCCATGCATCGTGGCGCTAAAAAACGTAAAGGTGAGTATTTTGGCCCTTATCCAGATTCGGGAGCGGTTCGTGAGACTCTCCATCTTATTCAAAAAATCTTTCCTATTCGCCAATGTGAAGATACGGTTTATAGCAACCGTACGCGCCCTTGCCTCATGTATCAAATTGGTCGCTGTGCTGCGCCTTGTGTGAGCAGTATTATTTCTGATGAAGAGTATAATGAGATCGTTAATTACGTTCGGTTGTTCTTACAAGGAAAAGACAAGCAGGTTCTGAGTACATTAGTTGAGAACATGGAAAAAGCCAGCCAAGAACTTCGTTTTGAAGAGGCGGCGAAATTTCGTGATCAGATTCAGGCAATCAGGCGTGTCCAAGAACAGCAGTTTGTATCTGAAGACAGTATGGATGATATGGATGTGCTGGGTTTCGCCCAAGAAAATGGCATTGCATGCATTCACATTCTAATGATTCGCCAAGGTAAGGTTCTGGGTAGTCGAAGTCATTTTCCAAAAATCCCGAACAACACCTCTCGACAAGAAGTGTTTCATAGCTTTTTAAGCCAGTACTATCTCAGTCATAATGAAGCGAGAACGATCCCCACGCGGATTATTCTTAATGATGGTTTGGTTGATGACGCGTTGCCTTTGCAAGAAGCTCTAGCGGGTATTGCTGGTCGTAAAATCCACTTTCATATTGAGCCTACAGGAACAAGAGGCCGATACCTTAAGTTGTCGAATACCAATGCATTGACAGCGATTACCACCAAAATTAATCACAAAATGACGATCTCCCAGCGCTTTAAAGAACTGCAAGAGTTGATGGGATTAGAGTCTATCCAGCGTATGGAGTGTTTTGATATTTCACATACGATGGGGGAGAGTACCATTGCTTCATGCGTTGTTTTCAATCAGGAAGGGCCCGTGAAGCAGGAATATCGTCGCTACAATATTACTGGTATTCAAGGTGGTGACGATTACGCTGCTATGGGGCAGGTGTTAGAGCGACGCTACTCCAAACAATTGGATATTGAAAAAATACCCGACATTATTTTTATTGATGGTGGTAAAGGGCAGCTTAACCGTGCACATGAGATTGTTAGCCAGCATTGGATCGACTGGCCGAAACGCCCAGTTTTGATAGGTATTGCCAAAGGGGTAACGCGTAAACCTGGTTTGGAAACCTTGATTACGACGGAAGGGGACGAATTCAATCTACCTAGTGATGCGCCTGCGCTGCATTTAATGCAGCACATCCGCGACGAAAGTCACAATCATGCGATCGCAGGTCACAGAGCAAAACGTGGGAAAACACGTAGAACTAGTCCTTTAGAAGGTATCGAAGGTGTTGGTCCTAAAAGGCGTCAAGCTCTGCTGAAATACATGGGAGGCCTGCAAGAGCTCAAGCGTGCAAGTGTTGAAGAAATCGCCAAAGTTCCCGGGATAAGTCATTCTTTGGCAGAAAACATCTATCAAGCATTGAAACAATAGAAAAAATCCCGCACCATAAGGCCCTGCTAAAGCTAGTTGAGTAATGCAGTTACGCAAACGATAAGAGCCTTTAAAAATATGCGTTTAAATATCCCCAACATTTTGTCTTTGTTGCGACTTTTCTTGATCCCAGTATTTGTCGTAGTGTTTTACTTACCATACTCGTGGGCGCCGTTCGCAGCAGCAATGGTTTTTTGGGTTGCGGGTTTTACCGATTGGCTCGATGGCATGCTTGCACGAAAGTTGGGGCAAACTTCTCGTTTCGGTGCATTCATTGACCCCGTCGCGGATAAAGTTCTCGTTGCGACAGCGCTAATCCTTATTACTGAGTACTACCATAATATCTGGATTACTATTCCAGCAGTAACCATGATAGCCAGAGAAATAATCATTTCTGCATTGCGTGAGTGGATGGCCGAGATAGGTAAACGTGCCAGTGTGGCGGTTTCGTGGGTTGGTAAAGTGAAGACCTTATCTCAAATGTTTGCTCTGTGGGTGCTTATCTGGCGTTATGATGATTGGATGATATGGCTAGGTTATGCTGCACTCTATATCGCGACATTCCTGACATACTGGTCAATGGCGCAATATTTAATTGCAGCCAAAGACGATCTTCTCAACGAAGAACATCATTAAAAAACGGGCCTCGGCCCGTTTTTTTGTATCTGATGTAGAAAATACAATGCTATCTTCTTGAAATCCCCGTATTTACTGGTAGAAAAATCACCAAATTAGTGAGTTTTGCACGTAAAGTAGACAAACGATTCGAAAATTGAAAAATAGTGTTGACTCATTAGTTCGAATCCGTAGAATGCACTGCGTACCCAAGAGGAAACGAAGAAAAAGATTCTTCTTGAGAGTATGGCGCGTTGGCAGAGTGGCTATGCAGCGGATTGCAAATCCGTGGACCTCGGTTCGACTCCGGGACGCGCCTCCATTTGCGACACTAGCTCAGTTGGTAGAGCGCAACCTTGCCAAGGTTGAGGTCACGAGTTCGAACCTCGTGTGTCGCTCCAAAAATTTGGAGATATGGCTTTTAAGCGGTATCTAAAGATGGTGTCTAACCATCGCAAAAAAGTTTTGCGTGCCCTGGTGGTGGAATTGGTAGACACAAGGGATTTAAAATCCCTCGGCGTTCGCGCTGTGCCGGTTCAAGTCCGGCCCGGGGCACCATCTATTTATGCGACACTAGCTCAGTTGGTAGAGCGCAACCTTGCCAAGGTTGAGGTCACGAGTTCGAACCTCGTGTGTCGCTCCAGATTAAAGCCCTTGCAGAAATGCAAGGGCTTTTTCTTTTCTACGATTTAGTATTTATTAAGTGATAAATATTACCGCTATCAGTACTAAAATAAATTTCTCCCGTCGGGCCAAGTTCAATATCTCTTATCCGTTCTCCTAAGTGTTCTAAAACACGTTGTTCCGCGATGATCTGTTCACCTTCCAACGTCAGAACATTGATGTGAGTAAGCTTCAAAGCACCAGCAAGTAGTTTGCCATTCAGGCTCGGGTGTCGATTCCCTCGATAAAGGACGATGCTTCCTGGGGCGATGGATGGAATATAAACTTTGCGAGGTGACTCGATTCCTTCTTTCTCAAGGCCTTCGCCAACGGCCAAAGGTCCCCAATATTCTTTTCCGTGTGAGGTAATGGGCCAGCCGTAATTTGCTTTGCGCTTGATTAAGTTAATCTCGTCGCCACCTCTTGGCCCATGTTCAATTGACCACAAGTGTTTACTATAGGCATCGTAGAAAAGTCCTTGCGGGTTTCTATGTCCATAACTCCAGATCTCATCTTGGGTTTGTTTGTCAGAAATGAA
The DNA here is from genome assembly GCF_040869035.1 of Vibrio sp. NTOU-M3. NCBI lineage: Bacteria > Pseudomonadati > Pseudomonadota > Gammaproteobacteria > Vibrionales > Vibrionaceae > Vibrio > Vibrio sp. NTOU-M3. The sequence goes on from NZ_CP162100.1 coordinate 1,293,276, forward strand.
GGGGTTATCGGCTGCTGGCTGTCCATCTGGTGTGAGCCTTAGAATACTGCCTGCGTGGGTGGAGAGATCTTGTCCATTGTCCCGTTCACCTCGATCACCAATTGATAAGTAAAGAGATTGCTCATCGAACGTGATACGACTACCAAAGTGCCTACCACCATTAGATCCAGAGTGTGAGGTAAACAGTACTTGCCAATTGACTAGCTGCTGGTCTTTTAGGTAAGCCTTAGCGAGCGCCGTTTCAATCGCATTTTTGGAAGCTGTACTGAATGTAAAATAGAATGCATTGTCTTCAAAAGGGGATTTTGCGACGTCTAGCAAGCCTCCTTGTCCCATTGCAACTATGTCTGGTGGTGAGAACAGTGGTTTCACGAGTTTAGATTTAAGATCCAAGAGGGAGATTTTTCCCTTTCTTTCAGTGATGAGTAGGTATTGGCTGTCGACAGAAGAAAGCCCCCACGGGACGCCATTGAGTGAGGTTATCTTCTCTACAGTCCACGCATAGCTTGGAGCCGTGAGTAGAAAGGGGATGAAAAATAGTACAATAGATGGGATGAGCCGCATGATGCCTTCCTAATATTGATTCAAAATATACTTCCAACAAATATAAACTAAAAAACGATTTGATTTGATCAATGATTATACTATTATGACGAAGTGTCAAAAATGACGATGCGTCATAAAGGTGTGGTTCACACCTTTTGCATTCGTGTTACAATGTACCGCCAAGGAGTTTAGTAACTGAGACGGACCGGAAAATCATGTTTGGCTTTAGCTGTAATAAAAATGGAAAAAAAGAAAACGCAGGTTGTCCGTTTGGTAAAACCAAAAAACAACAAGCGATTGCTGATCGAGAAGTAGAGTTAACACTACTTGCTAAGTCAATTGTTCAAGAGCAAGGGTTTACCAACCTGACTATGGACAAGTTGACTGCGGCTAGTCGTTACTCTAAAGGTACGATTTATAACCATTTTTGTAGTAAAGAAGATGTGATACTAGCTTTGTGCATTCATTCGCTGAAAAGCGAAGCGATCTTTTTTGAGCGTGCACTTTCATTTGAAGGTTCAAGCCGCGAGAAAATAACCGCGTTGCATGTTGCCTACCGTGTGTATGCGCGCATGGAACCTGTGTTGTCGACTTGTGCCATTATGGCAAAAAGTCCGTGGGTGCTAGAGAAGGCTTCTCCTGAAAGGGTTGCAGCGTTAAATGAGCTAGAAGAGGTAGTGATAGCGCAAGCTGATACGTTAGTTAATAACGCCGTAGAAAGTGGAGATTTAAGGTTTTCTCCGGGTATTGGCTCTGATGCAATTGTTTTTGCAAACTGGTCAATTGCATTCGGCTCTAATGCGTTAGCGCAAAATGCATCAAACAGTCACTGTATCAGTCGGTTACAAGATCCTTTTTCGGTATTACACAATGCAAATATGTTGCTTGATGGTATTGGCTGGAAGCCACTTTCTACAGAGTGGGATTACAGAAAAACCTGGCAACGTGTAGAAACTGAGTTATTTGTAGAAGAGTTGGAATATTTAGCTTCTGTCGGTCGCTAACTCTGTTTCTGTCATAAAGCCCATTAGGATGGGCTTTTTAAGTCACCTTTGTGACGAATCGTCAAAATATATTGTGAATCTTAAGTCTAGAGCGACTTAATGTATTCGAGTTAAAGCCAGTGACTGCATCACTGGCTTTTAAATCAACATTATTGACGAAACGTCACAAACGGAGAGTGTGATGAGTACCGAACAATCACCTATTTCACAGTCCACTGCCTGGCTGAAAGCCCCCACTCGTTTTTCGTGGTGGGTCCTTCTTATTACTTTGTTATTGGTGGTCGCTGCTACGTTAGGAGCAAAGAACCTATATTTTCGTGGTGACTACAATATCTTCTTTGATGGCTCTAATAAGCAGCTTCAAGCTTTTGATGAGATTCAAACTACCTTCGCAAAATCAGACAATATGGCAATTGTTATCGCACCTGATAACGGAGATGTTTATACCGCAGAAGTGCTGACTGTAGTGCAACAGATAACAAAAGACGCATGGCAAGTGCCATATTCCAGTCGAGCGGACTCTTTAGCGAATTATCAGCATACCGAAGCTGTGGACGATGATTTGCTGGTTGAAGACTTACTTTATGAAGACTATCCACTGACCAGTGAGAGAATTCAGAAGATCCGCAACATAGCGATCACTGAACCTGTCTTGCTTCATTCAATGGTGTCGGAAAAAGGGGATGTTACGGTCGTCAATATTACGGTTCAACTACCCAAAGTTGACGAAACCGCAGAGGTGCAGCAAGTCGTTACTAGCATCAATCAAATGTTAGAAAAATACCAAGCAGCGTATCCAACGATCTCTTTTCACAAAGCGGGCATTATTGCGATGAATGATGCCTTCATGCAGGCGGCTCAAGATGATACCAGTACGCTAGTACCTACCATGTTATTGGTTATTTTGTTTTTCTTGACGCTGATGCTTCGCTCATTTCTTAGCGTATTGGCCACACTGGTTGTCATTATTGGTTCGGTAATGGCGACCTTAGGCTTATCTGGCTGGGCGGGGATGTTTCTTAGTACGGCCACGGTGAATATCCCCACCTTAGTGATGACTCTAGCTGTTGCAGACTGTGTCCATGTGATCGCGACTATGCGTCAGCAGATGAAGCTGGGTCAAAGTAAGCAATACGCGATAGATTACAGCATTGCAATTAACTTCATGCCTATCTTGATCACGTCCATCACAACCGCCATTGGCTTTTTGATGATGAATATGTCGGACTCTCCAGTTTTAAGAGATTTCGGAAATCTGGCTGCGTTAGGTGTGATGATTGCGTGTTTGCTTTCACTCTCGTTGCTGCCTGCTCTTCTCAAGATCTTACCTGTGTCAGTGTCAAACAATACGAGTTCTGAAAAGGAGGCTACTGACTTTATGGACAAGCTTGGTGATTGGGTCATTGCCTATCGAAAAGCATTGCTGCCTTTAAGTGTCGTTGTGATTGCGGTTTCTGCTGCACTGATCCCACTCAATAAAGTCAATGACGAGTCCATTAAGTACTTTGATTCTAGCAGTGAGTTTCGCCAAGCCGCTGATTTTATGGAAACGCATATCAGTGGTATGACTAATATCAGCATTGCAGTGAAGACGCGAGAATCGCAAGGGATCGCCGACCCCGTATTTCTTCAAAAAATGGGCGAGTTTACGGATTGGCTACGCGCGCAACCAGAAACGGATCATGTCGCTTCACTTTCTGATGTGTATAAGCGTCTAAACAAAAACATGCATGGTGATGATGACGCATATTATCAGCTACCGCTTGATCGTGAACTTGCTGCGCAATACCTGCTTCTGTATGAGATGTCATTGCCTTACGGCCTAGATTTGAATAATCAAATTAACGTCGACAAATCTTCTTTAAAAATGGTCGTCACTATCGACAATTTGGGCAGTGTGGAGCTTGTTGAACTGGAAAACCGTATTTATACGTGGTTTGCAGAGAATGCACCTCAATATGATGTGGTTGCCTCCAGCCCGTCTTTAATGTTTGCCCATATTGGGGAGACAAATATGGCGAGTATGTTATCGACCTTGCCAATCACACTAATTTTAATCTCGGCACTGATGATTTTCTCATTGCGCTCTGCACGACTTGGTGTGATCAGCCTTGTTCCCAATATCGCGCCTGCCGTTATCGGGTTTGGCCTATGGGCGATGATCTCCGGAGAAATCAATCTTGGTCTCTCTGTGGTGGTTACACTAACGCTAGGCATCGTTGTTGATGATGCTGTCCATTTCTTATCGAAGTATCAAAGAGCAAGAAAGCAGGGAAAAACCGCAGAAGAAGCCGTGCGCTACGCCTTTCACACTGTGGGTCGAGCACTATGGATCACGACTGTTGTGCTAGTTGCTGGGTTCTCTGTTCTCGCTATGTCTTCGTTCCGGTTGAATGCAGATATGGGGCAGCTTAGCGCGATTGTGATCTTTTTAGCCTTAGTGGTGGATTTTATATTCCTACCTACGTTGTTGATGAGATTCGACAAAGCCACTTATGAGTCGCCAGAAGCGCAATCACCAGAATCAGTATCTACTCAGCCACAAGCTATTCGTTCACAGGGATAAAGGAATACCGTTATGTCATTAGCAAAAAAAGTTCAAACCATCTTAGCCATGTTACTTCTGGCTACCACAAGCTCAGTGCCAGCGTGGGCTGACTCAGCCAAAGGGCTGGAAATTGCGATAGAGAGAAAAGCGAGGGATGAAGGCTGGGGAGATTCCGTTGCTACCATGCAAATGCTGCTCAAAAATGCTCAAGGTGAAAGCAGTTCGCGTCTGATGAGATTGAAGTCTCTGGAAGTGCAAGATGATGGAGACAAAGGGCTGACGATCTTTGATGAACCTAGAGATGTGAAGGGAACTGCGTTTCTCAATCATTCGCATACGACTGAAGCAGATGATCAATGGTTATATTTACCAGCACTCAAACGGGTAAAACGTATTTCATCACGCAATAAGTCTGGCCCATTTATGGGCAGTGAGTTTGCGTATGAAGATTTGAGTTCATTTGAGCTGGAAAAATACCAGTTTAATTACCTCAAGGATGAAAGCTTAAATGGAACACAAAGCTTTGTTCTTGAGCAGATACCAACTGATAAAAACTCAGGTTACACCAAGCAAATCGTATGGCTTGACCAAGCGCATTACCGTCCAATAAAAGTGGAGTTCTATGATCGCAAAGGAGACTTATTGAAAACGTTGGAGTTTAGCGACTACAAGCTCTATCTCGACCGTTATTGGCGAGCTCATAAGATGGCAATGCGTAATCATCAGACCGGAAAAAGTACATTGTTAACCACCAGTGAGCTTGCTTTCCAAACTGGATTGAAAGAGAACGATTTCCAGAAAAATGTGTTAAAGCGAGTGAAGTAGGATAGATCATGGTTCAGGTAGTTAATATGACAGGTCGCCTTATGGCCTGTGCGATAACAACTCTTGGCTTACTTGCTTCTCTTCAATGCAATGCTGTTGAGATTGCAGGGCAATTAAATGTGGAACATCGTCAGTTCTTTTCAGATGGGTTACAGGGGCAATCAAAATCCCAGAGCGCCATTGTGTTCGCTCCGGAGTTGTATTGGGAACTTCAGGATGGCAATGCGAGTTTTACTTTTACGCCTTTTTATCGATTGGATAGTGAAGATGAAGAGCGTAGCCACGGTGATATCCGAGAAGCACTCTATCTTACCTACTGGGATGACTACGAATTTAGAGCTGGGATAGGCAAAGTATTCTGGGGTGTCACGGAGTCGGCTCATCTTGTCGATGTGGTTAACCAAACCGATGCAGTCGAAGCGGTTGATGGTGAAGATAAGCTAGGTCAACCCATGGTGCATTTCACTGCGGTAAAAGAGTGGGGGACAGTTGATGCAATGTTACTTCCTTACTTCCGAGAGCGTACCTTTTCCGGTCAAGAGGGGCGGTTAAGGCCTGATGTTGTGGTTTCAGACAGTCCATTGTATGAATCTTCCAAAGAAGAAAAACACATTGATTTCGCAATGCGTTACAGCAAAATGCTTGGGGACTGGGATATTGGTCTAAGTTATTTTCAAGGCACCAATCGCGACCCGTATTTTCGAATACAAGGAGGTGAATTAAAGCCATATTATGCGCTTGCTAGCCAAGTCGGTATTGATATTCAGGGGATTGTTGGTGATTGGTTGTGGAAGCTAGAAAGTATTTATCGGGACAGTCAAGACAACCATACAGGTGTTGTGGGCGGGTTTGAATACACCATAGTCGGTGCGCTTGACACGGTTTGGGATATTGGCTTTATCACAGAGTATCTTTATGACAGTCGAGGGAACAATGCACAAACCATTGGGCAAAACGATATTTTTGTTGGGACACGATTTGCATTAAATGATGAAGACGGAACGGAAGTTCTGATCGGTGTAACAAAAGATCTCGATAACAGCGATGTCTATAATGCAAAGTTAGAAGCGTCGAGCCGTTTAACCAATCAACTGAAATGGCGAATCGATGGATGGCTATTTGAAAATGAAACGCCGAATGACTTACTGTACTTTGCAAGAAAAGATGACTTTATTGAGGTGTCATTGGAGTATTATTTTTAGTTAAGTAAGTTTGGTGAGTGCTGAAGGACTGTGAGCCTTCAGCACTTTTTGTATCGGCTAAAGTGTTTTTAGCATCCACACATCGCAACCATTGTGCTCTGTACCTTCCATAGGTTGATCTAAGTGCGAAAATCCAAGGGATTCATACAGTTTAATCGCGGCTTTCATCGAGGTAAGCGTATCTAAATAACAGTGGGTGAAACCTTGTTGTTTCGCAAAGGTTAAACATTGTTGTGAAAGCTGTTTTCCTAACCCCAACCCGCGTCCTTCTGGGAGTAAAAAGAGTTTCTTTAACTCACACGTTTTATGTGATGAGTTAAATGGGGCTAACCCACAACCGCCGACAATTTTTCCATTCAAGGTGGCTACTAAATAGAGGCTTTTTTGCTTTGGGGAATAGTGTTTACTCATACCAAGCACTTCAGGATCGGATGGACCAAAACCATCACCTACTGCGCCAAACTCTTTTCCTACGGATTTGATGATGGCGCAGATCGCTTCATCTTGATTGGGTGCTATGGGTTGAATCGATATCAGCATAGTTCGGCCTTTTTAAGCGCATTTTCTTTTATCTAACATGGTCATAAATTCACTTTTATCAAGCGTTGAGACGAATTTTTATCCAAAGGCGGTAAATAGCGTGATTTCAATTTGGATTTGACCCTCGCATTCGTTACTATGTACAGCTATTTGAAAATGCCCAAAATCCCTTTGATAAGGGAACCCTGTGGACACTACCACTTATGTCGAAAACATAGGTAGATGAGGAAACGATGCAACATCTAGAAGAGATCATTGCTAACGCGAATGCCGCTATTGAAGCAGCAGATTCGTTAGTTGCACTTGATGAAGTGCGTGTTCAGTATCTAGGTAAGAAAGGTGAGCTAACGGCTCAACTTCAAAGCCTAGGTAAACTACCACCAGAAGAGCGCCGCAGTGCTGGTCAAGAGATCAACAAAGCGAAAGGCGTTGTTCAGCAAGCTATTGCTGCTCGTAAAGACGCACTACAATGTGCAGAGCTTGAAGCGAAGCTAGCCGCAGAAACAATCGACGTGACTCTACCAGGTCGTCGTATCGAGAACGGTGGTCTACACCCTGTGACTCGTACTGTTGAGCGTATTGAACAGTTCTTTGGTGAGCTAGGCTTTAACACTGAGTCTGGTCCTGAGATTGAAGATGCATTCCACAACTTTGATGCACTAAACATCGCAGAAGATCACCCAGCGCGTACTGACCACGATACGTTCTTCTTTAACCCAGATCTAATGCTACGTACGCACACGTCTGGCGTTCAGATCCGTACGATGGAAAATGGCAAACCGCCATTTCGCTTCATCGCACCGGGCCGTGTTTACCGTAACGACTACGACCAAACGCACACGCCAATGTTCCACCAAGTGGAAGGCATGTTAGTAGACGAGAACGTAAACTTCGCACAGCTTAAAGGCATTCTGCACGATTTCCTATGTAACTTCTTTGAAGAAGAAGTTGAAGTTCGTTTCCGTCCTTCTTACTTCCCATTCACTGAGCCTTCAGCAGAAGTGGACGTGAAAGGTAAGAACGGCAAATGGCTTGAAGTTCTAGGTTGTGGCATGGTTCACCCTAACGTACTGCGCAGTGTAGGCATCGACCCTGAGAAGTACTCTGGTTTCGCATTTGGTATGGGCGTTGAGCGTCTGACTATGCTTCGTTACGGCGTAAACGATCTTCGTGCGTTCTTCGAGAACGACCTTCGTTTCCTAAAACAGTTCAAGTAATCCAGGGGAACCATCACTATGAAATTTAGCGAATCTTGGCTTCGTGAGTGGGTAAACCCTGCGGTATCGACTGACGAACTTACACACCAAATCACAATGGCGGGTCTAGAAGTAGACGACGTACTACCTGTTGCTGGTTCTTTCACTGGCGTTAAAGTAGGTAAAGTGGTTGAGTGTGGTCAACACCCAGACGCTGACAAACTACGTGTAACTAAAGTAGATGTTGGCGCTGAAGAACTTCTAGACATCGTTTGTGGCGCATCTAACTGTCGCCTAGGTATCAAAGTTGCTGTAGCGACTGTTGGTGCTGTTCTACCAGGCGATTTCAAAATCAAAAAAGCAAAACTACGTGGTCAACCATCACACGGCATGCTGTGTTCATTCTCTGAACTAGGTATCGACGTTGAATCTGATGGCATCATGGAGCTAGCAGAAGACGCAGCAATCGGTACTGATTTCCGCGAATTCCTAGGTCTTGACGACGTAACTGTAGACGTAGACCTAACGGCTAACCGCGCGGACTGTTTCAGCATCCGTGGTATGGCGCGTGAAGTTGGCGTTCTAAACCGTGCTGACGTCACTGAGCCTGCGGTAAACGCAGTAGCACCAGCTATCGACGACACAGTTTCTATCGAAGTGAAAGCGACTGCAGCATGTCCACGTTACCTTGGCCGTGTGGTTAAGAACGTAAACGTTCAAGCTGAAACACCACTATGGATGCAAGAGAAGTTGCGCCGTTGTGGTATCCGCTCTATCGACCCTGTTGTAGACATCACTAACTTTGTTCTTCTAGAGCAAGGTCAGCCAATGCACGCATTCGATCTAGCTAAGATTGAAGGTGGCATCGTAGTTCGTATGGCAGAGCAGGGCGAAAAGCTAACTCTTCTTGACGGTAACGAAGCTGAGCTAAACGCTGATACTCTAGTAGTAGCAGACCACAACAAAGCACTTGCTATCGCAGGTATCTTTGGTGGTGAAGAGTCTGGTGTAACAACTGAGACTAAAGACGTACTACTTGAGTGTGCATTCTTCGCACCAGACCACATCCGTGGCCGCGCGCGTAGCTACGGTCTACACACGGATTCTTCAATGCGTTTTGAGCGTGGTGTGGATTTCGCACTACAAACAAGCGCAATGGAGCGTGCAACAGAACTTCTAGTTGAGATCTGTGGCGGTGAAGTAGCCCCTGTTGTTGCAGTAGAGTCAGAAGCTGACCTACCAAAAGCAAACACAGTATCACTACGTCGCACTAAGCTAGACAGCCTACTAGGCCACCACATTGATGATAGCGATGTGGTGGAGATCCTAGAGCGTCTTGGCCTAACTGTAGAGACGACAGACGCAGGTTGGACAGCGACAGCACCGACATGGCGTTTTGATATCGCAATCGAGCAAGACCTAATTGAAGAAGTAGGTCGTATCTACGGTTACGATAACATCCCTAACCAAAACCCAGCGGCAGCACTTAAGATGCACGACCACGTTGAAGCGAACATTCCGCTAAAACGCGTTCGTAACCTACTTGTTGACCGTGGTTACCAAGAAGCAATCACTTACAGCTTCGTTGAACCAGAGCAGCAAAAGCTTGTTGTTCCAGGTGTTGAGCCGCTAATCCTGCCATTCCCAATCTCTGCGGATATGTCAGCAATGCGTCTAGGCCTAATCCAAGGTCTACTAAACACTGTGGTTCACAACCAGAAACGTCAACAGCCACGCGTTCGTCTATTCGAATACGGTCTGCGTTTCATCCCTTGTGAGTCTGCTGAAAACGGTATGCGCCAAGAGCCTATGCTTGCAGGTGTTATCGCAGGTACTCGCAGTGAAGAGCACTGGGACATCGAAACCAACACAGTTGATTTCTTTGACCTTAAAGGTGACCTAGAAGCGGTTCTTGAGCTAACAGCTAACGAAGCGGCTTACTCTTTCGCAGCGCTTTCTGCTGAAGACAAAGCAGCGAACCCAGCGCTTCATCCAGGTCAATCTGCAGCTATCATCGTTGATGGCAAGCAAGTTGGTGTGATTGGTACCGTTCACCCAGAGCTTGAGCGTAAGTTTGGTCTAAACGGCCGTACTATCGTATTCGAAGTGGAATGGTCTGCAATCAACACTAAAGTGATTCCAGAAGCCGTACAGCTTTCTAAGTTCCCATCAAACCGTCGTGACATCGCGGTAGTTGTTGATGAAGCAGTAGCTTCAGGCGACATCGTTGCTGCATGTCTAGAGCAAGGTGGTGAGTTCCTAAAAGACGCGAAACTGTTCGACGTTTACGTTGGTAAAGGCGTTGAAGAAGGTAAGAAGAGCCTAGCAATCGCACTGACGCTACAGTCAGTAGAGCGTACGCTTGAAGATGCAGATATCGCTGGCGCGGTTGACGCTATCGTTGCTCACGTATCTGAAAAGTTCGGTGCGTCACTGCGTGACTAATCACTTCTGATTAGATTGAAAACCAAAGGCCTCGCAATCGCGAGGCCTTTTTGTTTAGGGCAAAGAAGGAGTAGGGTGTTAACTCGCAATTGGACATTTCTGAGTTACTGTACTTACTAATTTAGCAAAAGCTGGGTTAGCTCAAGTTATGGAGGCAGCCAGTTACTCAAGCAACTTGTGAGGCGTTGAACCCTGTCTACTTCAAGCTGCACATGATGGCTCGTTATCTATAGCTACTTAATTAAGGTGCACCATGCACCTCAATCTTCTTTTCTTAATGAGTAGTCGATAAATCAAAAATTGAGCTTATTCAGCCAATCTTGATGCTTTGTTCGCTCTTCTTGCTGCCATGTCAAATTCCAACTCCAATCATCAGGTCTTGGTGTGCAGTCAGAACATTTATCACAGTATTTTTGCTTAAAGCCTAAAGCGAACTCTGGCCCATTAGGGTTATCAAACAGCTCAATAAGTCGTCCGCCTGTACCAGTAACGTGCTCATGCTTTAAACAAGTCAACAGAGGCATTCCAAGAGAGTGCATACGTAATTGTTCGGCTATTAGCCCCCTAGGGCGATAGTCCACAAACAGATGTTCACAGTGATCAATAACATTTGTGGGGTCATAGTTCGCTAAACCTATAGCTATAAACTTTCCCTCTCTGGTGCTTGTATCATCAGGATCCATCCCTAAGCCTTTTGCTAGATTAGTAAAGAATGCTTTTTGATCTTCAACACTGGAATCTATGAACGGCGCTGGAGTTTTATGACTTGAGATCTGGCCATCGAGTGAATTCAACATTTCCTCTGCATTTGGACAATGCCCAAGCACTAGGCTTCTAATATCAGTTTGAATTGATGACTTAAGCTCCGTTTGCAAATTCGCCATAAGGTACAACTGTTTGACTTTAAACAACTCGTTAGCTTTAGATGCATAAATTAGGACGGTACACAGCATTTGCTCAAACCATCCGTCTAAGAAAGAGATTGCTTCTACAGCCCCTCTCTCCTTATGAACAGCCTTAAACAAACCAATTGGTAATGCTAAATCACACATCAAATCAGCTAAAATGCTAAATTCACCATTAATAATCAGTCTCTTACAAAGATTGATGATCTTTACTAACTGCTCGCACACCTCATAGTAATTCTTATGTATCTCTTGGTTCATAAGCAGATATTCTATGCTATCCGCTCTAAAGTGTTGATGAGTCATATGATTCGCATGTAGCTGCTCTACCATAATATTGAACAGCGAACATCTTGCCTTAGCCATAGCGGTCAATCGATATGGAGATTCTTTTTGCTCTCTCGCAAGCAATAAAAGCTGCTCACACAACCCAAGCTGGAGTTCAACTTGTTTTCTCTTGATCGGTGTGTATGGTGCCACTTTAAAAGCATAATCAAAGTAAAGTGTCGCGATAAACCTGTCTTTTAAGGGCACAATCGGCGATTGAAACATTTCGCTGGCTTGTTGAAAAACTTGTGGAAATTGTCCGAGAGAGAGAAGCTGTTCAAGCTTAATGTGATATGCAGTAAATAATGCACTCTCTACTTGCTCAATCCGATCATTTAATGCTTCTGGCTTAAGTGTTATACAGTTGCTAACAGCAGCCTTAAGATCTCTAAGAGATAAATAGTCCCAACAATTATGAACCGCCACAAGTATTTCATCGAATGAAGCTGTGCTCTTTCTTTCAAGCTTATTCGTCGCAGGCAGATGGACAGTAAGATTGGCTGTTTCTGAATCTTCAACCTTATTGCGTATTTCAAGATTGTCAGTCACTGATACCCAGTAGATCTCTTCACTTGATACTTCAACAACAACCAAGAGCACAGGAATATTGAATTTAAGATAATACTTAAGGCGTTCACGCGAGACTGAGAATGACAGCTTCTGACCATCTTCAATAAATGAACAGTTCTCTTGCCCCTTGAGCTGGACTTTGAAAACACTCTCTTTACCCAGAGCCTTGCCATCTTGATCTTTGAGTTCAATCTCATAATCAATACCATGATCATTCTGGTCTTCTTGATCACGAATCATCCAATTATCTGGAATATTGTAACCAAATATACGTCCAGCTCTTGTACCAATCTCACCAGCGTTCATTCTGTACCCTCAGTTTTACCATGGGTGAATTTTACACTTAAAATACAACAATCTAAACCTATCCACATGGAATACGGTCTTTGTCTTTCAACACTCGTTGTAAAGCGGGTGACAAGTTACTATTGAACTTACAAGACTTCTCATCCTTACCACGGAATGAACTACAAGCAGCATTTTGTCATGTGTGATTTGAGCAAAGCCGATGAGCAAATCTAATGACATGACAAGACTCTTCAAACACACTTCGGGGCAGAAATGAGTTGGTATAATCATACAATATAAGAGTTCTTTATCTAAACCACCATTGACCCGTCTACAGCTTCATACTTTATAGTGACTACATTGATTAAGAAGGGCGTTTTCTGTGTTCCCTCCAAAGTAAGTAGAGAGACACTATGAAACGTTTAATTCAAAACATCACATTCTTGGTATTCATGGCTCTTGGTAGCATGAGTGCCACAGCTCATGATTCAACAGTTAAGTATGGTATTACGATATCTCACGATGGCGAGCATATTGCGTATGGCAAAAGCGGGAGTGGGGAGATGGCGCTGATCTTTATTCATGGTTGAAGCTTGGAAAGCAGGCTTTGGCAAAACCAAGTGGGCGAGTTTCAAAGCAGTACCAAGAGATCACCATGGACTTAGTAGGGCACGGTAACTCATCGTTCAACCGCGAAGAGTACACCATGGTTGCGTTTGCCGAAGACGTGAAAGATTCGTTACCAAAACCACCTATTAAGGTGGTTTTTTATTGCCCCAAAGACAAAGCGAAACTGAGCAATAAAGGCAGCGTTAGAATTGAGAAGAAATTGCCAAACAGAACCATAGAAGCGACGAGGGTGGGTTGAGTATTAAAACGCTCTGCAAATAGGTAGTTCATGACAGCGGGTGGCAACATGGAAAAGAGGACCATCATCTGTAAATGCAGGGTTGGAAGGGGTATCAATAGGTAGATAACCGCAAATGCAATACCTCCAGAAACCAGAGATAAGATGGTGCTTATAACGCCAACTTTTAAACCGCTTAAGCGTAAATTACACATCTGAGCGCCAAGCGAAAGGAGCATGACAGGGATGGCGGCCTGACCAAGCAGTTTTGTGGCTTCATAAATGGGAGCCCAAACCGTGACCTCAAATATATTCAGCCCTAAGGCCAAGCTTGCTGCGATAAAAACGGGCATGCGGACAATTTGCTTAATGGGGTTGCCAGAGCTCAACACCATTAAGCCTATACTGATGTGAAGACAGGCAGAAACGACAAATAACAGCACCGCAGCTGAGGATGCGCTTTGACCAAAGGTATAAGTAAATAGTGGAATCGCAAGATTGCCACTATTTCTAAACATGTTTGGTGGCGTCCATGCTTTGAAGTCTATCTTGAATGCTCTACATAGTGGCCACATGATCACTGCGGGTATGAGTACCGCGATGGTAGCCGCAGCAAGCAAAGGTAATTCTGATTTTCCCAGTGGCATACTAACCAGTGAGGAAAAGACTAATGCTGGGGTAAAGGTGTCCATATTAATACGATTAATAGGACGAAAATCTGGTTTAAGAAAATGCCCAACCAGAAAGCCAACAAACACAAGTGCAAATAACGGCAGGAGAATGCTAATGATTTGTTCAGTCATGGTTATATGCGTGCGTTGTTGAAAGATTGAACAATATCAGCCTTTTAAATCAAAGTCACAGTAAGTGGCTTTGAAACCAAGCCAAGTGCTAACACGAGATCCGTCCCCTTAGATTTTTAGTTTGAGATTTTATGTTTTTGGCTTTGAGGCGTCTTTCTTTAGACGCTTTGGTTGGCCGAGTCGCCTTTCTCTTTTTCTGCACAACCATTGCAGCTCTGATCAGCTCGGCAAGCCGATTCAAAGCATCTTCTTTGTTTTGCTCTTGAGTCCGAAATTGTTGCGCTTTTATGGTGATTACACCTTCTTTTGATATACGGCTGTCGTTCAGTGCAAGTACACGTTCTTTGTATATCGCTGGTAGAGTGGAATGTTTGACATCGAACTGCAAATGGATTGCTGAAGACACTTTATTGACATTTTGACCGCCAGCGCCTTGAGCACGTATCGCAGTAAGCTGGATTTCCCAATGTTGTATTGTCACCGTATTGGATATTTTAAGCATTCGTCGGTCATGTTCTGTGAGTGTAGGGAGATAGTAATCGAAACGGACAATAAAGACGAATGGAGCTTAAACTAGGTTTGAGTCTGAAAGGTGTCAGCCTTGGTTAAATCGTGCTCGTATTCGCATATTTATCATTTAGTTTGCCCATTATTATGCTGGTTAATTTTTTAGCGATTTATGCTGTGCTATTGTCTGTCTAATATTTGAAACACAGTGTACACGCCTCAGATGGATGTAGAGGTGGCTAGCGCTCGTAGGTGATCGAAATGAAGGAGGGGTCATGATTCCAACAGGTGTCGTGGGTTCGTCTAGGGAAAAGGTAGTGATCCCAAAACAGGTATCACTGAAGGCTTATGAAGTATTCACACACAGCGAATACTATCCAGAAAAATGGTCACAACAGATTGAAGGTGAAGGAGGTTTTACTGGATTTAACTTTTGGGCCTTTCTACTCGGTTATCGTTGGTGTTTGTTTAGAAAGCTCACTCGTTTAGGCATTTACTTATTTGTGCTCGAAAACCTTGCGTTTGTTGCTGCACTGCTTGCAAGCACAGAACTTGGTTTAGATCGAGAGTTTGTGACGATGTCATTAGGCGCTACCGTATTAGGCTTGATGACCTTTACCGGTTTTTATGCAAATTATGCTTATTTTAATTTGGCCAAACGTAAGATCACCATTCTTGCGCATTCTATTGTGGCAGAAAATGAATACGGTGAAGTCCTACGTGAGCAAGGTGGAGTAAGCCTGCTCACCATGTTTGTGTTTATAGGCATAGGTGGTTTGTTGTCTGCACTGCTTAGTGTCATGTGGTAAAGAAGCCTGCGTTTGCAGGCTTCAGTTTTCTTAAGCTTCTTCTACTGTTTTAGTCCTTCCTTTAAGTAGCGAGTCAACGTCGAACTTATTTCCTTCTAAATAAGCTTTGGGGTTTGTATTTGCGATTTGCCAGAATGCCTTTTCTCCCAGCGTTGCTCTTAAGTCGATGGAAAGACGCTTTTCAGAATACTTGTGGTTTTCGACCATAAAGAAGTCGGATCCAAACAATATCTTCCGTTTTGCTTCATCGTCTTCCAGTAACACTTTAAGTAAAGGTACGTTTTCTTACATATCAAAGATGGTGTAAGAGATCTCCGCATAAAGGTTCGGATAGCTTTTA